>JAQTVW010000092.1 GCA_028706655.1 Dehalococcoidales bacterium | reverse complement strand
GGGCACCAGTCCGGGGCAAGACAACAGCCCGGGGCAGGGCAATACCTCCGGCAAAGACAATAATTCGGGTCAGGACAATAATTCAAATCAGGGCACCAGTCCGGGGCAAGACAACAGCCCGGGGCAGGGCAATAACTCCGGCAAAGACGATAATTCGGGTCAGGACAATAATTCAAATCAGGGCACCAGTCCGGGGCAAGACAACAGCCCGGGGCAGGACAATAACTCCGGCAAGGACAATAACTCCGGTCAGGACAATAATTCGAATCAGGGCACCAGTCCGGGGCAAGACAACAGCCCGGGGCAGGGCAATAGCTCCGGCAAAGACAATAACTCCGGTCAGGGCAACAACTCGAATCAGGGTAACAGCCCGGGGCAGGACAATAACTCCGGCAAGGACAAAAGAAAATAGCCTCCCTTTCGTTTGTCCGCATCCATTAAATTTTGCTGATTTCCGTCTGTCCTTTGCAGTCGATTTCATCTTTTAAAGTCCGAGTAGATTTACTTCTTCTTGTTTTCTCATCACCGCTTTTCCCTACCTCTATAATTTGACGGGTTTATTTGTTTCGCCATAATATTCCATTTTGTTGATAAATTATTGATTAGCAGAAAAGAAGCATGTATACTACCACCGAATGTTATGCCGATTCACCGGATAGCGGCAGCGTAATTCTTTGGCATGTATGAGAAGAGAGGTGTCTCGATGTCCGCCCGCTCCTTGTCAGAAATACTGCACCCCAAATCAATTGCCATCGTCGGAGCTTCCGATAATCCCAAATCCCAAGGGTATAATTTCACACGTCTTCTTTTTGACTATGGATATCGGGGACGGATCTATCCGGTGAACCCTCGTCTCTCAGAAATTCTGGGAACAAGAGCTTATGCCAGCCTGAGAGAAATACCGGATTCCATCGATTATGTCATTTGCGCTATCCCTGCCGTCCGGGTTCTGGATGTGCTTCAGGATTGCGCGCAAAAAGGAGTAAAGTGCGTTCATCTCTTTACCGGCCGTTTTAGTGAAACCGGGCGGCAGGATGCGACCGGATTGGAGCAAGCTATTTTGCAACAGGCGCAAAGAGCAGGCATTCGGCTCATCGGTCCCAATTGTCTGGGTTTATATTACCCCGGAGAAGGGATTTCGTTCGGTTATGACTTCCCGAAAGACTCCGGGACAGTGGGGATGGCTTCTCAGAGTGGTGGCGGCGCCACTTATCTTGTGCAATCAGCTGCACCGCGCGGCATCCGGTTCAGCAAGGTGATAAGTTACGGAAACGCGCTGGACTTCAATGAATGTGATTATCTGGATTATTTTGCTCAAGACCCGGAAACGAAGGTAATATTAATCTATCTCGAAGGAACCAAGGACGGGCTGAGGTTATTCCGTTCTCTTCGTCAGGCAGCCCTCAGCAAGCCCACTATTGTCTTGAAAGGCGGCCGGGGAGCGGCAGGAATGAGGATGGCTAATTCCCACACCGCCGCGTTAGTCAGCTCCCGGAAAACATGGGAGACGATGGTGAACCAGGCTGGAGCTGTTGCTGTTAGGGATTTTGACGAAATGATTGATATGGCGGTTTCTTTCTGTTTCCTGCCTGCGATTAAGAACAACAGGGTAGGTATCGTTGGAGTTGGCGGCGGACCCAGTGTCCTGGCGGCTGACCAGTGTGAGGAATCGGGACTGAACGTGATGCCTCTTTCCCCGGAGTTCAGGAATGAATTGAAGGACCGCGGCATCCCGATATGGGACTGGATTAACAATCCGATAGACGCCTCGATTCTGGCCGAGTTCACCACCAATATCCAGCTTTTGGAGATGATGGCAGAGAGCAAAGACTTTGACCTCCTCATGGGGATAGTCAATGAAGATGCTCCCTTTAGTCCGGACGGCATGATTTCACTGATGAGAACCGATGTAGAAGGTTATGTTGATATCAAGAAAAGGTACCGAAAACCACTCCTCGGAGTAGCCGGCGAAAAAGGAGCGAGTATCAATAACTACGACCACTGGCATTGGCGCATGTTGAGTGAAGCCAGAGAAAAACTACTCGCGGCAAATATTCCGGTTTTCCCTACCGTTGAGAGAGCAGCGAGAAGCACAGCAAAACTCATTGACTATTACAAGAGAAGAGCCGCCAGCAATAACCGCTAGTTTTTTTGAGAGAAGGCATATCACAATCGGTCACGTTCAGTGAATCCGCTTTTCTAATCTGTCTCCAATCATTTGTGCTGTGCAGGGGATGTACCCCATCGCCTGCGCCTGGACATCAAGGTCGGTGGTAATCAACCGCTCCAGCGGCAGCAGGATATCAACCTGTGCCTGGCGCAGGTCTATGGCTTTCAGATAGCGCTTGCATTTCTCACAGACGTACACTCGATAGTTATCCCCCTCTCCGGTAAAGTAAGCCAGTGTTTTCTGGTCCTGATTCCCGCAGACGGGGCATTCCAGGCGCTGGAAGAGCCACTCCATATCACACCGGGAACAGAGCAGCCACCTTGCCCCCCGCTCCTTATCCAAAAAAGCAAAATCAGGGGCGCCGCCGCAGACCGGGCAATACCCCCGTTTCCATTGTTCCTGATTCACCATGTCAGAAAGCACATCAGAACAGCCTGTAAGAAAGGGTTTAAGCGCGGCATGAAGCACCATAGCGGCGATGCTGTTTTCTCCCGGCGGAAAAGGTAAAAGTTTGCTTTCAAACCATGCTCTGGCCGATGTATTCACAAGGTCGGGGCGGTTAATCAGATTGGTGAGACTCTCCGGCACCTCACCGGAAAATTCCCTGAATAACGCAATAACTCTCTCCAGTGACTCTTTCAGAACCAGATGATTGGCATCAAGGTCATCGAACTCGATTATCGGGCGACCATCTTGCAGTCTGGCGCGGGCGGCGGCATCGCCGACAGGCGCTGGTTTAATCCGGGATTTTATTTCTGTCCGGATGACCAGCAATCTTTTCTGTAATGCCAGCGCCTCAGACAGAGTGCCTTCTTTCTTTTCCCATTCCGCCAGGACGCTCAGGACGGCGGTATCGGCGTTCACTTGCCCGGCTCGTCTTGCCCGGAAGCGATTTCCTGATACCATTTAGCATGGTGCGACCGGGCATACTCGACCGACACCTTGCCCCGCGCCATCGAACTCCAGGCTCCGGTGCGCAGGGGGCGCATGAGGGGATGGATTACCGAGAGATAAACATGGACGAAGAACATGGCTCCGGTGGCGATAAAGGCGATGTCATGCAGCACAACGCTCCACTGCAGGATGACAGCGGGGGCGACAGTCTTTAAAAACGCCATGACAATTCCGGTGACCACAAAGACCGCACTGAAGACGATTACCATCAACCACCACATCTTTTGCCCGGTGTTCATGTGACCCTGGGGCGGCATCGCTTCTTCGTCATTGAGGAAATAATAACGCGGCGCTGCCAGCAGCCAGCCCAGATCTTCCTGTCCCCAGTGGAACGCCTCGGTGATGCCCTTCAGGGCAGCCTTATAGTTGAACACCAGGTAAAGCAAAGGACCAATGATGAAAATCACTGCCGCGATGCGGTGGATAATACGCGTCCAGCTATCCTGCGCAATAATGGCTAAAGGGGGCACATAGAGAATAAGACCCGTCAGGAACAGGGTGATAAAAGCACCGGTATGGAACCAGTGCAAAATGCGCGTCGGTTTCCGGTAGCGTTCAACATCTCCTTCCATGCTACTCCTCCTTCCTGGCGGTAATCTCGCCGGCGATTTTAGCTTTCCGTGCTATCATATAATTTAACGCCAGACCTGCTACTGTCAGTCCGCCTGCCAGCCAGCCGACCGGTTTTAAGACATCCTGCCATGCGGTCGCAGCAAGCGGTACTGTGGGTGAGACCGGCAGCCCATAGGCCTGCGGTGACTCTTCCAGCACGTACATGACATGCAATCCGCCCAGCTCTATATCTCCGTAAAAATAAGCATTCTGATAGCCTTTATACTGGAGAGACTCTACCCGTTTTTTACCTTCGATTACCAGCCGTTCGCGGTCGCCGAATACCAGCGCATCCGTCGGGCAGGTCTTCACGCAGGCGGGCTCCTGCCCGGCCCCTATACGATCCAGACCGGGACTGGTGCAGAGGGTGCATTTGTCCATCTTCGCCGCCCCCAGGACACCACGGTTTAGACGCGGCACATCGAAAGGACAAAAATCTTTACAATAACCGCAGCCGGTACAGGTGTCTTTGTTAAAGGAGACGAAACCCATCTCATTACGAAACACCGAGCCATTGGGGCACACATTGATACAACTTGCCTCGGTACAGTGCATGCAGGCGCGGCGGTTGAAAAGCCACCTCAGCTTTCCTCCGGTTTCCTGCTCGCGGAATTCGATCTTCAGCCAGGTGGTCGGAGAAAGGTCCGGCGGATTTTCATAACTGCCGCGATTGGCTACCGGCACGCCGTTTTCTATATCGGGAATAAACTCGCTGTTTTCGTTCCATTGCTTGCAAGCCGCCTGGCACCCCCGGCAGGCGGTACATTTGGTGGCATCATACAAAATCGCTTTCTCTGCCATCGTCTCCTCCCCTAAGCCCGGCGCACGTCGACCAGAAACGCCTTATATTCCGGTATCATGGTGTTGGCATCACCAACATGCGGCGTCAATACATTGGCACTATGACCGGTAGAAAGACCGGTATATCCCCAGTGCCAGGGTAATCCTACCTGGTGTACCTTACGCCCGTTCATCTGCAGCGGCTTGTACCGTTTGGTAACGACCGCCACCACCGTCACCTGTCCCCGTGCTGATTCCACGATGACTCTGGCACCGTTGACAATGCCTTTTTCGGCGGCAAGCTCTTCGCTCATTTCGACGAAAGGCTCCGGCTGCATTTCAATCAGCCAGGGATTGTTACGCGTCATCTGCCCGCCCTGCCAGTGCTCGCAGACCCGGTAAGTCGAACAGACAATCGGAAATTTATCCGCTTTGCCTTGCTCTTCAGGCCGCCATATCTTGGATGCAGGATTGTTTTGCTGTCTGGAGATGATATTTTGTACCGGCGCTTCCCACGGCTCGTAATGTTCGGGAAGCGGTCCTTCAATCATGCCGGGACCGAAGAGGCGGGCACGCCCTTCCACGGACATAATGAATGGCAAGCCTCCACCTTTGCTCATCGGCGCGGCGGCGCCATCAGGGACATCACCGTCCCAGCCGCCGGTAGTCCCCTTGGCAGGGTTCCACTTGATGACCGGATGTTCTTTGTCCCAGGGATTGCCGTCAAGGTCTACCGAGGCGCGGTTATAGACGATGCGGCGGTTGAGCGGCCAGCACCACGCCCAGGAGGGATACATGCCGATATTGAACTGGTCCGGCGCGGCATTGCGGCGGCTGGCGCGGTTGCCCGGGATGGGGGCTGTGGGTTCTTTGTCCGGTTCGACATAGCAGTTGCAGTACACCCAGTTGCCGCATGAGGTCGTGCCATCGTCTTTAAGATTGGCGAAGCTGTCCATAAGCTTGCCGGTGGTCAAATCGTAGCCGTTCATCTCTTTAGCCACATTATAGGGTTCAGGATGCTCTGCTCCGTAGTTCCAGGACAGTTTGGTGATGGCTTCGGCATTGGGGCCGCCTTCTTTGACGTAGAGCGCCTTGAGCCGCTGATAAATCCGGTCCATCATCCAGAGGTCATCTTCGGCTTCTCCGGGTCCGTTTGCGCCCTTATAGCGCCACTGCACCCAGCGCCCGCTGTTGGTAACGCTGCCCTCTTTCTCATATGAGTTGAGCGCCGGGAACAGGAAGACCTCGGTCTTGATGTCCGCCGGATTCGCTCCGGGGCGCTTCCAGAAATTGGCGGTCTCCGTCTGCCACATATCGGTCACCAGCAGCCAGTCCAGTTTCTCCAACGCCGCGCGTTCCAGGTTGGCGTCGGGACCGCCTACCGCCGGGTTTTGCCCCCAGCACATGAGTCCCTTGATAATCCGGCTGCTCATCGCTTCAAAAAGCGCGATATGCGAATAGTTTTTGGTTTTGACCTGTTCCGGGATATATTCAATCTTGGGGAGGTAATGGTAGCCGAATTGGTTTTCTTTAGTAGCGGCATTACCGTACCATGCTTTAAGCAGGCTCACGATATACTTGGGACGGTTCTGCCACCAGTTAGTGCTCAATGGTTCGACAGTCTTGGGAGTCACCCTCGCAATATATTTATCAAGTGCGGTATCCCTGTTTTCGAACATGGGCAGGTAGCCGGGAAGAATATGGAAAAGCAGCGCCTGGTCGGTCGATCCTTGCACGTTGGACTCGCCCCTCATGGCATTGATGCCGCCTCCGGCAATGCCGATATTGCCCAGCAGCAGTTGAAGTATGGCATAAGCGCGGATGTTCTGCGCGCCGACGGTATGCTGAGTAGTGCCCATCGCATAGAGTATCGTGCCTGCCTTGCCTGCCTGTCCGGTAGCAGCGTACATCTTGCAAACCTGCAAAAAGATGTCCACCGGCGTGCCACAGATTTTGTTGACCGTCCCCGGAGTATAGCGGGCGAAATGTTTCTTCATGAGCTGGAAGACGCAGTTGGGGTCTTTAAGGGTAGCATCCTTCTTTACCTTACCATCCGCATCCAGCTGGTAGCTCCAGTTTTCCGGGATTTTTTGCCAGTTGAAAAGCGCCGTCGTCCGCTTGTAGTCCCGCTTTGTGCCATCGGTCTCATTCAGCCCGCCGAGATAATCGGCAAACAGTCCCTCCAGTTCACCGGGACCCTTGAAGCCCGGCACGATAAGGAAGGCAGCATTGGTATACTCCTGAACGTAGGTCAGGTTGTAGTTCGCCGGGTTTTTCTCCATATCATCGAGGACATATTTAATTATGCCGTTGATAAAGGCGATGTCCGTTCCTGACCGCAGTTGAGCGTAGAGGTCCGCTTTGGCTGAGGTACGTGTGAACCTGGGGTCGATGCTGATGAGCTTGCCGCCCCGTTCTTGAGCCGTGGTGATATAGGCAAAAGCTGCCGGGTGATTTTCTGCCGGATTGGAGCCGATTGCCATGATGCAATCGCTATTAGCGATATCATTCCAGTGGTTGGTCATGACGCCGCGCCCGAAACTTTCCGCCAAACTGGCGACAGTGGGGGAATGTCATATGCGGGCGTGGTGCTCCAGGTAGACAATGCCGAGCGCGCGGGTCAGCTTCGATAACAGGTAGCACTCTTCATTGTCCAGGGCAGAGCCGCCCAAATTGGC
>JAQTVW010000091.1 GCA_028706655.1 Dehalococcoidales bacterium | reverse complement strand
ATCTATGGTATTGTTGTCAGGGTATACAACGTCAACTTTTTTTCCGAAACAACGTAAAATTTTCAGAAACCACAACAAAAATACTGAATGATTTTAAGCCACAAAGAGAACAGGTAGTTAATCAATTGATTAAATATGCTGAAGAATCTATACAAAATATGTGATGTGAGGTACTTATGGCATTTATACGTTCAAAAGAGATACCGCCACATTCGGGTAACTGGTATGACTACGAAGTTAAGTCTGTTAATGAGAACGGTAAAATCAGGCAGAAGCATATCCGCTATATCGGCAAGTCTGGCACAAGGTCAGGCGTAGCAGGTGGTCACTCTGAACCTCTTGGCGTTAGGGATACTATCTCACTATCACCTGCCATACGAAAGACAGCCTGTAAGTTTTGTGGTAGTCAGCACACCCGCAAGTTTGGAACATATAAGGGTATTCAGAATTACTACTGCGATGATTGCCGCACCAAGTTTACCGACACGGATGCCTTACCTCATGGCAGGGTGTCGCCGTCTTTTATTGCCGGTGCACTTAACCAGTTTTACAACGGTGCATCATTCCATGACATTGAAGCCGATATTGACCAGAGAACGAATGAAGGTATTTCACACACGGCTATTATCAAGTGGGTAAACAAGTATACCGCCGATGCTGTCAAAGCTACCAAAGACCTTAAGCCGAATGTAGGCAATACCTGGATAGCCGATGAGACCTTCGTACGAGTGGACAAGAAGCGAAAGGGAGACCCCGAAATCGTTAATCCCTACTCCAAGAGCCGCAAGGCTAAATGGGTAGTGTTCTGGGATATTATAGACGCTAAGACCCGTTTCCTGCTGGCATCTCACCTTGCGACTACCAGAGGATTAGAGGATGCCAGAATACTTATGGAGAAGGCGCAAAAGCGTGCTGGTAAAACTCCAAAGGTAGTTGTAACAGACCATCTGAAGTCCTACATAGAAGGCATAGAACGGGCTTACGGCTCAGAAACAATACACAAGCATACGAGTGCCTTTGAAGTAAGGAATGACAACAACCTGATAGAACGCTTTCACGGCTCACTTAAAGAACGTACAAAGGTCATGCGTGCTCAAAAGAACAGAAGCACCTTGCAAAGGTTTACCGATGGTTGGTTAGTCCACTACAACTTTTTCAGACCGCACATGAGCCTTGATAACAGACCGCCCGCTGAAGCCGCTGGACTGAAGTGTGACAAGCGGACATGGGCTGAAATAGTAGGGGTAGAAAAAGAGCCGATAGTTAAGCCGCTAACCCCTACGGGAGATAGTGCCTAATGGAACTACGAAAAGTTGCAAGAACCTTACAGTTTTACAGCGATTTGCCCTATTGTCCAAAGAATCCATGCAGGCGATTTCTGCCACGTAGTCCAATATTGCACTGCTTGTTACATCTCCGGTGATAGAGTATTGAGCACCACCTTATGTCCATTCCCCAAACAGCGGATAGTGTATGAGACGAATTGCGCACTATACCGGATTGATAACCCAAATCCTACTTACGGGCAGTCGTAAGTAATATCGAAACTATCAGACCCGCCACACCCAGCACTGTGCAAAGCAAGAAAACCCCGTAATAGCTGCCGCTGATATCAAATGTACCCCCGGCCGCTAGAGGACCGGCAGCGCTTCCAATACTATTAGCAAAACTGACTAATCCGAAGATAGCCCCGTGTTCTCTCAACCCAAAATATTCAGCTATCATGGGTGACTGCACCACAGCAAAACCCCCAAAACCAACACCAAAGACAACTGCAAAACAGTAGAGCATCCATAGCTCTTTAGCCATCAGAAGCCACAGAAAAGACAGCGCCATAAGAGCAAAAACAATAGTCGCAACTCGCTTGCTGCCAATCCTGTCTATAATTCCACCGAGGACAAGCTTGCCGCCGATACTCAAAACACCGAAAGCGGACAAAATAGTAGCTGCCGCTGCCGCTGAAACCCCGATATCGGTAGCATGAGGGACAATATGGACCATCACAGTTTGTAAACAGAAATAAGCACAAAAGCCTATTACGCAGATTATGCCGAATTGACCGGTGCGAACCGCTGCCTTAATGGGAATCCCATGGACAGTCAACTGCGGACTCTCCGTCTTAACCGAATCAGCACGATGAGTTGGCGCCCCTTTCTGAACCGATTCACGCCTGAGAAATTGTGCCGAAATGATTATTACAATCAGGGCAACTAAACCGATAATCATGTAAGAAGTGCGCCAGTTATAGCTGGAGATGAGATGATTTGCCAGAGGCGGCATGATTACCGTACCCAGTCCGGTTCCTGACACAACAATACCACTTGCCAGCCCTCTTCTCTTGACAAACCATCGCGCTACGGTAGACAGCAATGGGACCCACATGCCTGCCATACCCATACTTATTAATACACCATAGCATAAATACATCTGCCAGACAGCACTAATCTGCGACATAAGCAGATACCCCAGACCAATTAGAAAGCCACAAACCGTGACGACTAACCTGGAGCCAAACCTGTCGCTTAATTTTCCGGTAATAATACCAAAAACCCCATTGAGAACCGTATTTAATGAGTAGGCGCCTGAAGTGGCGGCTCTTGACCAATCAAATTCGTTTAAGACGGGCTTAAAGAAGACGCCAAAGCTGTATTGGGCTCCAAAAGCTATCATCAAAATAAGAAATGAAGCCAGGATGATAATATAGCCGTAGAAAAACCGGGGTTCTCTGCCTTCAGTTGATAGAGAAGAAATATTATTGTTCAAGAGGTCGTCTTTCTCAAGCAGGTTTACTGTTACTTAAAATAACTAATTAATCCTAAACTATCGTTTAAGAGAAATCAACCTTTCGGGCGAAGGATTATATAAGCCTGATAATGGCAGGAGTTTATCAGATTGCTTCGTCACGGAGTTTTACACTGAGCGAAGCGAATGTGTTCATCCAAATGGCAGAAATATATTTGTGCAACCTGCCTTGCCTAAACTATAATATGAGCATTGTGAAAGTTGTCGCAATCGTAGGTATGGCAGGCTCCGGCAAATCAGAAGCCGCCCGAGTTTTTGAAGCGCATGGTTATGCCCGAGTCCGCTTCGGTGATATTACGGATGAAGAACTGCGCAGGCGCGGTCTGCCATTGAACGAGCAGAACGAGCGCGCCGTGCGGGAAGCCCTGCGCAAAGAGCACGGTATGGCAGCCTACGCAAAACTCAGCCTGCCCAGGATAGAAGCAGCCCTGAAAAAATCTAATGTCGTCGCGGACGGGCTCTATTCCTGGGAGGAATACAAGCTGCTGAAAGACCATTTCGGCGATAAGTTCACCCTGATTGCGGTAGCGACGTCACCGGCAACAAGATACCGGAGACTTGCTTCCCGTCCCCACCGTCCCCTGACCCAAGAAGAAGCCGCCAGCCGCGACCGTGCGGAAATCGAAAATCTGAACAAGGGCGGACCTATCGCAATGGCGGACTTTGTTATTCGCAATGATTCCGCGGTGACGGTGCTGCAAAAAGAAACGGAAAGGATAATCGCGCAACTCAAATGACTGAAATCATCCGCCCCACTATCGATGAATATTTTCTAAAGATTGCTTCGGTGGTCGCCGAGCGGGCGACCTGCCGGCGCCACCATGTCGGCGCGGTTGCTGTGCGGGACAAGCATATCCTATCGACCGGTTATAACGGCGCGCCTGCCGGGGCGAAGGACTGTCTGGAGCTTGGCTGCCTGCGCGATGAGCTCAAGATTCCCTCCGGCACAAGGCACGAAATCTGCCGCGGCATCCACGCCGAGCAGAATGCTATCATTCAGGCGAGCCTGCATGGGGTCAGTTTAGAAGACAGCACTATTTATTGCACCCATTCGCCGTGCGTGCTCTGCGCCAAGATGCTGGTCAACGCCCGTATCAAGCGTTATGTCACCTTCGGAAAATACGCAGACGATTCTTTTATGAGCCTGTTCAAAGATGCGGGGATAACGTTTGAAGCCGAGGGGAGACCTTCGGCGAAGATAAACTTCCTGGACTAGGGTTTTCTCTTGATTACCTTGCGCACCGCGTTAGCGATGTCGTTCGCCGTCAGTCCGTACTTCTGCAGCAGTTCCGCGGGCTTGCCTGATTGCCCATAGGTATCGTCCATGGAAATAAATTCCATCGGCACAGGATGATTTTTTACCAGTACCCGCGCTACGGCGCTGCCCAGCCCGCCCTGCTCCAGGTGTTCTTCCGCGGTCACGATGGCGCCGGTGTCCGCCGCTGCGCTGATAATCGCCGCTTCATCGATGGGCTTGAGTGTCGCCATGTTGAGCACCCGGCAGTTGATTCGTTCTTTCTTGAGCAGGTCTGCCGCTTCGAGCGCTCCCGCCACCATGATGCCATCTGCCATAATTGTAGCATCGCTGCCTTTGCGCATTACCGCCGCTTTGCCGACGACGAATTTATAATCTTCGGGGCAGACCACCGGCAGCTTGGGTCGCCCGAGCCGGATATAATAAGGACCGACCGCTGCGGCAGCGGCTTTGACCGCCTGCACCGCTTCCATCGCATCCGCGGGAACAATCACGGTAAATCCAGGCATCGAAGTCATCAACGAGATATCTTCAATCGCCTGGTGTGAAGCGCCGTCTTCACCGACACTGATGCCGCCATGCGTCACTACGAGTTTAACATTGAGTCGCGGCTGGGCAACCGACATGCGAACCTGGTCGAAGCAGCGCCCCGGCAGGAACACGGCAAAAGTGCTGGCAAAGGGAATCTTGCCGGATGCCGCCAGCCCGGCGGCGATGCCGATCATATTCTGCTCAGCGATGCCGACATCGAAGGCGCGACCCGGATAAGCGGCGGCGAAATGGAAGGTCATCGTGGACTTGCACAAATCGGCGTCCAGCACCACGATATCGGGGTTGGTCTTCCCCATCTCAAGTAATGCCTGGCCGTAGGCTTCCCGCTGCGAGGCTTCCTGAACCATTTTACGCCAGTTCCTTTAATGCTTTTTCCACTTCGGCAGGCGTAGGGGCTTTCCCGTGGAAATCAACATTGCCTGCCATGAAGCTCACGCCCTTGCCTTTGATGGTATGAGCGATAACGACCGTCGGTTGACTTTTGGTCTTTTTTGCTTCATCAAAGGCTTTGAGCAGTTGAGGATAATCATGCCCGTCAATCTCGATGACATGCCAGCCGAAAGCCCGCCATTTATCCCCGAACGGCTCAATCGCCATGATATCGCAGTTGCAGCCGTCAATCTGCAGTCCGTTATTGTCCACAACCGCCGTCAGGTTGTCCAGACGGTAGTGTGCTGCCGCCATGGCGGCTTCCCAGACCTGTCCTTCGTCACATTCGCCATCGCCCAGCAGCACGAAGGTGCGATAGTCCTTTTTATCCATCCTTGCCGCGAGCGCTACGCCGATACCGAAAGACAAGCCCTGTCCCAGGCTGCCGGAGGACATCTCCACGCCGGGAGTCACGTTATGGTCGGCGTGACCCTGCAACCGGCTGCCTATCTGGCGCAGCGTGTCCAGTTCCGCGAGGGGAAAATAGCCGCATTCCGCCAGCACGGTATAGAGCACCGGCGCAGCATGACCTTTGCTCAGGATGAACCGGTCGCGGTCTGCCCAGCGGATATCGGCGGGATTATGGCGCATGACTTTGAAATACAGGGTTGAAAGGATTTCCACGGCGGAAAGGGAACCGCCGGGATGCCCGCTGCCCGCTTTGCCAATCATCGTGACGATATGGCGGCGCAGGTGTTTCGCCAGGTCCTGCATTTCGGCGATAGATGGTGAGTCCGATTTATCTGCGGATAAAAAAGCCCCGGCTTTGACAATTCCTGCCGAGGCTGACTTTAACGGTTCCGTTGACGGCATCACTAATTCCTTAAAACTGAACAGATGATTATACAATAGTTTTCACAGGGAAGTCTACCCGAAATCCCTTCCCCATGAGGACGAACAGCGGGATTTTTCATCTTCACAACCGTTTTCTCATAGCCAACATTGATTTTTAGTCATCAAATGTGATTAAATGTACTTTGGCGAAAGGAGCTTGCAATGGAAAAATTGTCACTTAAAGCGACCCAGAGAGAAATACTCAGAAAAAAGGTGCGATTTCTGCGCCGCCAGGGCATCACCCCCATCCATGTTTTCGGCAGCGGCATCGAATCGCTGACATTACAGTGCGATACCGCTCAGATCATTCATATCATTTCCCGGGCTGGTTTGACCCGCCCGATTACCCTCACCGTTGATAAGGACAAGGAAGCCAAGACGGTCTTCATCCGCGAGGTCCAGAAGGATGTCTTCGGTAAAGAACTCCTCCATGTCGACCTTTACCAGGTAAAGAAGGGACAGACCATCAAGGTCGATGTGCCTATCGTCTTCGTCGGCGAAGCTCCTGCCATGAAGGGCAAGGGACGCATCATCATCCGCGGTCTGGACACCCTTTCCATTGAGTGCCTGCCGGAAAAACTGCCCAACCAAATAGAAGTAGACCTGAGTCCGCTGGTGGAACTGGACCAGTCCCTCTTCGTCAAGAATATCATCCTCGATCCCGAAATCAAGGTCTTTGCCGACCCCGAGCAGATGCTGGTCAAGGTCAGCGAGATTATCGTGAGGGAAGAAGTACCGATCAAGGCAGCAGCCGAGGCAGTACCGGCAGAGGGCGAAGCGGCAGCAGAGGGCGCACCGGCGGGAGAAGCTGGCGCAGCCGCCCCGGCAGCGGGAGCAGAAGCCGCCCCACCCAAGAAAGAGAAGTCATAACGCTCTTCGCAGCATAATTGAGCGGCGATGGTCATTGATAGCCACTGTCACGTTTTTCCTCCCTGGTTCCGGGAGGAGCGTGACAGGTACGCCGCCCGCGATAAAGTCTTTTCTGAGCTTTTTGCCGACCCCAAAGCCCGTATCGCCACGGCTGATGAACTCATCGCCGGCATGGACGAAGACGGCGTGGACACCGCTATCATTACCGGTTACGGCTGGGCAACCCGTGAGCTTTGCCTTGAGACCAACGACTACATCCTGGAATCTGTGGCGCGATTTCCCCGCCGGCTGGTCGGATTTACCGGCATTCCCCCACAGAACATGGCAGCCGCGGTCAAGGAAATTGAGCGCTGCGTTAAAGGCGGCGCACGCGGCATCGGCGAACTGCGACCCGATCTCCAGCCGCTCGACCTTGCCGCTGAAGCTGCACAGCCCTTTATTGAAACCCTGCAAAAGCACCACCTCATTCTGCTGACCCACTCATCCGAGCCGGCCGGGCATGTTTATCCCGGCAAGGGCACCGCC
>JAQTVW010000090.1 GCA_028706655.1 Dehalococcoidales bacterium | reverse complement strand
CGCAAAAGGAAACCTCGTTGAACGCCTGCTTTATACCGGCCCTGAGACGAAGAAAAAAGTAACCTACGAACATGAGGTGCCGTTCTATAAGCACCAGATGCGCCTGGTGTTCGGAAATAACGGAGCCATTGACCCCACCAGCATTGAAGACTACATGGCGGTAGGTGGTTACTCCGCACTGGCAAAAATACTCTCCGGCAAAATCGCGCCGGAGCAAATTATCAGTGACGTCAAAAAGTCCGGGTTGCGCGGCAGGGGAGGAGCAGGTTTTCCCACCGGTCAAAAATGGGAAACGACTCGCAAAGCCCACGGCGATACCAAGTATGTCATTTGCAACTCCGATGAAGGCGACCCCGGCGCTTATATGGACCGCAGCATTATGGAAGGCAATCCGCACAGTGTGCTGGAAGGTATGCTAATCGGTGCTTATGCCATCGGGAGCAACCAGGGTTTTATCTATATCCGTAACGAATATCCGCTGGCGGTTTACAACGCAACTCTAGCCCTGGAACAGGCGGAGGCACTCGGACTGCTCGGCGATAATATTCTCGGTTCCGGTTTCAGCTTCCATATCCGGATAAACCGGGGCGGCGGCGCCTTCGTTTGCGGCGAGTCCACCGCGCTGGTTGCATCTTTGGAGGGGAGCGTCGGCGAGCCGCGCGCCAAGTATATTCACCTGGCGGAACAGGGACTCTGGGGAAAACCGACCAACCTTAATAACGTGGAAACCTGGGCGAACATTCCCATTATCATCAACAAAGGCGCTGACTGGTTTGCCAATATTGGCACTGCCGGCAGCAAAGGCACCAAGATTTTCTCGCTGGTCGGAAAAATCAATAACACCGGTCTGGTGGAAGTACCGATGGGCACCAGCGTCCGCGATATTGTATACAAGATTGGCGGCGGTATTCCCAAAGGCAAGAAATTCAAAGCGGTGCAGACCGGCGGTCCTTCCGGCGGTATGATTCCGGAAAGCCTGCTCGACCTTCCGATTGACTTTGATGCCCTGACTAAAGCCGGTTCGATGATGGGCTCGGGCGCGATGATTGTTATGGACCAGACCACCTGCATGGTGGACATGGCAAAGTACTTCGTAACCTTCCTGGAAGGGGAGTCCTGCGGTAAGTGTTTGCCCTGCCGAGAGGGTTTGCGCCAGATGAAGAGTATTCTGACCGATATTACCGAAGGCAAGGGTAAAGAAAGCGACATCAAGCTGCTGGAAGACTTATCCGCAGTAATGGTTGATGCCTCGCTGTGCGCGCTCGGGTCGACTGCGCCCAACCCGGTCATGAGCACCATCCGCTATTTCAGGGAAGAATACATCGCTCACATTAAAGAACATAAATGCCCCGCCGGCGTTTGCAAGAAGTTGATCACCTACAAAATCAGCCAGGATAAATGCAAAGGCTGCAAGCTTTGCATCAAGGGTTGTCCGGAACAGGCGATTACCTTTGTCGATAAAGGCAAGCCGGTGATTCTGGATGAGTCCAAGTGTATCAGGTGCGGAGCCTGCTTTGACGTCTGCCGCCTTGAGGCGATAGAAATCGAATAATTAAAGGTAGAAGAATATGGTAAGTTTGACGATTGACGGACGGAAGCTTCAAGCGGAAGAGGGTAAGACCATACTCGAGGTTGCGCGTGATGTCGGTATTAATATTCCGACGCTGTGTGCCACCGAATCCATCAGCCCGTACGGCGCCTGCCGCTTATGCATCGTTGAGATAACCCGTGCGGACGGCAGGAAACGGCTGGTTACTTCCTGCCTGTACCCGGTAGAAGAGGGTATGATCGTACAGACGACTTCGGAGCGTATCGTCCGCGACCGCAAGATGCTCATGTCCCTGCTGCTGGCGCGCTGTTCTGAAGTCAAAGAAGTGAAAGAAATGGCGAAGCAAATGGGCGTGACCGAATCGCCGTTCGCCGAACGCGCCAAGGAAAAATGCGTGCTCTGCGGTCTTTGCGTCCGCGCCTGCCAGGAAGTAGTGGGCGCTTCCGCCATCAGCCTGGTCAATCGCGGCGTCGACCGCCAGGTCGCCAGCCCGTTCTACCTGCAATCAGATGCCTGCATAGGCTGTGGCTCCTGTGCTTATATCTGCCCGGTAAATGCTATCTCGATGGAAGACAAGGGCGGCAAAAGAGTCCTGGTCATGCCCAACCCCGAGATGAAAAAAGTGCAGTTCAAGTTGAAGAAATGCAAGACTTGCGGGAAGTTCTGGGCACCGGAAAAGCAGATAGAATTTATTGCGAAAAAGTCCGGCACGCCGCTGACCGATTACGAGTGCTGCCCGGATTGCCGCTAAACTGCGGTTTACACCTCGGTAGAGCTTTGCTATACTGCAAATTGCGGGGCGTAGCGCAGTTTGGTTAGCGCGCAGCGTTTGGGACGCTGAGGTCGGTGGTTCAAATCCACTCGCCCCGACCAGACTATTTTTCTTTGTCTTTTATCGCTTGTTCCAGACGCCGTTCCCTCAGCGCCAGAACGTAGAGGATAATACCGGTAAAGATACTGAATACACCCACGATAAGTAAAAAGAGCGCTACTAAAGCAGTCCCGATAGGCAAAACGCCGCTCTCCGCCAGCAGGTTAAGCACCCTCACTGCGGCAATCATACCCAGGAGAATCACGATAAGTCCGCCGATCCCGAAGAAAAAGAGCGGTCTTCTTTCTGAAATCATGGCGATAATACGTACCAGCACCTGTAACCCGTGAGCGACCGGATTAAGGGTCGAGCTGTCTTCGGAATAGGTCACGTTTACCGGTACTTCGGTGATGTTCAATCCCTTACGCGAAGCTTCGGAAATGGTCTCGGCGGAAATTGCCATGCCCCGTTCTTTCAATTCGAGAGTTTCCAGAGCCCGGCGCGAAAATGCCCTGAAGCCGCATTCAGTGTCGGAGAGATTCGCGTTAGAAAGCAGTTGGGTAGAGTGTCTGAGCACCTTTTGCCCGATGCGCCGGTAGAAAGGGGTGTTCTTGTGGTTGTGTTCCCGTGAGCCGATAACGACATCGTAGCCGTCTGCGATTATTGGTTTCACGACCGCCGGGATTTCTGACGGGTCGTGCTGGGTATCGGCATCTAGCAAGACCAGCACATCGGCGTTATGCATCTTAGCTTCTGCCATGATACGCTGGATAGTGGCGCCATAACCCATGTTTTTCTCATGCTTGATAGCGGTTGCTCCGGCAAGCCTGGCAATTTCCGCAGTGTCATCGGTACTGCCGTCATCCACCACGATGACTTCATCAGTATATTTCCTGGCTTTGAGCACCATCGTGCCGACGTATTTTTCTTCGTTGTAAGCCGGCATTGCCGCAATAATTTTTAAAGGAGTAATTTCAGTCATGATGTTCCCTTGGCGTTTAATATCTTTTACTACAGTATAGCTTCCAAACTTCCTTTTCACAAGATAATGGCTAATAGTTACAGGTAACTTTGACACGCCATCAATTAGAGGATAAAATAGTTACGTCTGCGGGAGTAATTCAGTGGTAGAATGCCTGCCTTCCAAGCAGGTTGTCGCGGGTTCGAACCCCGTCTCCCGCTCCACCACGCGGGCTCGTAGCTCAGTGGTTAGAGCGGTCGGCTCATAACCGATTGGTCGCAGGTCCGATCCCTGCCGAGCCCACTTCCAATAAATAATCATCAGATTTACTTTCATATGTTGGGAGGTTGAGATGACGAAGATCACAAGAATCATCCTTCTATCGGTCATTAGCGGTATTATTTTATTAAATATAATTGGTTGTACCCCCTCGGTACCCCAAAGCCAATATGATGCCGCAATGAATGAACTAAATACTGCCAAAAGCCAGATGGCGGAACTTCAGGGCGAGTTAAATGAGTCCGCTGCACAGATTGCCGCGCTGCAGCAGAAATTAAACCAGACTTCAGCCATCGATGGACAATACAAGGACCTGAGTGCGCAATATGCGGCGCTTCAAAAACAGCAGGAAGCACGCATTACTGAAATCCAGATCCTTAAAACTCAGCTGACCGACCTGAATACGAGATTTGAACAATTGCAGGGACAGAATACCGCCCGGAACAACGAATTACAGGCACTGAAATCCGAATACGACGGTTTGAACAAGCAGTTCCAGGAACTCCAGAAGCAGTATGATGTTGTTGTTCAAGGAACGGCATTACTCAATGAAGAAGAGATTAGCCAGAGGATATTCGACCTGATAAATCAGGAAAGAGTCGATAACGGTGTTCCTGAGCTTCAGTGGGGTGTAAACCTGTACAGTTGGGCAAATCAAAACAGCCAGGAAATGGCAGCGCAAGGTAAATACGTATACTCCGGAGCGGGGGCAATCTGGCAGGATGTTTTCATGGCAGTCCGTTATGGAACTGTCGAGCAGATAGCTAACGCCGTACTGACGATCTGGAGTGTCAATGATTATAGTTACAAATATAATATTATCAATGCGCAAAGCATATACGGCGCAGTTGCCACTTACAAATCAGGAGACATTTACTATATCACCTATATTTCGTCCATATTTAGATAAAAAGTAGATTTCCTGGGCAGCACTATTGTCCGGCACTTTCACCGCTTGCAATCCTGCAGCTACCGAGCTACAATAGTGCCATGTTTAAGAAGATTGCGACTCTCAAAACTGCTGCAGATTTCAAAGAATACCTCAATTCGCTCAAGATTTCATTACCTTTTGATGAAAAAATCCAATCCGGTACGGGTTCACCCCTGGCACAGCCCCGGAAAATAAACGGACGCACCGCAGGCAATTCTATCGCCGTGCTGCCGATGGAAGGATTCGATGGCACTTCGGAAGGTAATCCTACTGCGGCGAGCTTCCGGCGATGGCAGCGTTTTGGCATGAGCGGCGCCAAGCTAATCTGGAACGAAGCCACTGCAATCAATCCGGAAGGCAGAGGTAATCCTCACCAGTTGATGATGCTCGATTCTACTGTTGGCGAACTTGCCAGGCTTCGCGAGGCTACAGTCAAGACTCACAAGGAGCGGTTTGGCAACACCGATGATCTGGTGATTGGCATTCAATTGACTTACACCGGTAGGGTCGCCCATCCGCACGACCTCAACCACGGCGAGCCTAAAATCGTATATCATCACCCGCTTCTGGATGAACGAATGGGACTCAAGCCTGATTATCCGGTTTTAACCGATGCCGAAATTTCTCACATCGCCGATGATTTCATCAAAGCTTCGGTCTTATCACAGAAAGCGGGGTTCGACTTTGTTGACATAAAACACTGCCACGGATTTATCGGTCATGAGTTGCTTAGTGCCGTTGACCGTCCCGGCCGCTATGGCGGCAGCCTGGAAAACCGCACCCGTTTTCTTCAGGAAATTGTTGCCGGTATCCGGGCGAAAGCTCCGGGACTGGATATCGCCATTCGCTTTAGCGCCACTGATTTTGTTCCTTTCCGCTATGATAAAGAGGGTAAGGGAGAACCGGTACCCTTTACCGGTAAATACCGCTACGCCTTCGGCGGCGATGGCACCGGTCTGGGGACCGACCTTACGGAGCCGGTTGCTTTCATGGACATATTGGCGAAGCTGGGCATCAAACTGATAAGTGTTTCAGTTGGCGCGGGCTATAATGTCCATCTCCTGCGCCCGTCTGCGATACCTGCCTGTGATGTCTACCAGAACCCGGAAGACCCGCTGATAGGTGTCGCCCGCCTGATTAACGTATCTGCCGAAATGAAACGCCTGCGTCCCAACTTCCTCTATGTCGGCTGCGGATATTCCTATTTGCAACAATGGTTACCCAATGTCGCTCAAGGGGTGGTAAGCCAGGGCAAAGCCGATTTTGCCGGCATCGGACGCATCGTGTTGTGCTATCCAGAGATAGCCGCTGACATCCTTTCCGGAAAACCGATTAACCAGCGCCTGCTGTGCCGCACTTGCAGCGACTGCGTTACTGCCTATCGCAATGGTCTCCTCGCGGGTTGCTATGCATTGGATGATTACTACAAAAAGAGTACCTACGGTGACCAACTGCGACTCCTGAAGAGTAAAAAGTAATAGAATCGGAAACCGTCTTGGAATACATTGACAAACAGGGCAGTGGTAGCCTAAAATAGTGCAATTTCACTATTACATTTTCTGTACACACGAAGGGAGGTGCTGTTTCCGCTAAAGAAGTATATTTCATAACACATTGACCGCTTAACAAGAGGAATTAGAGGAGGTAAAAATGACTGGTAAAAAGCTATTGGCGACCGTAAGCAGTTCTTGTCTGATCCTGGTATTATTACTCACTCTCATATTATCCGCCTGTGCCAAACAGGAAGTACAAACTCCCACCACCTCGGCTCCGACTACCTCCGGCGCGACGACACCCGCCGCGACTAAACCGGCAGCCACTACTCCTGCCGCGACCACTCCGGCCGCTACCAAACCCGCTACGACTCCCGCTGCACAGGTCATCAAATGGAAGATGGAGCAAATCTGCGCCCCGGGCAGTATGTTTGTCAAACAGCTCTATGAACCGTGGGCAAAGGCAATCGAACAGGAATCCGGCGGCAGACTCGTTATCACTGTCCATCCGCCCCAGGCTCTTTGCCCCGACCTGGATATCTTCAAATCAGTATCCGCCGGTATGATTGAAGTCGGTCTCAGTTCGCTGGGCTACCATAAGGGCTTCATGCCGGAAGCCGAAATCGCGGTTATTCCTCTCGCCATGCGCAGCTACGAAGACCTTCTGCTGGTCTACTATCACTATGGTCTAAAGGATTTCCTGGCCGAAGGTTATGCCAAGAACGGCGTTAAACTCATCGAATGCCAGGCAAACCGCGGCACGTTGCTCATCTCCCGCAAACCAATCAACAGAGTAGCTGACTTCAAAGGAATGAAGATCAGGACACATACCACCAATGCCATGCTCGTCGAAGATCTGGGAGCAAGCTCCCTATACATTCCGGGTGCTGAAGTTTATACCGGGCTCGCCACTGGCACTGCTGATGCCGCTACCTGGGGCTCAGAGAGTACCCTGCGCGACTTTGCCTGGTACGAAGTGGCGCCGTACCTTATCTATCCTCTGACAATCTATGTGATGCTGGGCTACGATATCTATGTAAATCCGGCGGTATTCGACAAACTTTCCGGTGATTTGCAGGCCATTGTGACCAACACCGCATCAGATACCTACATGCGCAAGAGCTACCATTATGATGTCTATGACAGCATGCAGGCAAAGGCTCAGATGATGGCCAAAGGTACCAAGATTTGTACCATCCCAACCGAGGACTACCCCAGGCTTACCCAGGCTGCGGAAAAGGTCTGGAGCAGTATCGCAGGTAAGGGAGACAGGGCAAAGCAGGCAGTCAAGATTGTAACCGATTACTGCCGCGATATGGGCTATACTTCTTACAAGGTGCAGTAAGCCATTTTTACACAGTAATCTAAGGTTGCA
>JAQTVW010000008.1 GCA_028706655.1 Dehalococcoidales bacterium | reverse complement strand
ATTACCGCCACGCGCACCTCGGTCTTCCGGCTGTTCTACCAGATGATTCTCCCCTACCTTTCCATCTATATTCTCGCACTGGGCGCCACCGCCACACAACTTGGCATCGTCAACAGCATCGGGATGGTCGTCGCCGGGACCGTCAATCTTTTTAACGGAGTGTTCATCGACCGTTTCGGGACGAAAAAGCTCTACCTGCTCGGCATCGGCATGCTGGGCATTGCATGGACGGTCTACGCGCTGGCGGGCAGCTGGCCGGTGGTCATCATCGCCACCATCACTTACTGGATAGGGTTCCGGATTACGATGCACAACTGCACCGTGATTTGCGCTAACTCTCTGGAACCGCAAAAGAGGGCGACTGCGATGAGCTGCTGTGAAAGCCTCGCGGCAGGCGTCCTGGGCATGGCCGGACCGGTGCTCGGCACGCTGATTGTCACTTCATTCGGCGGGATATCGGTAGACGGCATACGCCCGCTGTTCTGGATTGCCCTCGCCGGGACTGTTTTTACCTTCTTCCTGGTGCTGACCAAATTGAGCGATCGCAAGTGGAGCAGCCAGACCCAGGCAAAGCCCAATTTCGTCAAAGACCTGTCCGCAGTATTCCAGCAAAGACCCAGCCTCAAGCTCTTTATCGTCATGTCCACGATTTCCTACCTGCCGACCGGCATGATAGTGCCCTTTACCCAGCCTTTCGCTAACGAAGTCAAAGGCGCCGATGCGGTGGTCCTGGGCGCGATGGTCACCGGCTTCGCCCTGACTCCGCTGCTGCTGGGTATTCCCATCGGCAGGCTGGCAGACCGAATCGGCAGGAAAAAGGTCTTGTTCCTGATTGCTCCTGTCTTTTGGGCATCGAACCTGATGCTTATCTGGGCGCCGAACAATGGCTTTTTAATCGCCGCCGGCGTACTGCAGGGTTTCTTCTTCATCAACCAGGTGATTTCTGCAGCGATGCAGTTCGAGATGGTACCGCCGGAGTACATGGGAAGATGGATGGGGATTTCCGGCTTTATCTGGATGCTATGTTCGGCGGTAGCGGTCTTTGCCGCCGGCGTTATCTGGGACAAGCTGGGGCCGCATTACATATTTTTATTGATTGTCGCGCTTGATGCTTTCATCCGCATTCCGCTGCTCACGCTCATGCCGGAAACACTGTCCCCCAGGAAGACTGCTTAGCCGGCATTTGTACCTCAGCCTTGCTCCGCTTATAATATTAATAGTGCTGTTATGAGGTGATGACGATGCCGATTTATGAATACGGATGCACGAAATGCGGCGAGAAATTTGAACTCCTCCGCCGGTTTACCGACAAAGACGGGGACATCAAGTGCCCCAAATGCGGTAAGCCCGCCGCAAAAAGAACGCTCTCCACTTTTGCCACAGCTTCTTCATCAGGCGGCTGCGCCCCCGGTTCTCACAGCGGCTCCGGCTGAGGGGTTGCCCATTGAGGTAGTCTACCTCAACATCATAATTCCTGCTCATTGGTCGCTTCTAACTATATGCTGATTACCGGTCGGCAAGGCGGCAACATTGGGAAATCAACAAAAGAGCACGCCTGATATTCTAGAGAAACTGGCTTCAAATGAAGAGTCCGTAGCAACTTTGTACAAAACCTACGGAGAAGCTTTCCCGGTTCTGGGCGAGTTCTGGAACTCCCTGGCAGGTGAAGAAAGAAACCATGCCTCATGGATAAGAGGACTGGGAGCGCAGACCGAAAATCGCCGTATCTTCGTTAGTGAGAAGAGATTCAACGCCGTCGCAGTCCAGACTGTCCTGGACTATCTGGCAAAAGAACTGGCGAGGTTGAATATAGAGAAAATTCCAATTGTTGAGGCGCTATCAATCACCGTAAGCATCGAGCAAAGCTTGATTGAAAGTAAATTCTTCGAAGTCTTTGAGACGGATTCAGTAGAATTGAAGCGCACTTTGACCAAAATCCGTGATGACACGCTGGTACACCGCAATAAAGCGAAAGATGCGCTGGAAACGTACAAGAAAAACCGGCAGCAAATTTGATTGCGGGATTATGATTACCTACCGTATTTAAGCTTAGCGTAAAGCATGCTGAAGCCGACAACCATGCTTATACTGTTCCAGACGATGACCGAGGTCAGTCCCTGAACAATGCCGTAAGCCAACCAGAAACCGATGCCGGCTATAAAGCAAATAGTAAAGGTCAAACTCATTTCCTGAGCGCTCTTTAATTTAACAAATCGCGCTATTTGCGGGATTAACGAACCCGTCGTCAACACTCCCCCGATGAATCCCAGAAGCTCTTTCCAATCCAAGTAAGTATCCCCTTATCAATTCAGATTTCCTATATATATTGTAACAGGTTTACGGTTAAGTTAAATTTCGCGAAGCTGAAGAAAACCTATAAATTAACCGGGATGCCCTTTGATTTAAGGTATTCTTTCACCTGCCGGATAGTCAGGATGCGGTAGTGGAATACTGAAGCCGCCAGCAGGACCTGCGCTCTGCCATTGACTGCTCCTTCGTAAAAATGCTCCAGCGTCCCCGCTCCGCCCGAGGCGATCACCGGCAGGGTGACTGCATCGGCGATAGCCCGGGTAAAGTCCAGGTCATAGCCGGCCTGCGTGCCGTCGCCGTCCATGCTGGTCGGCAGGACAACGCCCGCGCCGAGTTTCTGGCATTCCTTTGCCCAGGCGATGGCATCTTTGCCCACCGGTTTGGTGCCGCCGGAAACCACCAGTTCAAAACCGGAAGGCACGCTGCGATTTCGCCGCGCGTCTATGGCGATGGTAATTTTCTCCGAGCCGAACTGCTTTGCCGCCTGTTTTATCAGGTCGGGGTTTTTCACGGCAGCACTGTTTATCGAGATTTTGCTGGCGCCCGCTTGAAGCACCATTTCGATGTCCTCCAGCGAACCGATACCGCCGCCGACTGTCATTGGAATGCTGATAACCGATGAGACCTTCTTCACCCATTCCAGACGCGTCTTACGGTTTTCCAGCGTCGCCGCGATATCCAGCATCGCCAGTTCGTCAGCGCCTTCGCGCTGGTAAAATGCCGCATTTTCTACCGGGTCGCCGGCGTCTTTCAACCCCTCGAAATGAATGCCCTTGACGACGCGGCCCTCTTTCATATCGAGGCACGGCATAATCCTGACGATATCCATATGTTGCCCTCCCGAAATTTGCTGTCCCTATTCAAAGTTTACCACAGGACAAGGTGCAGTAACCATTCCCGCATGCAGTTTGATTCATGACTAAAATATGATTGAACCTTATGTTCAGTTAGAGTACAATATTCTTGGAAGAACACAAATTTATCGAGGTAAAGTAATGCAAATCAAGTTTGATGCGAGCGCACCGGCAAACAAAGAAGTTGAAAACAATGTAAAGGCATTTTTGGAAAGCGTTAGTACCGGCGAGGCAGAGAAAAGCTGCCCGGTGATTCTGTTCCAGGACGGGGTCAAAAAGAGCTACTATATCCGATGTACCGTCGCGGGCGAGACCGTCGCTAAAAAAGTCAGCCTGGACGCGCGTCTCAACCCGGACGGCAGTGATACCTTCCGGGACAACCGGGAACTGATGCTCCGGAACAACACCTTTATCCGCATGGAATCTGACGCCGAAAACAAGCGCGAGTTCAACGATATTATCGCCGAATATATCACGTCCTATTCGCCGGACAAGCCCCTGAAAGTCTGGGGCGGGCAGCACCGTTCCAAGGCGATTATGGACGCCTACAAGAACAAGAAGGTCTCCCGTTATCACGGCTTCCGCGTCTATTTCAACCTGTCCAAGGAGCAGCGCGCCGAACTTGCTCTCGTCTCCAATACCAGCATCGCCGCCTCTAACGACCTGTTCGACCGGCAATTGGAAGAGGCGTTCATGGGTCCGCACTTGAGACGGTGGTGCCTCAAAATGGGCTTGCTCAAGAAGGGCGAGGACTTCCTCGATGCCGGTTCCCGCGCTGAGGGAATCACCGTCCAGGCGGCACGCAGCTTTATCGTCAACTATTTCAAGGGGAAGCAGGCGGGTGAGCAGCTCAAGCCGGAACAACTGGACATGAATGTTTATGAGCCTTATCTGTGCCAGACCGGCATCGTTCTGGATGAAGAATACCGCAAGCTGACCGAAGAAAAAGGCAGCGCCCTCTGGACGGACAAAGGACTGGCGGAAGCCGGCAAGGCTTTCGCGAAACTTCATGCCACCCAGTACACCGCAATCAAGAAAAGCCCTCTCGACCGCCGCAACTATCGCATGAAGGCATTCACGCTTTCGGTGCTCTCGGCATGGGCATACGTTGCCGGGCTGCTCCAGGCGCATCCGGCAAGGCTGGCGATTCACCTGACCGTGCCCGAAGCGCCCAAAGGCATTCCCGACCCGCTGAACGCCGATGAAATGGCGAATTTCAAATACTACCAGGACCCGGAGAACCTGCGCGGGCTCGGCACCCGCGCCGCCCTGAAAGACCGCCAGAGAATGGCGCAGGTCTTCCTGGCGCGCACCACCAACGCTGAACTGACACTGGACAAGAAACTGCTCAACCAGGCGGTCAACCAGGTCGCCGCCCTCCGCTTCTTTAGCCGCGGCTACACCGCCTAGACAAGTAATCAAGCCAGTTTCAGAGAGCCTCGCCGAAATGCGGGGCTCTTTCATTATGTGCCGGAACCAGGAAAACCGACCTGATTTATAGTAAAATGGGGGAAAATTGAAAATAAGGAGAAACAACGATGGCTGATGCGGAAATTCTTTATTCGGTAGCAGGAGCAGTGGCAACGATTACCCTGAACCGCCCGGAGAGCCTGAATGCCTTTACCAACAAGATGCATGAGGACTTGCCCCGTATCATCGATGAAGCCAGCCGCGACGACCGCGTGCGGGTGATTATCGTCACCGGGGCAGGACGCTGTTTCTGCGCCGGCAACGATGTCAAAGAGACCTTTCTGAGCGAAGGACACGCGCAAAAAAGAGGCAACAAAGAAGTCGCCTTCAAGCAGCTTCTCGGCGAACACGTGGTCCCGGGCGGGCATAAGCTGCTGGAAATCAACAAGCCGTCCATTGCCGCAGTCAACGGTGCCGCCGTCGGTTACGGCTGTGACCTGGCGCTCTCCTGCTCCATGCGCATCGCTTCGGATAAAGCGAAGTTCGGCGAGGTCTTCGCCAACGTGGGATTAGTAACTGATGAAGGCATGATGCTCCTGCCCCGGATCGTGGGGCTGGCGAAAGCCTACGAGCTTATCATGACCGCCGATATTATCGATGCCGCCGAAGCTGGGAAAATCGGACTGGTCAACAGGGTAGTGCCCCATGAGCAGCTAATGTCTGCGGCGATGGAATTGGCGAACAAGATTGCCGACAAAGCCCCACTCGCTATTGCGCTAGGGATTGAGGGCGTCCGCCGCGGGCTGAAGCTGGATTGGGAAGACTACATGCAGTACCATGCCCGCGCCATCACTTTCTGCCTCAACTCGGAAGACCACCTGGAAGGCGCCCGCGCTTTCACGGAGAAGCGCCCGCCGAATTTCAAAGGGAAGTAAACATTTGTTACGAATAATAAAAGAATAATGAAAAATGGTGAAAATCGTTCATTACGGAAAATAAGTAAAAAGCAACAAAGAACTATGGTGTTAACTTTGTTCGTGCTAATATCATTGGTGCTTATTTGGGGAATATACAGTTATGGGTATCTGAATAGTCCTGTATTTTGGATAGCGTGTGTAATAGAGGTTATATTGGCAGGTATTGTAGCGATTCCAAAGCGCCTGCCACGATTGCGCTTGATGTTGTTAGTGGTTGCGGTAAGCTTGCCGACAGGACTTGCTATTAACATTGAAAGTTTAAATAGCCTAAAAATGTCGTGGCTGGTATTTTGTTTAGCGGGTCTTTGGCTTGGCTATTATAAATCAATTAAGTTAAGAAAAATATAATTAACACATTAACACAATTGCGATTAATATATTTAACATCGGAACGTTCGCCCTCAACGAAAACTAACCTCATTCTTCCGGCGTGAACACATCTTCAATCCTGACTTTGAACAGCGCGGCTATCTTGAACGCCAGCCGGATGGAAGGGTCGTATTTACCGTTTTCAATGGAGACAATCGTCTGGCGCGTCACGCCCAGTTTCTGCGCCAGCGTCTCCTGGGTATAGTCCTGCATCGCCCGGTAGACCTTCAGTTTGTTCTTCATAGTCTATAGCCTGCTCTTGTAATAATAGTAGAAAGCCAGGTGAATCAGCATCAGTCCGCACACAGCATAAGCCAGAGTCTCGCCGATGATGCTGAAAGCCGGCGGCAAGCTCTCCTTGAATGAAATGAAAATCAAGCCGAGAGTTACCGCGGCGATGCTGAAGACTCGGTAGCTGACGGCAGCCGCTTTCTCGTTGATGCGCTGGATACGCTCATCCACCATGACTTCACGGGTCTTGCGGCGGCACAACCGGATTAACAGCAGCGCGGCCAGCGCACCCATCAGCGGTAAGATGACCGGCATTTCCGCTGCTACCGACCAGCCGACCAGCGCCGCCAGCGCCACGATGATGATTCCCGTGCACAGTTGGTACATTCTGACGCTCATGATATTTCTCCTGACAAGTTAATAATACTTATTGTACAGTATACTATACTATTTGTCAAGAGGTAGTGTCATGTCAAGCAACAAAAAGGTAAAATAACGAGGTGTCAGTTAACAGGGCGTCAGGTTATTCTTCGTTTTCGCGGGCGCGCCGTTCCTGTCCCATGATTCTCAGCCGCTGGGTTTCGGTAAGCAGTTTCTTGCGCAGCCGGATATTCAGCGGCGTCACCTCGACAAGCTCGTCCTTGTTGATGAAGTCCATCGCCTGTTCGAGGCTCATCTTGAGTGGAGGCGTCAGTTTGATGGCGACATCCTTGGTGGAAGCGCGCACGTTGGTCTTCTTGCGCTCGCGAGTCACGTTGATGGTGATGTCATTACCGCGTGCGTTCAGCCCTATTATCATGCCCTCATAGACCATCACGCCCGGCTCGACGAAGGTCAGTCCCCGTCCCTGGGCGATGTCCAGACCATAAGCGAAGGTCTTGCCTTCTTCCGAAGCGACCAGCACGCCGCTGCGTATTGAGGTGATTTCACCTCTGCGCGGCTCGTAGCCGAGGAAGATGGTATTCATGATGCCTTCACCGCGGGTGGCGGTGAGGAAAGCGCTGCGGAAACCGATCAGTCCCTTGGTCGGGATGCGGAACTCGAAGTGCACATCCCCTTTTTCGTCCTTGCGCATATCGGTCATGGTCGCCTGCCGTTTACTCAGTATCTCGGTCAGGATGCCGATGTACTCGTCTCTTGTCTCGATGCTGAGCAACTCAACCGGCTCCATTATATTGCCATCGATTTCTTTAATAATTGCTTCCGGCTTGGATATCTCGAATTCATAGCCCTCGCGGCGCATCGTCTCGATAAGGATAGCCAGGTGCAGCTCGCCGCGTCCCTTGACCAGGAAAGTATCCGGGCGGTCGGTATCATTGACCCGCAGGCTCAGGTTGGTCTCCAGCTCTTTATAAAGCCTCTCTCTGATCTGGCGGGTGGTACTCAATTTGCCTTCCCTGCCGGCAAACGGCGAGGTGTTGACCGCGAAACTCATCTCAATCGTCGGCTCGCCGACTTCGATGCGGGGCAGCGCTTCCGGCTGTTCCGGGCTGGCGAGCGTATCGCCGATATTGACCTTATCCACTCCGGTCACCGCTACGATGTCACCCGCAGCAGATTCAGCTACGGAAAAGCGGGAGAGCCCCAGGTAAGTAAAGACCTCTCCAATTTCATATTCCACCGGCGTGCCTTCAGCGCCGAGACAAACGACACGGTCATGCGGCGCAAGCTTGCCGCGCCAGATTCTGCCGATGGCGATTTTACCCTTGTGGCTGTCATAGTCCAGGTTGGAGACGAGCATCTGGAAAGGACCTTCTTCAATCTGCGGCGGCGGCACATGCGCCAGGATGCAATCGAAAATCGGGGAGATGTCACTGCCGACAGTTTTCAATTCGTTAGCCGCGATGCCCCTCTTGCCACTGGCATACAACACGGGAAAATCGAGCTGGCTGGCATCGGTCGCCAGTTCCAGAAAAAGGTCTTGTGTTGCCTTCAGCACCTCGGCGACCCGCGCGTTCTCCCTGTCGATTTTGTTAATGACGACGATGGGTTTCAGACCCTTCTCAAAAGCCTTGCGCAGCACGAACTTGGTCTGCGGCATGGGACCCTCCACCGAATCGACGAGCAGCAGGCAGCCGTCCGCCATACTGATAACGCGCTCTACCTCGCCGCTGAAATCGGCATGTCCGGGAGTATCGATGATATTGATTTTGACATCGCGGTACTGGACGGCGGTATTCTTCGCCATGATGGTAATGCCTTTTTCCCGCTCCAGGTCGTTGCTGTCCATGATGAACTCGCCCATGTTCTGGTTGTCCCTGAAGACATGGCTCTGCTTGAGCAGCGCATCGACCAGTGTAGTCTTGCCGTGGTCGACGTGGGCGATGATGGCGATGTTCCTGATGTCATTACGATAGTTCATATTTTAATACTTCCTGATTTAGACTTTGCCGGGCGCGGACATACTCAGTCTCATTATTGGAGAATACCAATGCGCCCGAAGGCGTTTTGAGATGCCTGCCCTGTTGAAGGTAGGCTACCGGGGGTACCTGAACCTGAAGCGGTGCGGATGATAGCAGTCCCAGAGCCAGTTCATTTTGTGTCTGTCCTGAATTAACCGGTAATTCCTTTGTTAGTCATCATCTACTATATCTATTGTACACGAAATACGCGCCATTTACCAAAATGCATGTGCTAAAATGAAATTAAGGGCTTCTCAAGGAGGCAGAAATGGAAAAGATAGAGATATTCGACAGCCGTCAAAACAAGACCATCACCGTGGAAAAGGTACACAAGACCGATGCCGAGTGGCAGAAGCTATTGACGCCGGAGCAGTTTAACGTTACGGCGAAAAAAGGCACCGAAGCGCCGGGCACCTGCACCTTCGATGAAATTAAAGCCGACGGAGTATACCGGTGCGTCCGCTGCGGCACCGACCTTTTTCGCAACACCACCAGGTTCCATTCCGGCACCGGCTGGCCCAGCTACTATGAGCCGGTCTCGCCGCTGAACATCCGCCAGAAAGAGGACACCAGCTACAGCATGGTGCGCACCGAAGTGCTCTGCGCCCGCTGCGAGGCTCACCTGGGGCATGTCTTTGATGACGGACCGGCGCCTACCTACAAACGCTACTGCATCAACTCGGCGGCGCTCAAGTTCGTAAAAGATGAAGTAAAATCCCCATCGGATAGCGGCAAGAAAATAGCGGATATCGAAGCCCAAATCACCGAACTCAAGTCGCGCTGGCCGGCGCATTCCGTCCCTCCTGCCATGTGGCAGCAGCTTGAAGCATTGGAAGATGAACTGGAAAAGGTTAAGAAGGGAAGATAATTAAATTCGGGTTAATTTCAGACTGCCTTCGTAATAATTGACATAGCTTTGATTTAGTAGCAACATTAGAAAGGAATGTCTATTTTCACCTCAAGGAAGAAACACTGAATGAACTCAAATCAGGATAACGCCATCATCACCGTCTCCGGACTCACCCGCAAATTTAATGGTCTGATTGCCGTCGATAGTATTTCCTTTAATGTTAGCAAAGGAGAAATCTTTGCTTTTCTGGGGCCTAACGGCGCGGGCAAATCGACGACCATCAAGATGTTGACCACTTTGCTCGAACCCACCGCCGGCGCTATCACCATGAACGGCAACGACCCGCGGAAAAACAAGGACGCCGTACGCAAATCCTTCGGGATTGTCTTTCAGGACCCCAGCCTGGATGATGATTTAACCGCCATTGAAAACATGCAGTACCACGCGGTTCTCTACCAGGTACCGAAGAATGTCAAAGACAAGCGCATCGAGGAGCTGCTGAAATTTGTGGAGCTGTGGGAGCGCCGCAAGGACCTCGTCAAAACTTTTTCCGGCGGCATGAAACGGCGGCTGGAAGTCGCCCGGGGTCTGCTGCACCATCCCCGGATACTTTTCCTCGATGAACCGACACTCGGACTGGATCCGCAGACCCGCAATCACATCTGGAGCTACATCAAGGAAATCAACCAGAAAGAACAGATGACCGTTTTCTTCACCACCCATTACATGGAAGAAGCAGAAAAAGTGGCGCATCGGGTGGCAGTCATCGACCGGGGCAAAATCATCGCCATCGGCTCTCCTGATGAATTGAAAGCACAGACCAAGACGGAATCTCTTGAAGATGCCTTCCTCAACCTCACCGGGCACAAGATAAGGGAGGAAGAAGTCACCGGCCTCGATATTATGCGCGCCCATACCAGAATGTGGAGACATTAATGAAAACGATTTATATCCTCTGGCTGCGTGAACAAAAGAAGTACTTCCGCGCCCGCTCGCGAATCATCGGGGCGCTGGGACAGCCGTTGCTGTTCCTGCTGGCTTTCGGCTTCGGCTTCGGGGCAATCTTCCAGCAGGCCGGGCAGGGCAACTACATCGATTTTCTCGGCCCCGGCATCATCATGATGACCGTGTGCTTTACCGGCGTATTTTCCGGTATAAGTCTTATCTGGGACCGGCAGTTCGGCTTCCTGAAAGAGACCATGGTAGCGCCTGTACCGAGGTGGCAAATCATGCTCGGGAAAACGCTGGGCGGAGCAACTGTCGCCGTATTCCAGGGAGTCGTCGTGTTCGGACTGACCATGCTCATCGGATTCCGCCCGCAGAGCCTTATCCTGCTGCCGGTCGCACTGCTGTTCATTGTCCTGATTGCCATCCTGTTTACTTCGATGGGTATTTGCTTCGCCTCGACGATAACGGACATGCAGGGTTTCCAGCTTATCATGAACTTCCTGGTGCAACCCATCTTTTTCCTGTCCGGCGCGCTTTTTCCGCTGCATGGTTTACCGGCGGTGATGGAAGTGATAACGCGGATCAACCCGCTCACTTACGGCGTAGACGGCTTGCGCGGCGCTTTGATTGCGGTCAGCAAGTTCAGCATCGCCACCGACACGCTTGTGGTGTTCGTCCTGGCGGCTTTCCTGCTCGGACTGGGGAGCTATCTTTTCGAAAGAATCCAGGCTTGAGCGATGCTCGTCCTCCCTTTATCCAGATTTGCATTGGCATAAATTTTTGTGATAAAATTTCCTCTGTGTGTGGAGGGGAGGGGCTTTTCCGCAGATTTGCTCTATTGAGAGGGGGTAAACAAAGCCATTTTGTAATCGGCTGAGTTCCAATGGATTTGAGGAAAGCTAACGAAAGCACGGGCGACTCTAAGAAGAGCCGCTTCAATATTACCCGCCGGGCATTTATCAAACTTACCGCGTTGACCGGTGCGGCAACCGCTGTAGCGCTGCGTTTAGCTCACCGTCCCGCGCTGGCGGATGCGCTCATCGAACGCCCCCCGGAGGGCGCCATCACCGAGAAGTATGTCGCGACCTCTTGCCTCAACTGCGCCACCCGCTGCGCTACCCGTGTCCGGGTAGTCAACGGCAGAGCCGTCAAGATAGCCGGCAATCCCATTTCACAGGTATCCGAAGGCGAGAACTGCCCTCGTGCCCACATCGGTTTGCAAGTCTTGTACGACCCTGACCGCCTCAAGAGCCCCATGAAGCGGACGAACTCCGCCAAGGGCAAGGGCATCGACCCCCGCTGGACGCCCATCAGTTGGGGACAGGCGCTGGAGGATATAACCGCTCACCTCATCGACCTGCGCGCCGGCGGCAACCCGCACAAGCTCGCCCTGTTCCAGGGCTTGAATACCATCAGCGATGAAGACGTCATTCGCCGCTTCGCCGAGTCTTACGGCACGCCCAACCTGATTTCTGCCGAAGGGTTGGAGAACGAAGCGGACAAAGCCGGCGAGTGGATGGCTGACGGCAATTTCACCCAGAGCGCTTATGACCTCGCCCGTACCAATTACATTCTGGCTTTCGGCGCGAACATCGTGGAGTCGCAGAAGCCCTTGGCACGGAACCTGCGCATGTGGGGCAAGATGCGCCGCGAGCGCCCCAACCGCGTCAAAGTGGTCGTCGTCGACCCGCGCTATTCCGTCACCGCCGCCAAGAGCGACCAGTGGCTGCCCATCAATCCGGGCACCGATGCCGCCCTGGCGATGGCAATCGCATGGGTCATTATCGCCGAGAAACTCTACGACACCAGTTTTGTCGAGAAATATACCACGGGGTTCGATGCCTACCGCAAGCTCGTTGTCGAGAATTATCGCCCTGAGAAGGTCGCGTCAATCACCGGCATCTCCGCTGAAACTATTGAGAAAATCGCCCGCGAGTTCGCCGCTACTAAACCGGCAATCGCCTGGCGGGGCAGGGGCGCCACCGGCTGGCCCAACGGCGCTTACACCAGCTATGCCATCTTCTGTCTCAACGCGCTGGTCGGCAGTATCGATGCGCCGGGCGGCGTCACTTACCAGCTAAACCCCGATTACAAAGCCCTGCCCGCCGTGACTGAAGACGATACCGCCAAGAAAGGCAAGTCACAGCCGCGTATCGATTTGGGTCACACCGCCGATTTCCCGGCCGCGGAAACGGTGACCAACCAGGCGGCGGATTCCATTATCGAAAGCAAACCATATAACATCGAGATGGCATTTGGCTTCAATTGCAACTTCAACATGTCCGCTCCCGCGACGGCACGCTGGGGCGAGGCACTGAAAAAGCTTCCCTATTATGTGCATATCGCTCCGTCCGTCAGCGAGATGGCGGAATACGCCGATATCGTCCTGCCCTCGCCCACCTTCCTGGAAGAATGGGGCTATGACCACTCGCCGCCCGGCTCCGGCTTCGCCGAAGTCAAGCTCAAGCAGCCTGCGGTTGAGAAGCTTTACGATTCGATGAGCATCATTGATGTCCTGTTCGAGCTGGCAGGCAGGCTCGGCGGCAGCGTGACGCAGTCCTTCATGGGCTTGGGCAAGAACGCCCAGGAATTCGTGCAGTTCCGCACCGGAAACCTGCTGGGCTGGAGCAAGTTGCTCAGCGACGGCGTATGGGTGGATACCAGCTATAAATTTAATAAATATGACAGCATTTTCAAGACACCCTCCAAGAAGTTCGAGTTCCGATCGGGCAACCTTGAAGCGCGCTTCAAGGAACTGGGCAAGACCGGCAACGAGCAGGCGTACCTGCCGCATTACGAACCTGCCGAGTTCTTCGGCGATGAGAAACAATACCCGCTGGTTCTGACCACCTATCACCCGGTGCTCAAGATTGACAGCGATATCCAGAACTACCCCTGGGCGCAGGAAATCTACCTGGCGATGCATGCCCGCGGCTGGGGCAACTTCGTGGAAATCAACGAAGAGACCGCCCACGAACTGCATATCGACGACCTCGACGAGGTCTGGGTGGAATCGCCTTTCGGCAAGCTCAAGGCGAAAGCCCGCGTCTTCACCGGCGTGCACCCGCATGTCGTCAGCATCGCTATGGGGCAGGGTCACACGGCGGGCGGGCGCTGGGCGGAGGGCATGGGCATCAATCCCAATGATATTACCGGCGTGGCTTACGACCACACCAGCGGTCAGTCCGCCTTCTATAACACCCGGGTCAGGGTTTACAGGGCTTGAGGTAAGACATGGCAAGATGGGGCATGGTCATCGACCTGGATAAGTGCATCGGCTGTCAGGCTTGCAGCCTGGGCTGCAAGGCAGAAAATGACGTCCCGCACGGTTCCCCGGAGGAGCAGGCGAGACGCCGCGAACCGTACTGGCACCGTGTTATCGCCGCCGCCGAGGGCAAGTATCCCACCCAGCGCTGGGAGTTCATCCCCATGCCCTGCATGCACTGCGATAAAGCGCCCTGCACTACCGTCTGCCCGGCAAAGGCGACCTACCATCGCGAGCCCGACCATATCGTGGTACAGGACTATCGCAAATGCATCGGCTGCCGGTATTGCATCGTCGCCTGTCCTTACGGCGTAAGACATTTCAACTTCAAAGACCAGGAAGTTAAACCCTATCACCGTCCCGATTTACCGCCTACTCTTTCCGTGCGCGGCATGTGGCCCTATCCGCAGAGAGTCCGCGGCGTCGTGGAGAAGTGCACCTTCTGTTTCCACCGCATTGACCAGGCGCTCAAGGACGGCAAAAAGGTCGGCACCGATGTCGTGCCCGCCTGCGTAGAAGCCTGCCCGACCCGCGCCCGCGCTTTCGGCGACCTTGACGACCCCGACAGCGAAGTATCGCAGTTGCTGGCGACGCGCACCTGGTTCCGTCTCCGCGAAGAGATGCATACCGAACCCAAAGTATTTTACCTGCCCAGATAAGAAGGAAGCATGGAAGAACTGAGCTACTCACCAATCGAAGGCAAGTCCCGCGGCTACCGCAACATGGTGTTCGCCATCGGGATTGTGATAGCGATTTTCATCGTCAGCTACCTGACAGCGTACCTGAAAGGCTTCCAGGTCTGGGGAGTCAGCAATACCGTGCCCTGGGGGCAACTCATTACCCTGGATATCTATTTCATCGGTCTCAGCGCCGGCGCTATCGTCGTCTCCTCGCTGGGCTACGTCTTCAAGAAAGAGGAATATAAGCCCATCGGCAGACTTGCCGTCTACGTCGGTCTCCTGTGCATGATTGGCGCGATGATTTGCGTCCTCACCGACCTGGGCCGACCGGAGAAGTTCTGGCGGCTCTTCATGTTCTTCTACCTGAACAACATGACCTCGGTGTTCGCCATCAACGGCATCTTCTACGGCGGCTACATCCTGCTGATGATTGTTTACCTCTGGCTGGTGATGGAAGGCAAACACCACCTCGCCACGCTTATCGGTACTGTGGACGTATGCTGGGCGGTGCTGGTGCATACCTTCACCGGGTCGATTTTCGGTCTAATCAGCACCCGCGAAATCCTGACCTCGCCCATCAAGCCGTTCGAGTTCGTGGTTGCCGCGTGCACCTCAGGTACTTCGCTGCTGATTATCCTCGCTTATATTTCTTTCAAGAAGAGCAAGCGTCATCTTGATCCCAAGCTGCTGATTTCCCTGGGCAAGTTGCTGTCCTATTTCATCATCGTATTACTGATTATGGTCTTCTTCGATAAACTGGTGCACACCTACTTCCCGCACCGGGAAGGCGCGGTCTTTCTGATGACCGGGCCCTACTGGTGGCTTTTCTGGATACTGCAAATCGGCATGGGCATCGTGATACCCCTCATCATCCTTTTCCACCCTAAGTGGGGCAAGAGCCTCAAGGGTGTCATGACCGCCTCGGCGTCCGTGGTCATCGGTGTGCTCGGCGAACGTGCCGCTATCGTAATTCCCGGCACAGCACAGGTACAGAACCTTTTCCCCGGCGAATTACAGGGCGTCTGGGGCACCCCCGGAACCTTCTCCATCACCTTCTGGGAAACCACCATGTCTCTCGGGGCAGTCGCCATGGTAGCGCTCCTCTTCGTGCTGGGACTGAGATACCTGCCCATACTGCCGGCAAAACCGGCGGAAGTAGCCGCTCCGACGCCGGCACCTGCTGCGGAAATTCCGGCAGCGCCTGCGGAAGCACCTAAATGAACGAAACAATGAACCAGAATGAAAATAATTTTACTGGCGGCGAAATCAGTCGCCGGGAGCTATTGAAGATGGCGGTGCCGTTCGGCAAAATAACGCTGGACCGCATCCGCTGCACCGGCTGCGGTCTCTGTGCTGCCGAGTGCCCCACTGAGGCGCTGGCAATCTCTCTGGAAGAAACCACCGGCGCGGTACAGATGCTTTTCAAACAGCAGGTCTGCATCGCCTGCGGGAAATGCGTGGAACTCTGCCCGGAACATTGCCTGAAGATGGAACACGGGCTGGAAGTTGAAAAATTCGGCAGTCCGGCGGCGGTACTTTTCGAGGACGAGATTGCGCGCTGCACCGAATGCGGCGGCCCCATCGGTCCCCGGGCGATGATAAACAGCATCAAGGCGAAAATCTTGGCGGCGGGTCAGCCTGCCGTTAATATTGAAATTTGTTCTGACTGTAAAATAAAGGCACAGATGAGAAACCGGAGAGAATCCGGCAGTAAGGTTAAGGTATAACAGATGAGCATCTTACTGAGAACGATTGCAATTATTGTTGAAGTGGGCATCCTGGGTATCATCACCTATTCGGTGTTGTTCGGGGTGAAGCTCGCGGTCTTTGACCTGGGCATCAACCCGCGCTACACCAAAGCAGTCAACATGGCGTTCCTGTTCGTCGGCTGCGTTATCGTACTCTTTTTCATCGCCCACCTGACGGCGTGGTATCCTGGTTTTTAGGGAGAAGGCGGAATGTCTTTGCGCGAGCTTTTCTGGACGGGGCAAGAAATCTACATCATGCAGATGTTTTTGCCGGTTATCATTGCCGTGTTGCTCTTGGTCCCCGTTTTAGCGCTGGTCTTCGCCTTCGGATTCTACCGCCGCGCCCGTATCTGGAAATTGGGGCAGCCGGAAGACCGTTCCGGTAATGCGCTTACCCGCCTGCTGACGACCCTCGCCGTTGCCGTGGCGAACATCCGCATCATCCGCCAGAAAGAACTGTATCCCGGCATCATGCACGCCTGCCTCTTCGGCGGGACGGCGCTGCTGTTCACCGGCAAGATTATCCGTCTCGTTTCTTATCTTACCGGAATAACGACGCCACCGCAGAGCATTTACCTGTTTGCCTCGCTGATTTCGGAAATCGGCGGCGCGATTATCATCATCGGCGGCTGTTTGGCTATTTTCCGCCGCTATATCCTTAAACCGGAACGCCTGGACACCAAGCCGGAAGATAGCCTGGTCTTCATCTGGGCGGGCATCATCGTGCTCACCGGCTTCATGGTCAAGGGCTACCGCATCGCCAGCAGCGATATCATCCCGCCCGACTGGTGGATGTGGTCGCCGGTAGGCTATCTACTATCATACGTCATGCGCACTTTCGCGCTGGCTGCCCGCAACGACATTTTGGTCTGGCACCGCGCCGTTATCCACACCGTGCCTGCCGCGATTATCCTGGGCTACATGTGGATTAACCGCTCGCGCTTGCAGCACATTGTAATTTCACCGCTCAATATTTACTTCCGCTCGTTGAAGCCTAAAGGCGCCCTTCAGCCTATCGATCTGGAGAAGACAGAGTTCTTCGGCGTTTCCAAGATTGAGAATTTTACCTGGAAGCAGCTCCTCGACCTCGATGCCTGCACCCGCTGCGGGCGCTGCCAGGACGCCTGCCCGGCGCATTTCAGCGGCAAAGCCCTCAATCCCAAGAAAGTAGTCCAGGACCTGCTCAAACACATGCAGGAGACCTACCCCGTTCCGCTGGTCGCCAAGCCCATCGAGCCGCGCAAGGACATGCTGACCGATGTCATTACCGAAGAAGTCATCTGGGACTGCACCACCTGCCGCGCCTGTATGCGGGCTTGCCCGGTCTACATCGAGCATGTCGACAAGCTGATTGACATGCGCCGTAACCTGACCATGGAACGCACTTCCATCCCCGAATCGGGACAGGGCGCGCTGAAGAGCCTGGGTACCCGCGGGCATCCCTACCGCGGCACCACTGCCACCCGCACCGATTGGTTCCAGGGGCTGGGCGTCAAGACCATGGCGGAAGACAGCAATGTTGATATCCTCTACTGGGTCGGCTGCTCTGCCGGCCTCGATGAGCGCAATATGAAAATCGCCAAGTCTTTCACCAAAATAATGCAGGCGGCGGATATCAAGTTCGCCGTGCTGGGCGAAGAAGAGACCTGCTGCGGGGACCCGGCGCGCCGGATGGGCGATGAGTACCTGTTCCAGACCATCTGCCAGGGGAACGTCGAGCTTTTCAAGAATTACAACGTGAAGAAGATTGTCACCGCCTGCCCGCACTGTTTCAACTCGCTGAAGAAAGAGTACCCGCAGTTCGGCGGTAATTATGAGGTCATCCATCACACGCAATTTATCGCCGACCTGCTCAAAAGCGGCAAGCTCAAGGTGGATAGCATCGGTAACAAGAAAGCCGCCTACCATGACTCCTGCTACCTGGGGCGTTATAACGATATTTATGCCGAGCCGCGCCAGATTTTGAAATCCATCAGCGGCATACAGAGCGTGGAACTGGCACGCTGCGGCGAAAACAGCTTCTGCTGCGGCGGCGGCGGCGGACACATGTGGCTGGAAGAAGACCCGTCCAAACGCTTGAATACCCGCCGTGTTGAGGAAGTCGTCCAATCGGGCGCGGATATTGTGGCGACTGCCTGCCCGTACTGCCTCGCCATGTTTGAAGATGCCTTGAAAGCCAAGGGCGTCGAAGAGACGGTGAAAGCCCGCGACCTGAGCGAGCTAATCGCGGAAGCTCTGAGCAAGGAAAAACCGGCTAACTAGCAGGCCTGGCTATTTCTTCTTTTCGTAGTCCGTTATTGCGGCGAGGGCAATCGAGAATAATCCCCCGACAGGAACACCAGATAGCTGCCTGCATCCTTCTCTATTTTGCCTTCTTAGAAGTCATATGTCGGGTCGGGGTCATCGGCTTCCAGTTCTGGCTGCCGGAAATGCAGCCAGAGACCGACCAGCGTGACAAGCACCGCAATGATACCGATATACGCCTCTATAAGGATGACAGATAGCCCCTTCTGGACGAGCAAAGCGCTATAATTTAATAAAGAATGCAGAAAAGCCGCCAGCAGGTAGTTGCGCCCGCCTTTCCCCAGCGCCAGTCCGTATCCCGCGATGGCGCTGATTGATGTGTGAAAACCCACCACGAAGAACCTCTCCAGGAAAGCCAGCCCGCTCGCCTGCCCGTTGGCGAGTATCGAGTTGTGAATCCATTGCGCTTCAAAAATCCCGAACCCGGCGCCGGCAACCGCCCCGAAAGCCAGTCCGAGATAGGGCGGGATGTCCCGCTGCTTTTTCAGCCAGTAAATCACCACCGGCACCAGCTTGGCGGCTTCCTGTACCAGGCCGGTAATCAGTATCTGGGGAATGCCGACCAGCAGCAGCCAGTTCTGCAGTTGCGCCTGGCTCATCGAGGTGGTCAGGAATCTGCCAATCCACATCTGGACCGGGATTTGGATGAACGAAATTGAAGCCAGGGTAAGCAAGGCGCTGCCGAGCAATACTGCCCAGAGCCAGTAACGTTTGACAAATAGAGGCGGCCAGTAAGGAAAAAGCCAGATGACACCAAAGACAACAGCGAGGGCGATACCGGCGGCGCTGGGATTGGCAAACCACGATAAGAAGAAATCAGCCGTCTGTTTCAGCATGCCCTAACACCTCGATGTGGTTGCCTAAATTATACCAGTATCGCTGGCATTCTAATATGGCTAGCTGTCAATGTCAATATCCCATTCGGACTATTCCATGTCCCTCAACATCCCTCAACCTGTCGATACGCGTGTTATAATAAATACACCGTGATGAATTATCGAAGGAGGGATGCTATGCAAATCAGTGCTCGTAATGTCCTCAAGGGTAAAGTTATCCGGATCAAGCCGGGCGTGGTCAATACCGAGGTAGTCGTCGAGATAGCCGGCGGTACGCAGGTTGTATCGGTGATAACCAAGGAATCCGCCGAGAGCCTGGGGTTGGCTGTCGGCAAGCAGGTTTATGCCGTGGTGAAAGCTTCCAGCGTGATGATCGCAATAGACTAGCGCCGGATGCCCCGACCTCAATCTTTTAAAATTGACTGTGACAAGCCTGCGGATGTAGACTATTTATAGTTTGTATCCCCTTTTGTCACGGAGAGGAACATGAGTTCATTGAGTCAGGTTGATCCCGAAATCAGCAACGCCATCGAGCAGGAGAAAAAAAGGCAGCGGGAGTCCATCAACCTGATTGCCTCCGAAAACTATCCCAGCCGCGCCGTGCTGGAAGCCCAGGGCTCCTTTATCACCTGCAAATACGCTGAGGGCTACCCTCACCGCCGCTACTACGGCGGATGTGAGAACATGGACATCATCGAAAATCTCGCTATCCAGCGCGTCAAAGAGCTTTTCGGGGCAGGCTATGCCAACGTCCAGTCACATAGCGGCGCGCAGGCGAACATGGCGGCTTATTTTGCCACGATTGAACACGGCGATACCGTGCTGGCGATGAGCCTCGCCCACGGGGGACATTTGACCCACGGCGATCGCTCCAGCTTTTCCGGCAGGTCATACAATTTTGTCTCTTACGGTGTGAACCGCGAGACGGAACGCATCGATTATCAAGAAGTAGAAAACCTGGCTCTGCAGCACAAACCGAAGCTGATTGTCGCCGGAGCGAGCGCTTACCCCCGCATTATTGATTTTGCCAGATTCCGCCAGATTGCCGATATTGTCGGCGCGAAGCTGATGGTAGATACCGCGCACATCGCCGGGCTTATCGCGGCAGGTCTGCACCCCAGCCCGGTGCCCTATTCCCATGTCGTCACCGGCACGACTCACAAGACCCTGCGCGGGCCGCGCAGCGGCTTCATCCTCGCCGCGCCGGAACTGGGCAGTAAAATCGATTCCGCCGTTTTCCCCGGCATCCAGGGCGGACCTTTCATGCATATCATCGCCGCCAAGGCGGTCGCTTTCCACGAAGCGATGCAGCCGGAGTTCGCCCGCTACCAGCAGGCGGTGCTGGACAATGCGCTTATCCTGTCCACCGAATTACAGCGGCTGGGACTGCGCATCGTTTCCGGCGGTACGGACAACCACCTTATTCTGGTGGACATCGGCAGTACTGGTGTCACCGGCAAAGAAGCCGAAGAAGCCTTACAGGCAGCCGGCATCATCATCAACCGCAACGCCATCCCGTTCGATACCCGCCCGCCCCGCATCGCCAGCGGCATCCGGCTGGGCACGCCTTCCGCCACCGCGCGCGGACTGGGCACCGTGGAAATGAAGCGCCTCGCCGAGTTGATTGTGAAGATTACCCGGGACATCAATAATCTGGAACTACGTAAGGCAGTGCGCCAGGAAATCCTCGAAATGAGCGCCCGCTTCCCGATTCCGGGAATAGAAGCGTAAGAGGCTGACTCGCCTATAATCTCATAATGTCGCTATCTGCGGTCAATTCGTTTTAATTAGCCATTAGTAATTTAGCGCCAACCACGGAAGTACAAGAAAGCCGCCAAATATACTAATACAAGAAGCATTACGCCGCCTGCTTTAAGCCTTTTTGAATTGCGCGATATACCTAGACCCAGCAAGATAGATGGCACAGCTAATAGAGCGAGAATTATTCCAGAGCCAATCAGCCAGATTCTAACAAATTTATTATTAGTTAGACTGAGGTTCCCCCCTGTAATGAAAGCGTAAAAGAATTCCAAAGGTAATGATAATAATCCTGTAACAATCAACCCTATAAAAACTCCCCTTTTGTCTCTCGGTGATAATTTTAATAATCTTTTCATATAGGTACTAACCGTGACTTTTTTATGGCGTACGTATATTATCATTTTCCGGATGTTTTTATATCTTAAATCAGAATTTTCTTTTCTGCAACAAGTCTCAGGTTTCCCCTCCCCTTTGTGGGAGAGGAGTAAGCTGAGGGGATTCACCCTCATCCTGTCCTTCTCCCATCGAGGGAGAAGGAGAAGCCAATAGGATTGTTTCGCCTTCGGCTCGCAATGACACAATTGCCGGTTTTAAGGTTGTAAGCGGTTAGTGCTATAATTAGACTTGGCAGCGCTGGCTGTGACTGAAATTCGGGAGGAGAAATCGCCGATGGACGAATTAAAGGTATTCAGCGGTAATGCAAACCCTGCTCTCGCCAGGGAAATCACGGATTACCTGGGAATACCCCTGGGCAAGAGCGAAGCCTTCCAGTTCAGTAACGATAACACCTTCGTCCGCATACTGGAAAACGTGCGCCAGCGCGATGCCTTCGTGGTACAGCCTCTTTCCGCACCGGTCAATAACAACCTCATGGAACTGCTCATTATGATTGATGCCCTCAAGCGGGCATCCGCGGAACGCATCACTGCCGTCGTTCCCTATTACGGATACGGGCGCACCGATAAGAAAGACCAGCCCCGCGTCCCCATCACCGCCCGCCTCGTCGCCGACCTGCTCACCGTCGCCGGCGCCAACCGTATCCTCACCGTCGACCTTCATGCCGCGCAGATTCAGGGCTTTTTCAATATCCCCGTCGATGAACTGACAGCTCTGTATACTATCGCCAACTATTTCAACCAGAAGAAAATCCCCGACCTTGTCGTCGTCGCCACCGATATCGGCGTCAGCAAACGGGCGCGCGACCTTGCCGCCAAGCTCAATGCTCCCCTCGCCATCATGGAGAAACGGCGGCTGGGCAATAACGATCGCACCGAGACCCTCAACGTCATCGGTGAAGTCGCCGGCAGAACGGCGCTCACCATAGATGATGAAATAGATACCGCCGGCTCCCTGGTCGGCGTGGTAGCAACGCTTATCGAACGGGGCGTCCGCGAGGTCTACTCCTGCTGTACCCACCCGGTATTTTCCGGCAAAGCCATCGAACGCATCGCCAACAGCCCTGTAAAAGAAGTGGTCGTTACCAACACCATCGCGGTCAACGGCGCGCGCAAGCTGGACAAGATGACCGTGCTCTCGCTCGCGCCGCTGCTAGGCGAAGCTATCCACCGCATACATACCGGCATGTCCATAGGAGCGATGTTTGAGCAGGACTGAGAAACTGGTCGAAGTCTACCGCACCGTCAGCGAACCAGAAGCGCAGGTTATCCGCAGTTTGCTGGAGAGTTTCGGTATCCCCTGCATTCTCCGGTCGAATGCGGCGCCATCGGTGCACGTCTTCGTTTTTGACGGCATGGGCGGCGTCAAGATAATGGTGCCGGAGCACATCGCGGGAGAAGCCCGCAAGCTCATCGAAGACCGCGGCGAAGCCGGACTGCCGATTGGAGATGGCGAACCGGAGAATGATATGCCCGAGTCTGAGGACTGATTGATATGCCCGGATTGTTTAGCGGTCTGTTCGATTCGAATGAAAAAGAGATAAAGCGCATTCAGCCGCTTGTCGCGCGCATCAACGCGCTGGAGCCGGAATATCAGAAGCTGAGTGACGCCGGATTGCGTGCGAAAACTGACGAATTCAAATCGCGCCTGGCGGAAGCCATCTCCATCACGCGCCGGGAGATTGACGAAGCAAAGCAACGACTGGAGGAAGCCCGGCAAAACCAGTTCGCCGAGCAGATACACCAGCTCGAAGGCAGAATCACGGAACTGGATGAAGAACGCCGCCAGGAAGAAAACCGCTTTCTCAACGAAATTTTACCCGAAGCCTATGCCGCCGTGCGGGAAGCTGCCCGGCGCACCATCGGGCAGCGGCATTATGATGTACAGCTTATCGGCGGCATCGTTCTGCACCAGGGCAAAATCGCCGAGATGCGCACCGGCGAAGGTAAAACGCTCGTCGCCACGCTGCCGCTCTACCTCAACGCCCTGACCGGCAGGGGCTGCCACCTGGCTACCGTGAACGATTACCTGGCGCGGCGCGACCCCTACTGGATGGGACCCATCTATCACGCCCTGGGACTGCGCGTGGCGAGCATCTACCCGCCCCAGACTCCCAATGAGTATAATCCGGCGCGCATCTATGACCCCGCCTTTGATTCCGGCGACAGCCGCTGGCGGCAATTCCGCCCCATCGCCCGCAAAGAAGCTTACCAGGTGGATATTGTTTATGGCACCAGTGCCGAGTTCGGGTTCGATTACCTGCGCGACAACATGGTGATGGAATTATCGCAGTGCGTTCAGCAGCCGGTCAACTTCGCCATCGTGGACGAGGTAGACAACCTGCTTATTGACGAAGCGCGCACGCCGCTCATTATCAGCGCCCCGGACGTGGAAGCCGGGCAGCTTTATCAATTGTTCGCGCGGCTCGTCCTGCCGCTCCATGCGGGCACCGATTATGAAGTAAAGCTCAAGGAGCACAGCGCCGAGATGACCGATGCCGGCTGGTCGAACATGGAACGCATGCTCAAGCGCGAGGGAGTCCTCAAGTCCGCCAGCCTGTTCGATGCCCAGAACGCCCGCCTGATTCACCACCTGCGCAACGCCCTCTCCGCCAAGGAGTTTTACAAGAAAGACCAGCAGTACGTGGTCAAGCGAGACAGCGGCAAAGCCGAGATTGTCATCGTCGATGAGTTTACGGGTCGGATGATGTACGGACGGCGCTATTCCGAAGGCTTGCACCAGGCGATTGAAGCCAAAGAACATGTCCCTATCCAGCAGGAAAGCAAGACCTTCGCCACGATTACCATCCAGAACTACTTCCGCATGTACAAGAAACTGGGCGGCATGACCGGCACCGCTGCCACCGAAGCGGAAGAATTCTTCAAGATTTACAAGCTGGACGTGGTCCAGATTCCCACCAACAGACCGATGGTCCGCGAAGATTTATCCGATTTTGTCTACAAGACCGAGCAGTCCAAGTTCCGCGCCGTCAGCCGCGAGGTAAAACAGCTCCACGAACGGGGCTGTCCGGTCGTCATCGGCACGGTGTCTATTGAAAAATCGGAATACCTGACTGACGTGCTCAAGCGGCAGGGCGTCATCTGCCAGGTGCTCAACGCCAAGCAGCATGAAAAAGAAGCCAGCATTATTGCCGGGGCGGGCGAACCCGGCGCGGTGACCGTCGCCACCAACATGGCGGGCCGCGGCGTCGATATTATCCTGGGCGGACGCCAGCCGGAAGAGCCCAAAAAACCGGAAACCGCGGATACCGCCCAGCTCCAGGAATGGACGGTCGCCCATGCCGAATGGCAGAAGCAGTACGACGAATGGAAAAAGCGGCACCAGCAGGTTATTGACCTGGGCGGTCTGCACATCATCGGCACGGAGCGCCACGAAGCCCGGCGTATCGATAACCAGTTGCGGGGACGCGCGGGACGCCAGGGCGACCCGGGGCAGTCGCGCTTCTATATTTCGCTGGAAGATGATATTATGCGGCGCTTCGGCGGCGACCGTCTCAAGACCGTGATGAACTGGGTGGGCATGGACGAAGATACGCCCATCGAAAACGCCATGATTACCCGCGCCATTACCGATGTGCAGAAGCGCGTCGAGGGTTATCATTTCGATATGCGCAAACACCTCGTGGAATATGACGATGTCGTGAACAAGCACCGCGAGGTCATCTACGGCGAACGGCGCAAGATTTTAAGCGGCGCCGACCTCAAATCCAACATCCTGGAAATGGTGCGGACGGAAGTGCGCGGCACGGTGGCGGCGCATTTCGCCAACTCCGCCGATGCGCCGGAAAGCGCCCACCTGCTTACCGATATCGCCACTATTTTCCCGCTGCCGCCCGCGCTCACCGCGGAGTCCATCAAGGAGATGGCTCCTAAAGAAATCGAAGCGAAGCTGATTGAGCAGGCGGATACTCTGTATGAAGACCGCGAAAAAGAGTTCGGCGCGCCCAATATGCGCTTGCTGGAACGGGTGGTGATGCTGCGCATCATCGATACCCTCTGGGTAGAGCATCTGACCGCGATGGAGCATATGCGCCAGGAAATCGGTCTGCAGTCGGTCGCCCAGCGCGACCCGCTGGTTGCTTATAAACGGCAAGGACTGGAGTTTTTCCAGAACCTGACTGATAGCATCCAGCATGATGTCGTCCACACGATTTACCATTTGAAAATAGAAAAACGGGAAGCTAAAGAGCCGGAACAGTCCCCGATGGCTCAGGTCACCGCGCGTGCCGCCCTCAAGCCTGACCTGAACGCCGGTAAAAAGGTAGGCCGCAACGACCCCTGTCCCTGCGGCAGCGGTAAAAAATACAAACATTGCTGTGGGAAGTGAGGAGGTTACATGACCGACCAGGAAATCGAAAAATTACTACAGGAAATGACAGAGGGAATTGAAAAACTCTCGGTCAAAGACCAGGTACTGACTAAAGCCCAGAAGAACGACAAGGGGCTGATGATGGCGAAAAAAGATACTCTTCTGCGCATCAAGCTGGCGCGGGAAAAGCGCGAATCCAACGCGGAGTTCAACAACATCGTATTCTGGGGTGCGCTGAACTCCTGGGCAGGCAAAAACGCCATCCTGAGACACTTCGCCCGGATAAGATTCCATCAGGGCATTGGATTATAGACTAATTTACCCGGGGCTCGTTAGCATGACCAACGCTGAGGTTGCGCAAATCTTCCGGAGTCTGGCGGAGATACTCCGTGCTAAAAAGGACAACATCTTCAAAATCCGCGCCTATGAGAAGGTCGCCCGCTCGATTGAGGCGCTGGACATCCCGGTAGCGCAACTGGCAGCAGAGAACCGGCTTAAAGAGCTAGACGGCGCCGGCGAAATCATCCGGAAAAAGATAATTGAAATCGTGACTACCGGAAAATTGACCGCTTATGAGAAACTCAAGGCGGAATTGAAGACCAATGACCGCACCGAATAGAGAACTGACCACATCCCGGGCTACCGCGGCGGCTGACGCTGAAGCCATCCGCTACATGGAGCAGGCAATCGCTTCCGGCAAGAACTGGTACGTGGCAATGCTCGAAGCCATGGGACTGTGGCAGAGCGCTGAAGAAGACTATGAAGGTCGCGTCTTCCGCTACCTGATTGACGGTGAGGCGTTCGATTGGCTGCTGCTGGCGGAACGATTGTGCACGGCAGTCGACGGGCTGCTCCCCACCGCCGAGAAAGACGCTTTCCTCTTCTCGGGAAATCCGCCGGTATCCCTGAGCGCCGCCGAGGTGGAAGAACTCATCGGCAAGAGCAAATACCACCAGTACCTTAACTTTTTCTATGGCGTCACTGTGGAAGAAGCGCTTTTGCTGACCGTCCAGGATGAAGTCTACAAGGAGCGCTGGCTCTCCGGCGAACGCAACGATGAGCAGCTTACTGACGAGGCTTATCGCCGTATCTACGGAGAAACCCGGGAAATTCTCTTAAAAGACTTCCGCAAGGAGAAGGGTTACAACAATCTCCGCTCTATTACCCTCAGCGAGTTGAAGGAATTCACCTACTGGCTGTTCAAATACCGCATACGCTGCTCGGAGAAGGCGAGAGTCGCCAGCGATACCCGCAAGGCACTCAAGTACCTGAGCCAGCAGCCGCCCCGCGGGCTGACCTCTTTAGCGGACAAGTTCCTGTCAGAGTAACTTCAGTTTACGATTGGCGGGATGGGTAGGCGATATCGTCAGTGGTTGCGGGACCCTTCGCTCTGACCGTAAGCACCGGCTTGGCGGAAGCCCGCAGCACCCTGCCCGTCACACTTCCGAACGCCCAGCGGCTCAAGCCTGACCGCCCGTGCGTAGACATGGCAATCATATCCGCACCAAGGTCATCGGCGGCTTTGATGATTTCATCGGCGGCATCCCCGAAGACCACCAGCGCCCGCACCGTGGCGCCTTTTTTACGCAAGCCTTCGCCCGTTTTTTCCAGGTAGTCCTGCGCCTCTTTTTTAAGTATCTCCAGCTCTTTCTGGGTGTAAGGGATGCGCGCGCCGGTTTCCCCCACCACTACCCAGTGGGACATCGCCGCGACCACCTGAAAGAGAATGACCTCTACTTTTAGCCCCGCCGGAGCCAGCTTGGCAGCCAGCTCTTCGATAAGCGGCAACGCGGCTTCACCGGTGCGTGAGCCATCCAGCGGCATGAGTATCCTCTCGTACATGGCTACCTCCTTACGACTGGGGATTCTGCTGCTTGAGTTTCGCCAGTTTATCAGTCAGGGTAACAAGCTTCTGGCGTTCTTTTTCCACCACAGCGGCGGGGGCTTTGGCAATAAATTCGGCATTGCTCAGCCGGGCATTGAGGCGTTCCAGTTCCGCCTGCGCCCCGTCAATCTCTTTCTGGATACGTTGCTTCTCGGCTTCAAAGTCAATCATGCTCGCCATGGGGATGACCACCTCGGCGCCTTTCAGCACAGTGACGATGGCGTTCTCTCCGGCGGCAGCTCCCCGAAGCTTCCCGATGACCGCCAGCGGCTTGACGCGGGCAAGGTTCTGGATGGCTTCGATATATGGAGTCACGGCATCTGCCAGCGTTTCGGTATAGACCTGCGCTTCAATCCAGCGTGCCGGTTCCACTTTGTACTGCGCCCGCGCGTTGCGGATGATGCGCGTAATCTCGGTGACCGCTTCCATGATTTCCTCGGCGGGCGCATCGATTGCCGCGGCGCCTGCCCGGGGATACGGCGCAATCATTATCGATTCCGTCACCGGAGAAGACACAAATTGTTTGAGGTTCTGCCAGAGCTCCTCGGTGATGAAAGGCATGTAGGGATGGAGCAACCGCAAAGACGTCTCCAGTACATAGATAAGCACCGGCGTGGGCGAAGGTGTTTTGCCTGTAGTGAGCCGTATCTTCGCAAGCTCGATGTACCAGTCGCAATAATCGCCCCAGAGGAAATCGTGGATGGTGCGCTGCGCTTCCCCGAACTGAAATTCGCCCATCAGCCGGTTGACGTTCTCTATCGTGCGGCTCAGCCGCGAGAGAATCCAGCGGTCTTCCACCGGCCGACCCTTGAGGTCGGGACTATCAAGGGAAATTTTTTCGCCGGGCTGCAGGCTCTTCATCACGAAGCGGCTGGCATTCCACAGCTTGTTGGCGAAGTTGCGACTGGCTTCCAGCTTTTCGGCGGTCAGCTTGGTATCGTTCCCCGGCGAGGTTCCGGTAATCATGGTCAGGCGCAGGGCATCGGTGCCGTACTTTTCCAGCGTCGTGATGGGGTTGATGACGTTGCCCTTCACCTTGCTCATCTTTTCGCCGCGCTCATCGCGGATAAGCCCATGCAGATAAACAGTGCGGAACGGAATTTCGCCGGTATCCTCGATGCCCATCATAATCATGCGGGCGACCCAGAAGAAGAGAATATCGTAACCGGTCTCCATGACAGCGGTCGGATAGAAGTAGCGGAAATCTTCGGTATTTTCCGGCCAGCCCAGCGTGGAATGAGGCCACAGCCCCGAACTGAACCAGGTATCCAGCACGTCGGTCTCCTGGCGCAGCTTCGCCGAGCCGCATTTGGAGCAAACTTTAGGTTCGTCCACGGCGACGGTCAGCGCGCCGCAGTCATCGCAGTACCAGACCGGTATCTGGTGTCCCCACCAGAGCTGGCGGCTGATGCACCAATCGCGGATGTTCTCCATCCAGTTGAGGTAGACCTTGGTAAATCGCTCAGGGATGATGGTGATGCGCCCGTCGGTGACGGCTTTGATAGCCGGTTCAGCGAGGGGCTTGGTTTTGACGAACCACTGCTTGCTGGCGAGCGGCTCGACAATAGTGCCGCAACGCTGGCAGTGTCCCACCGAGTGGGCATAAGGCTCGATTTTGACCAGCAGACCGTCCCGCTCCAGGTCGGCGACAATCTGCTTGCGGCACTCGAATCGCTCCATACCGGCATAAGGTCCGGCATTCTCGTTCATCGTGGCGTTGAGATTCATGATGTTAATCAGAGGCAGGTTTTGCCGCTGGGCAACATCGAAGTCCACCGGGTCATGCGCGGGCGTGATTTTGACCGCGCCGGTGCCGAAAGCGGGGTCGACAGCATCATCACCGACGACCGGGATAGCGCGGTTGACATAGGGCAGCATCACCTTTTTACCGATGACGCCGGTGTACCGTTCGTCTTTGGGGTTGACGGCAACAGCGGTATCGCCGAGGATGGTCTCGGGGCGCGTGGTCGCCACAGTAATATAGCCCGATTTGTCCTCATACGGGTACTTCACATACCACAGATGCCCGCCGAGGTCTTTGTGAGTCACTTCAAGGTCGGAGAGAGCGGTGGCGCAGCGGGGACACCAGTTGATGATGCGCTCGCCGCGATAAATCAAGCCTTTATTGTAGAGCCGCACGAAGGCGGTGCGCACGGCGCAGCTCGGCACTTCGTCAAGAGTGAAACGCTCCCGCGACCAATCGCAGGAGGCGCCTAATCTCTGGTGCTGGCGGGCGATGGTCTGGCGGCAGGTCAGCGCCCACTTGCGGATGCGCTCCAGAAATTCCTGCCTGCCGATCTTGTGCCGGTCAACGCCCTCTTTGGCGAGCAGTCTTTCCAGCACCACCTGAGTAGCGATGCCGGCATGGTCGACTCCGGGCAGCCAGAGCGAAGGGTCGCCCATCATACGGTGCCAGCGTATCATGATGTCTTCCAGCGTGGCGGTCAGGGCATGCCCCACGTGCAGTTCGCCGGTGACGTTGGGCGGCGGCATGATGATAACAAACGGCTTCTTGTTAGGGTCGATTTTGGGCGTGAAGTAGCCCTTGTCCAACCAGAACTGGTACCACTTTTGCTCGACCTTGCCCGCCTCGTAGGCTTTAGCCATTTCATTCTGCATTTCCGGAGTCTGTGTCATGAGAACCTCTTTTCCTAACTAACTGTCATTGCGAGGAGCCGGTGCGACGATGCAATCTCTGTTTCTTGTTGTGACCTCACCCACTTAATCTCCCTCTCCTCAGAGCATTTATGGAGGAGAGGGAGAAAGAATATTGAAGGAGTTTCACCCCTTCAAACTAGCTTTTTACTTCACAATCTCAATCCGGTATTTTTTTGTAGACTCAACGACTGAAATACGAATCTTGTCACCTTCTTTGAGCTCATGATGCGCCTTGAACCATTTAACCATACCTTTCCCGAAACCGTCACCATATTTACTAACGTAATATTTCACCTCAATAGCGCCTATATCTGTAATTAATTCAACGTTGGTTTCTGTTTGGGGAAATAAATCTTTAGCGGCTACTGGAGTATATAGATAATATTGTGCAATCTCAGAACGTCCTAGGTTTTTTTCTAGAGTTTGATTAGCTATTAATACTGGAGGAATATCTGGAGACCCACGTATGATAGTTTTGTATAGTGGTTCAAACAAATGAGCATGAACTGACAAGCCCACATTTTCTCTATTAAAGGTCTTAAACTCTATTACCTTAATAGGCGTATATTTTAGTAGATTTATCGCTTCTTCTAACTCCTTGGTTTTTCTCTCAATGATAATGGTCAATATTGGTGGCTTTGAAACAACGTCTGAGACGCATTTGTAAATCTCTCCCGAGCCTATTGCTTCCTCTATCTCGGCTTTATTTACTTTGTTATTAACTAACGCTTTATATATTGCATCAGTAATAAACCGTTGCATAGATGGATTAGAAATGCCATTTATGAATCTGCCTACTTGATTCACTATATGGTCATATAGTGAATGAGTTGATAGCTCTACTTCCAAAATATGCCATTGTGGTGTTTTTGAAAACACTAGGATAAATCCATCGGGAACAGACCCTTTACCAGCCTCAGTCCTAAGTAACGTCCCCTCAATAAAGAATGATTGTCTACCGAATATGTCTTTAATATGTTCTTTTATAATCGGGTGAAATTCTTCTACTTCTTTCTCTGGTATCCATTCTTCATACCTTACACCATCAATCAGTAGCAAATTGTCACCTCCTATCTCCCCATCCTTTTCGCCACCCTGTCCAGAATCTTCTCCGCAACTTCCCGCTTGCTTAATAAGGGTAGCTCTTCCGCTTTGCCGCCCTTCTCGATAATCGTGACCTTGTTGGTATCCACATCAAAGCCGCTGCCCGGCGCGGTAATATCATTCGCCACAATCATATCCAGTTTCTTGCTTGCCAGCTTCTTTTTGGCGTTACCTACGGGGTCTTCGCTCTCGGCAGCAAAACCCACCTTTATAAAATTCCCCTTCACTTCGCCGAGGATATCCGGCGTGCGCACCAGTTCCAGTGTCAGGGAGTCTTTGCTTTCTTTTTTAATCTTGCCTTTGGCGATGGTCTTCGGCTGGTAGTCCGCGACGGCTGCCGCCATGATGAGGGCATCCGCCTGCTTGACGGCTTTATCCACAGCAGCTTTCATCTGCGCCGCCGTCCGCACGTGGACGACCGTCATACCCGCCGGGTCGGCTAAAGACACCGGCGCGGCAATCAGGGTGACGTCAGCCCCTCTATCGCGAGCGGCTTCCGCAATAGCGAAGCCCATCTTGCCCGAGCTGCGGTTGCCGAGATGCCTTACCGGGTCGAGCGGCTCCTGCGTTACCCCGGCGGTCACCACGATGCGCCTGCCGGTCAAATCACCTTTGCCACCCAGCACCTCATCAACTTTTCTAATAATAGTCTCAAGGTCGGTCAGCCTGCCCTTGCCCTGCTTGCCGGACGCCAGCCGCCCGTAAGCCGGTTCGATGATTTTGAAACCGCGGTCGCGCAGCTTTTCGATATTCTCCTGCGTGGCGGGATTGGCGTACATATTGTCGTTCATGGCGCAGGCGATAATCACCGGGGCTTTGGTTGCCAGCACCACGCTGGTCAGCATGTTATCCGCGATACCGAGGGCGAATTTGGCAATGGTGTTCGCCGTTGCCGGGGCGATGAGCACTGCGTCCGCCGCTTCGGACAGGGCGATATGCTCGACACTCCACTCGGAGTTAATCTCGAACATATCGGTCACGACAGGTCTGCCGGTAATATTACGTAAAGTCAGCGGCGTGATGAACTTCATCGCGGCATCGGTCATGACGACCTCGACGCGCGCCCCGGCCTGCGTCAGCTTACTCGCGATTTCCGCGGCTTTGTATGCCGCAATGCCGCCGGTAATACCCAAAACGACTGTTTTCCCTTTCAACATGGTGCGCTCCCTTCTAAGGCCGGTTCAGGTTATAGACGAGCCTCAGCCCCTCCAGAATCAGGTCGGGATTGATAATATCGATGACGGAGGTCTCTTCGGCAATCATGCGCACGTTGCCGCCGGTCGCCACGACCTTCGCTTTCTCCGGAAGCTCTTTCTGGATGCGGTTTATGATACCTTCAACCAGTCCCACATAGCCAAAGATGATCCCCGATTGCATCGCGGCGATGGTATTCGTGCCGATGGCGCGCTTGGGCCGCGTCATTTCCACGCGGTAAAGCTGGGCGGCATGAGTGAACAGAGCTTCAGCGGCGGTATAGAAACCCGGCGCGATTGCCCCGCCAACGTAGTCGCCCTCCCGCGAAACGGTATCGAAGGTCGTCGCGGTGCCCATATCGATAATAATCACCGGACTACCGTAGAGATGGTGCGCCGCGGCAGCATGCACGATACGGTCGCCGCCGACCTCCCGCGGATTGTCCATGCGGATGCGCATCCCCGTCTTGACTCCCGCCCCCACCACCAGCGGACTCACCTTGAGGTAACGCTGGGCGAGCTCGGTAAAGGTGGCGGTCAAG
>JAQTVW010000089.1 GCA_028706655.1 Dehalococcoidales bacterium | reverse complement strand
GGGCATGAATTCTGACCGGACTAGCCTGCATATTCATCACCTCTTGCGGCGCGCAGTAACGACTTCTATAAGCTTACCACAGAAATGAGGTTTTGATAATATTGAGGGTGGCTTGATCACGGGAGAAAAGCGAAATCCCTCCCCGGTCTCCCTTTCTAAGGGGGAGAAGCTAATAAGTTTCCCTCTTTGGAAAAGAGGGATTAAGGGAGATTTAAGGAGATTTAAGTTCTAACCCTTGCTCGCTACCGAGATGGCGGGGAAATAGAGGTGGGGTGTTTGCAGCGAAGCGCCTACCCACCGGGCTTCTTTGCCCAGGGTCACATCTTTAAGCAGCTGGTGGACGTTGCCGTGAATCATGGTGTCTTTCACTCTGCCCGCCATTCTGCCGTTTTCCACCTTGAAGCCGAGCAGCACGTTGCCGCTGAAATCGCCGCTTAAGATATTGCCCTGTTCCGCGCCCATGAGCTGTTCGATGACCAGCCCCTCTTTCATATCGCGCACCATATCTTCAAATGAGGTGTTGCCCGGCACTATGGTATAGGCGCTGGCGAGAGGCGCCGGCGGTCCGCCGCGACCGCGACTCCCGTTGCCGGTGCTGCGTGTCCCGGCGAGGGCTGCCGTCTGCAAATCATAAATAAAACCGGCGGCGACGCCCTTTTCCACGAGCGCCGTGCGCCGGCTGGGCACGCCCTCATCATCACAGGGACGGCTGGCGGGGCGATAAGGAATCACCGGATTGTCATATAGAGAAAGTTTGGTGTCATAAACCTGCTGCCCGCGCTTGTTCCCGATGGGCGAAGCCCCTTCCAGAACGGTCTTCCCGTTGAACGCCGCCATCAGCGGCATCACCAGCGAAGAGAACCCGTTGGGCGTGAAGATAACCGGCAGCATTTTCGCCGGTGCGGATGCTTTATTCTTTGCCATTTCCAGCTGCCAGAGGATGGCAGCGATAACATCGGCAGGGTCGGTCAGGGGATGGCAGGAACTGTCGCCCTCGCCGACGAAGAGCATGTCCGTGCCGTTGATTAGAGTGCCGCCGACTCCGATGCTGTAAAAGCTCTTGCGGTACTCCGCTTTGCCGCCGCGGGAATTCAACAGACTGACTGTTACCGAGCCTTTGCCGACCTCAGCTTCGCAGATGAGTTCGGGGGTATTGCGCGTGGCGGCATCAATCATCCTGGTGCCGGTGGCAACCATGCTTTCCGTGGACACCGCGTCCACGGACGCATCGAGTACTTCAACTTGAGGATAGTCATATTTGCCGGGGAACTCGAACTTTGCCTCTGTACCGAACCGTGCCGTCTCTACCGCGCTGGCGACGAGTTCGGCGGCTTTGGAGGGGTCGGTCGTGGTGGCGTAGCCGAGCTTCCCGTCCTTCACGATTCTCAGGGCGATGCTGGTTTGCTGCTTGCTGGTGAGGTGTTTCAAATGATTGGCTTCGAAGCGCACCTGTGTCTCTTCGGAGGTAATCATGAAGACTTCGGCGGCATCCGCCGCTTTCCGGGCACGGTCGAGGATGTGCTCCATTACTTGCCTCCCACCAGGCAGTGCCGGATGCGGATGTGCGGACTGCCGTTGGAAACAGGCAGCGGCGATTGCTCGCCCTTGCCGCAGCCGCCGCCCTGGTTCATGTCAAGGTCGTTGCCGATGGCATCGATGTTGTGCAGGGTAGTGAAGACGTTGCCGGTCAGCATCACCGGGCGCACCGCCTCGGCGATTTTGCCATCGCGAATCATGTAGGCTTCCCCCGCCGAGAAGGTGAACATTTCCATGCTGGTCGTGCCGCCGTACCAGTTCTTCGCGTAGATGCCTTCTTTAATATCGGCGATGATGTCGTTAAAAGAAATATCGCGCGGTTCGATATAGGTGTTGGTCATACGTACGATGGGCGGATAGCGGTAGCTGACGGCGCGGGCGTTGCCGGTGGTTTTTTCGCCCATCTTGGCGGCGGTCTCGCGGGAGTGCAGCCGCCCCACCAATTTTCCCTCCCTGATGAGGTAATTCTTCACGGCGGGCACGCCCTCGTCATCGTATTTGAAGCTGCCGCGCAGACCGGGCAGCGTCGCGGTATCCACAATGTTGAGATGCTTGCCGCCGAACTGTTTGCCCAGGGTCATCAGCTCACGCATGCGGTCGTTCTCATAAACGAAGTCCGATTCGGAGAGATGCCCGAAGGCTTCATGGACGAACACGCCGGCGAGAATCGGATCGAGGACGACGGTATATTCGCCGCCTTTTGCTGCGGGCGCAGTAAGGAGCGCTACCGCGCGCTGTGCGGATTCTTCCACTTCCTTGTGCAGTTTGGTCACTTCGGAGAAATCGCCGTGGGAGCCTACGCTCATGCCGACCTGCTGCACTTCGCCGTCTCTGGCGGCGATGGCGCTGATGCGCAGGGTGACGTCCGCTCTTTCCTGCTCGATAAAGCTGCCCGCCGAACTCAGGAAAATCACCTTCTTGCGCCCGTCGCCGTAGGAAATATTGGAGGACTGGATGCTCGGCGTGCGCCAGACAATCTCGTTGTAGCTGTCGAGCAGCTGTTTCTTTTCCGCCAGCGGTATGGCGACCGGATTCTTGTCCGTGGCGACCTTATCTTTTATAGTATTGACCGGCGCGAGTCTGACATCGCCGCCCCCCACCAGCCCCGCCTGTTTGATTGCCTGCGCCACGCGCGCGGATAAATCCTCCAGGCTGTTGAAGCTGACGAAGCCCCACCCGCCGTTGACCAGGGCGCGAACGTTGCCGCCGGAGGAACTCGCCCGACCGATGGACTCCAGTCCTTTGCCGCGGTAGGTGATATAGCTCGATTCGTTTTCTTCCAGCCGCGCCTCAAGGTAATCGGCGGGGGACTTTTGGAGTATTGCCGCAAGCTCGCGGGCGATATCTTCAAGGTGTGCCATTTCTCAAATCCTTTACGGAAAACGGGAGCAGCCTCTTTTGAGTCTATACGAGCGGGAAACGAAAAGTCAATCGGTTGGCGTCCTGTCTTTGCGGGGAGCCAGAGCGACGAGGCAATTTCGCCAGGATTAATTGAGTTTGCTTCGCTCCGCTCGCAATGATAGAGATGCGGTGGGAATTTTATCTCCTTCTCTTGTTCAAAGTAGCACTCCGGTAGTATAATTACTTTTGTCACTAGCTAAATACACAGCTTCGCAGGCTGTTGACTTTATTTATCATCGGCGTTATACTAACCCATCATTCTTACATTGAGGCAGACAGTTGTTAACCGGTTACGGCTACGTTGGTCTTTTTCTTATTGCAACCATACTGTTCACCCTCACGATGGTGCTGATTCCCATCGCGCTGCGTCTTATCAAAATCGTCCCCAGCAAACCCTCGCCTGCCAAAAGTGATACCTTCGAGTGCGGCATGCCCACCATCGGCAAGGCGTGGGTGCAGTTCAACTTCCGCTATTATTTTTACGCCCTCGTTTTCCTCGCCCTGGATGTGCTGGCAATCTTCCTCTACCCGTGGGCAGCCGGTTTCCGGCAGCTGGGGTGGGGCGGCTTCATCGCGGCGCTGGTCTTTATCTTCGTCATCATCGTCGGATATATCTACGCCTGGAAGAAGAAGGTGCTGGAATGGAAGTAGCCGGCAATTATATCTATCCCGATAAAGATCTCGACCGCGCCGAGGGGCAGGTCATTGAGAGGCTCAAGATTGATAGCCGGCAGCCTATCGCCGACCCCGATGCCTGGCTGGAGAGCGAGCTTAAAGAAAACATCCTGCTCACTTCCGTGGACAAGATGATTTCCTGGGCGCAGCGCTCGTCCTTGTGGACGGCAATCTGCTTCCCCGCCTGCTGCGCCTTCGAGTTTATCGCCGCCAACGGGCCGCGCTTCGACCTTTCCCGCTTCGGGATGGAAATTTTACGCGCTTCACCGCGCCAGGCAGACCTGATGATTACCGCCGGCACGCTCACCTGGAAGATGGCGCCCAATGTCAAGCGCATCTATGACCAGATGGCGGAGCCGAAATGGGTGATTGCCATGGGCGCGTGCGCCATCAGCGGCGGCATCTTCGCCTCCGGATATAACGTCGTGCCGGGCTACAACCGCATTATCCCCGTCGATGTCTATGTTCCCGGCTGCCCGCCCCGTCCCGAGGGACTGATTTACGGCATCCAGATGCTCCAGCAGAAAATCGCGAAAAAGTCGCTGTTCGAGAAGGGGAAAGCATGACCGTTGCGCTTTCCGGCAAAGAACTGGGCAAGCGGCTGGCGGAAAGGTTCCCCGGCAGCGTCGCCGAAAGTATGCCGGAATACCTGCTGGTGAACGCCGCTTCGCTGCCGGAAGTCGCCGCGTTTCTCAAAAATTCCCCCGACCTGGATTTCAACTTTCTGAACTATATGACCTCGGTAGATTATTACGGGTATTTTGAAGTCGTGTACCAGCTGACCTCGACGAAACATAATCACAGTGTGACAATGAAAGTCCGCTGCCATGATAGAAAAAATCCCGCTCTGCCCTCGGTAGTCGGGCTGTGGCAGGGGGCGAATTTCCAGGAACGCGAGATTTACGATTTGATGGGCATCCGCTTCGAAGGTCACCCTAATTTGAAAAGGCTGCTGCTGTGGGACGGTTTTGCCGGGCATCCCCTGCGCAAGGACTATCTGTAATGCCAATCAAGACCGAGCCGTTCGTCCTCAATATCGGGCCGGTGCATCCCAGCACGCACGGCGTCTTCCGCATGCGCGCCACGCTGGACGGAGAGGTGGTACTCGACCTTGAACCGGTCATCGGCTATCTGCACCGCGGTATCGAAAAGCTCGCCGAACAGCGCACCTTCACCGGCTTTATCCCGCTTACCGACCGCCTGGATTACGTCTCCTCGATGAGCAACAACATGGCGTACTGCATGGCGGTGGAAAAACTGGCGGGCATTACGATACCGGAACGGGCGCAGTATCTGCGTGTTATCCTCGCCGAGATGCAGCGCATCGGCAATCACCTTATCTCCAATGGCTCGCTGCTCAACGACTGCGGCGCCTATTTCACCCCTTTCCTTTATATGTTCAGGGAAAGGGAAAAGATTGTCGATTTGTTCGAAATGCTTTCCGGGCAGCGGCTGACCTACAATTTCATGCGTATCGGCGGCTTGAGCCAGGATGTGCCGGCAGAGTTCCTGCCTGCGTTACGGAGATTTTTAGACCAGATGCCCCGCTTTATCGACGAGTACGACCGCCTGCTGAAGGAGAATGAAGTCCTGCTGGCGCGTACCCGTGGTGTGGGCATGCTCACCGCGGAAACGGCATTGAACTGTTCCATCAGTGGGCCGGTACTGCGCTCGACGGGCTATAACTGGGACTTGCGCAAAGCCGACCCCTATTTACTTTATGACCGCTTTGAATTTGATGTTCCGGTCGGCACTCAGGGTGATTGCTATGACCGCTTCCGCGTCCGCATGGAGGAGATGCGCCAGAGCGTGCGCATCATCGAGCAGGCGTTGAAAGACCTGCCGGGCGGCGCGGTTAAAGCAGAGGTGCCGCAGCGCCTTCATCCGCCGAAAGGCGAAGCTTACGGACATATCGAATCACCGAAGGGCGAGCTGGGTTTCTTTGTCGTCTCGGACAACTCCATCGCGCCCTACCGCGTTCACGTCAGACCGACCAGCCTGCTTAATTTGAGCGCCCTCCGCGAGATGGTGCGCGGCTGGAAAGTGGCGGATTTGATTGTAATTTTCGGCAGTATTGATATCTGCCTGGGTGAGGTCGATAGATAGTGGTAATCCTTGATTTCGTCAGGAGCGCCCCGGTGGCGTTGAAAGCGCTGCCGCCCGATTGGCCCGGCGGTTTCTGGTGGCACTGGCTGTTCTTCACCGTGCTGGTGCTGGCTTTCGTGCTGGGCATGGTCATGGCGGTCATCTATACCGAACGCCGCGTGCTGGCGCGCATGCAGTCCCGCCTTGGTCCTAACCGCACCGGTCCTTTCGGTCTGATGCAGGCGGTTGCTGATGCGGTCAAGGTTTTGCTCAAGGAAAACATCGTGCCCGCCGCGTCCGATAAGCTGGTACACTGGCTGGCGCCGCTGGTCGCCTTTGCCCCGGTGGTGATGGTCTTCGCCGTGGTGCCCTTTGCCAACGGCGCGCTCCTCGCCGATTTGAACATCGGCATATTGTATGTTATTGCCACCAGTTCCATCGCCTCGGTGGGGATATTCATGGCGGGGTGGTCCTCCGGCAACAAGTATTCGCTGCTCGGCGGCATGCGTGACGTGGCGGCTATCGTCAGCTATGAAATTCCGCTGGTGCTGGCGACGCTCGGCGTCGTGCTGGTCGCCGGCTCGCTTTCGCTGAACCAGATTGTGCTGGCGCAGCAGGATATTCCTTTCATACTGGTACAGCCGCTCGGCTTCCTGCTCTTTTTTACCGCCGCCTGCGCCGAGATAAACCGCAGCCCCTTCGATTTGCTGGAGGCGGATTCCGAGCTGACTGCCGGTTTCCATACCGAGTACTCCGGCATGAAATTTGCCATGTTCTATCTCGTCGAGTACGCCGAAGCGCTGGCAGTCTCAGCGGTGATTGCCACGATTTTCCTGGGCGGCTGGCAGGGTCCCCTGTTGCCGCCGTGGCTCTGGTTCCTCATTAAAGTCGTTTTCATGTTCTTGGTCATGGTCTGGGTGCGGGCAACCATGCCGCGCGTGCGCATCGACCAGCTTATGGCGTTTGCCTGGAAGTGCCTTTTCCCGCTGGCGCTGCTCAACCTGCTGCTGACCGCCGCTGAGGTAGCGCTATGGCCTGCTTCGATACCATGGGTCGTTATTCCCATCAACTTCGCCGTGGCGGCGGTTTTAATAGTCCTCTGGTCGAAATTTTATAAGGTAGGGTGGGGCCGTGTTGAAATTTAAGCGGTACGGGTTAGGCATCATCAAGGGCATGACGGTCACCCTCCGCCAGTTGCTCCGCCATCCCACGGTGGTGCAGTACCCGGAGCAGCGGCTGAACACCTCGCGGCGCATCCGCGGCAACGAACTTATCTGGAGCCGCCAGCGGTGCACCGGCTGTGCTACCTGTGCCAAGGCCTGTCCGCAGGGCGCCATCGAGATTGTGACCGCGACGGACATGAAGGATAACAAATTCGCCGTGGAAAAGTACCGTGTGGACACCGGCTACTGCATCCAGTGCGGGCTCTGTGTGGAAGCCTGCCCCTACGATGCCGTGTTTCTCGGTTCCAGCTACGAGCGGGCGCAGTACCGCCGCGGCGATGTGGTGCAGACTGACGATGCCCTGCTGGAATCGGCAGACCGGCCGGCAAGCGGCTATTTTCATCCGCGGCTGGCGCAAAAAATGCCGGAGCAGACTCTTTTAATAGACAAGATTAACGAGAAAAGATGATGGCACTGACGATAGCTTTCTGGGCACTTGGCATCACAGCGCTGCTGGCGGCGCTCGGCGTGGTGCTGCTGCGCAATGTGTTCCGCGCGGCGCTTTCGCTGGTACTGTGCTTCCTGTGCATCGCCGGACTATATGTGACGCTGAGCGCGGATTTCTTGGCGGCGGTGCAAATACTGGTCTACGTCGGCGCGATTTCGGTTCTGATTATCCTGGCGGTGATGATGACCCGCAACGTGCCGCAGGGCAGTCCGGGCAACCGGCTCAAAATTCC
>JAQTVW010000007.1 GCA_028706655.1 Dehalococcoidales bacterium | reverse complement strand
TTCTGAGACAGCGAAAAAAGAAGGTTTAGTCCGGGCTGCTTTTAGAGACCGCGTATAGCGAAAGCGGTCTCAGGTTTAATGCTTCTCGCCTTCAGGCTTCTTCATCATGAAAAGCAGGGGAATCCCCGCCGTAAGCATTACTCCCGCAATTATCCAGGCATACAGGTACGTGCCGGTATTATCGAAATAGTAGCCGGCAACCAGCGGCCCGATGATACTGAGTACGCTTGAGAGTCCCAGGTTTACCCCCATTATCGAGCCGATATTGGCGATGCCGTAGTAAGACTTCAGTACTGCCACGCGTAAGGTGTGGATGCCTCCGTACGACACTCCGAAGACGACGACCGATAACGCAGCAAAAAGCGGCACTTCTGCTTTGATGAAGAGCCACATCCCGATGGTCTGCACAATCATCGTGAGGATAAACATCCTCCGCCTGCCGTAAGTATCGGAAAGCCAGCCGACACTGAGCCTGCCGATGATACTGGTCACAGGTATCCCCGCTGCGGCGATGCCCGCCAGGCTCCTGCTGTAGCCCAGGTTCTCCATGCAGGGCATGATGTGGGTGGTGAGCATCATCATCGTGACCAGGCTGGCGGTACTGGCGAAGTTGACGATCCAGAAATTCCAGTCCGCCATGGCTTGTTTCAAAGTATAGTCTGCCCGCTTGACCGGAGCAGCCCGGTTATCCTGTGAGGTATCAACGGCGACATCGATAACCTTGCCATCCGGATTCAAGCCGATTTCTTTAGGTTCATTTACGAAGAGAAACCAGATTAAGGCGCCGAGGATAATAATCCAGGCGCTGATACCGGCGAAAAGGTTTCGGAAGCCTATCTGGTCGATGAGAAAGACAATTCCGGGAATGGCAAATCCGCCAGCGCCAAAGCCGGAACCGACAATGCCGAGCACCAGTCCGAGGCGCTTGTTAAACCACTTGGTGACGACCTGGAACAGCACGATGCTGGTCAGACCGCTGCCGCCCACCGCAATCAACAGGAATGCTACATAAAATCCCGTCAGCGAAGTAATGCGGCTGAACAAGAGAAACCCGGCACTGACAATGACCGAGCCGATGACAATAACGCGCTTTCCCCCGAAACGGTCGACCAGAAACCCGACGAAGATGCCCAGCACCCCGACCTCTGCCGAACGGAAGGAACCCGCCACCGATATTGCCGTGTAGCTCCAGCCGAACTCCTGCACCAGCGGAGCGAAGTAAGCAGTGAAACCATACCAGATGAACGCCGCACTGAAAAAACTGACCAGAAAAGAGAGGGCGACGACCCACCAGCCGTAGAATATTTTAGAAGAGTGCCTGCGGGACGTTTGTTTCATCATCACCAAAAGCGTCTAAATTTATTCAAATCGGGAATTAGCGCCAAAGTCTAATTATTCGTGGTGGTCAGGCTGCCGGCTTTTATTCCGTCCTGCGGAGCAAGACGGTCGCCGTGCCGATGGCGGTCTTCTGCCCCCACATCCGTTCGCACCATACGTCCAGCGCCACGTGCCACCCGTCTGTCTCCTGTTTTTTAGAGGTCACTTCGCCTCTGATGAACAGGTTATCTCCGGGGAATACCTGGTCGAGGAACTTGGCGTCGATCTTGCCGTTCTCCAGGAAATCCCGCCCGAAGGCTCGTACCAGCATTTCAATCATGTAGTTATGTGACATCAATGCCTGGGCGATGACGTTGGGCTGCGCTACTCCCTTGGCGAATTCCGCATCAGTGTGGATGGCTCTGCCCATGCACGAAGAAAAACTCCGCACTTTCTCGAAAACTACCTGCTTCATCAGGTGAGGGATGCGGTAGCCCGGTTCAAGCTTGCTTATCGGGACTAACATGATTAATCCCTCCTTCCCACCATGCGATAATGCCGGCTGAGCATGACCATCTTGCCATTTTCATCTATCAGTCTGGCTTCATGGAGGACATAGTTCTTTTCCCGCTTGACGTATTTATCTGTCAGTCTGACTTCGATCTTAACTCTTTCGCCGATTTTGACAGGGTAATGCAGTTCGGTTTCCTGCTTGGCATGATAGCTCGTCGAGCCGCTGGGTGGGGCGATGGGGAAAGAGCGTATCATCGCCTCGAAAGCCAGCTCGTGCAGCAGCCCGGGAATGGCAATCGAAGCGCCGTAGGGCGAATCATCAATATACAGCGGATTATGGTCATCAAGAGCATCCATGAACTGCTGGTTCATCTCCGTAGTGAGACGGATGTCTCTGACCAGTTTCCAATTGTTGTCAGGGACGACGTCATCCCAGGTCATAGTGTAAGCCCATTCTTCTTGCGGCAATACATTACCCTCCATAATTCAAAACGCGGTATTTTATGCTGCGGATTGATTCGCTGAGAAGCATCAAATTTTGCCGCTATTATAATGGAAGTGAGCCTTTATTGTCAATAATATCATGAAATATGAGAGCTATGAGCATTTCTACTTTCAATTATGCAAAGTCTTGACTGCGACATTTCTAAGGGTTATTATGTATCCAAGCTTTTTCAATACAGATTGAGGTGAATTTAATGACCCACTCAAACGATATCGACGAGATTGCCCGGAAAATAATTATTGAACTCCAGAAAAATGGCAGGCGAGAGTATACGGATATCGCCGGCCAGCTCGGTATCAGCCTGTCGACAGTATCACGCCGTATCGACAATCTGTTGAACTCGGGAATTATTCAGATTACCGCCGTCCCCGATTTAGCCAAGCTGGGATACAAGTTCAGCGCGTTAATCGGCCTGGATGTCGACGTCAGCAAAATTGATTCGGTTTGCACCAGTCTTGCCGCATTGCGGAATGTCACGTTTGTCGTAGAGACGTTCGGCAGATTCGATGTTTTTATTAACAGCTATTTTGCTTCCATGGAGGGCATGGCAACTTTCGTCAAAGAAGTAATTTCCAGGATAGAAGGCGTCAGGCAGGTCGAAACGTTTTACATTGCGGGAACGAGGAAACGGACCCTGGGGCGTATTGAAGATACCGAAAAATACTTGAGCGCATAGAGGAGGATTTGAATCGTGAAATATACCCGGCTGCTGTATGAAAAGCAGGAGCACATAGCTACTGTAACCTTGAGCCGCCCGGAAGCGAGGAATGCCTGGAGCGCCATAATGCAGGAGGAAATCCTTGATTTGTTTCCTAAAATCGAGGCTGACCCCGATGTGCTGGTGGTCATTCTGACCGGTAATCCTGAAGGTAGGGCGTTTTCTTCAGGCGCGGATATCGCCGATCTTACCACGCATTCGCCGAAATCCGTCGGTGATGAACTCCATAAATTTACCCTGCGGGGGATGGATATCTTCAATGTGATAGCGGACTTCCCCAAGCCGATTATCTGTGCGATTAACGGCTATGCCCTTGGCATCGGGTTCCAGATAACGCTGTGCTGCGATATCCTGATTGCTTCGGATAATGCGAGGATGGGTCTGCCGCAGGTCTCCATCGGTGTGATGCCGGCTTATGCCGGCGCGGTCAGGCTGGCGCGTTTTGTCGGTAAAGGAATTGCTATGCGGATGGCGCTAACCTCGGAACATATGAACGCCCAGGATGCCTACCGTCTCGGTTTGGTATCCGAAGTCCTGCCGTTGGAGCAACTGATGCCCCGCGCCCGGGAAATCGCTAAAATCATCGCGTCCTACCCGCCGCTTAGTGTCAAAGTTGCCAAGGAGTCCCTCAACATGGGGCTCGATACTGCTTCCATCAAACAGGCGGCGCAGGCAGACCTCTACCGTTTCCTGGCACTCAGCCTAACGGAAGACAGGATGGAAGGTCACAGCGCCTGGCGCGAAAAACGGAAGCCCACATTTAAAGGAAAATAGCGGTGGTCATCGGTAATCAGATATGGGAATTAATATCTCTGCGCTGAGTTCGTTGTCTGAGTTTACCTGTGATGTCCTCATCATTGGCAGCGGCGGCGCCGGTCTGCGTGCGGCAATTGAAGCCCGTAAGATGGGGGTCGATGTTCTGGTAGTGGGCAAATCGCCGGCGGGGAGAGGTAATAACACCACCATCGCCGGCGGAGGCTTTGCTGCTACTTTCACTGCTGCTGAGGATAACTGCAAAGTCCATCTTGACGATACTCTTGCTGCCGGCGGTAATCTCAATAACCGTGTCATCGCCGATACCGTAGTGCGTGGTGCGGGCCAGCAAGTCTCTGACCTGGAATCCTTCGGCGTACGGATAGTAAAAAAGAGCGGGCAAGTTTTAACGAGTCCCGTGCCCGGTCATTCCCACCCGCGCGTCGTCCTCTGCGAGGAACGCCTCGGCGCCGGTTTTACTTTGCCTATGTCTTCGTACGCCACTAAAATCGGAGTACGTTTCACAGACAACATTTTGATCACACAACTCCTGGTTTCTGACGGTGCGGCATTTGGCGCGGCAGGCGTAAGTAAAGACGGGGAGCCGGTAGTTTTTCTGGCGAAGACGGTAATATTGTGTTCCGGCGGATTGGGACAGATTTATCGTAATACTGATAATACGCCGGCGACCACCGGCGATGGCTATGCTCTGGCGTTGGCTGCCGGTCTGCCACTGTTGGATATGGAATTCGTGCAGTTCTACCCCACCGGAATCGGTATGCACGGCAATCGGCTGATACTATACGAAACTTTTGTTTTCCGGGCGGGAGCCAGGATTCGTGATGCGGCGGGTGAGGATGTTCTGGTTAAGTATTTTAATAGTCCGAATGAGATGACGCGGGACCGGATAAGCCGTGCCCTGATGCAGGAGATATCACAAGGAAAAGGCATCGATGGTAAGTTATATATCGACCTGCCGCAAATTCCTCCAGAGGTGATGACAAAATTCGCGCGCTTGCTACCCAAGGGCGTCCCTCCCAACGAACGCTGTTTCATCTGTCCCACTACCCACTTCACAATGGGCGGCGTCGTAATTGACGGCAGCGGACGGACGGAGATAGAACGGCTTTTTGCTGCCGGAGAAGTCTGCGGCGGCATGCATGGCAGCAACCGTCTCGGCGGAAACGCCATCACCGAAATACTGGTCATGGGGACGCTCGCCGGGCGTAATGCGGCAGAAGCGGCACTGAATCTTAAGATTAGCAAACCGCAGAAGCAGGTCAGGGGTGCGCTGGATGAGCTGCACTCTCAAGCAGCTCGGTCCGGTTCCATTACTTCCAAGGAACTTAGAAAAGTGCTTAAAGATACGCTGTGGCAAAAAGCCGGCATTATCCGGGACGCGCAAACGCTGGCGCAAGCTATTGATGAGATTAAAATATTATCGCGGGAATCGCAGCAAATCGGTATCAGCAGTTCGCATGACCTGTGGCAGGCGTTTGAACTCGCCAATATGCTGTCGGTATCCGAAGTGGTTTGCCAGGCGGCACTGGAACGCACCGAGAGCCGCGGTGCGCACTATCGCAGTGATTTCCCCCACCAGGATGACGCCCGCTGGCTACAGAACATCATCGTCCGCAGGAGCGGCGATAACCTGGAACTGACCGGGCGGGCAGTAGTTTCCTAGTCATCCCGGTGTTTACCGCGTCCAGCGCCGGAATAACCGCCAGCCGGCAAGACCGCACACTCCCCCGAGCAGTAAGATTCCTGCCAAAATCCCCACAGGTAAAGAGTTGTTTGTTCGCGGTATGGAAGGATAGACCAGCAAAGAACCGACTGCTCCATGGATATCAACCAGTGCTTTACCGGCGGCATACCTGGTGGTTGTAAAGGTCACCGTTTTTTGTTCTCGCGGGGCAAGGTCTATTGTCTTTGTGGCAACGGTAGCCCCGGCAACTTTTAACAATAACTCATATGTGGCGGTCGAAGCAGTATTGCTGGTAACGAGTGCTCCGATAGTCACAGTGTCGCCGATTTTCGCTTCGGAGGGAGTGACCGTTAGTCCGCTCACGGAAAACGCTGCCGGAGTGGCGAAATTGTATTCTGTAGATACGGACAAATTGCCCGCCATGTCTCGGGAAAGGGTCGTATACCGGTAGGTCGCTCCGGCTTCCAGGTCGGTCAACCGGACTATGTGATTCGTGACGTAGTTGTTGTCCATCGGCGAAAGTTTATGGGGACTTGCCCAGTATTCGACCTGGCTGGTGCTCGGTTCATCCGTCGTCCAGCGTATCACGATGCTGTTCGGTTCAATCTCTGAAGTTGCCGGGGGACCGAGCACAGGCGCAGCAACATCGGCTTGTTCAATGATGATGGTCACGCTCTCGGAGGCAGTGAGCTTGCCGTCCGTAACCTGGAAAACAACATTGTAAGTACCCGCCTGCTCACGAGCGGGCATCCATGAGAATGTCCTCGTTGCAGAGGAGAAGTTCGCACCCGGAGGCAGGCTCTTGGTCGATACGGTGAGCGGATTGCTATTCGCATCGGTAGCATTGATGGTGAATTGGAGCAACTCTCCGGCAGTGACTTTCCGGCTGCCGATTGGGTTCAATACAGGGGGTGCGTTGACTTCATTGACGGTGATGGTAATGCTTTCCAAATCGGTCAGGGAACCGTCAGACACATGGAACACTACATTGGGATAGACACCGTACTGTTCGGCGGTGGGCATCCATGAAAATGCTCCTGTCTCAGGATTGAAGGTAGCTCCCAACGGTAGACCTGCGGCATAATATGCCAGCGGATTATTGTTTGGGTCAGTGGCGTATACTGTAAATTGGAGAAGCTCGCCGGCGTTAACCGTCCGGTTGCCGATAGCGCCAAGCGCCGGTGCTTCATTAACGGCATTGACTGTAATGGTAATACTTTCGGAATCGGTGCGGGCGCCGTCGGAGACCTGGAATGTGATATTAGCGTAAGACCCTGGCTGTCCGACAGCGGGTGTCCAGGTAAAATTGCGGGTCGCCGGGTTGAAGTCCGCTCCGGCAGGCAGACCGGTGGCGGAATAGGTCAAGGTGCCGCCGTTAGCATCTGTGGCGGAGACGGTGAATTGAAGAAGCTGTCCTGACGTGACCGATTTATTGCCGATAGTGGCAAGAATTGGTGCAACATTAGCGGCGTTAACTGTGATGGAAATAGTCTCAGTATCGGTCAGCGAGCCATCGGAGACCTGGAAAGTGATATTGGAGTAAGTACCCGCCGAGGCAGGCGTCCAGGAGAAAGTGCGAGTGGAAGCGTTGAAAGTTGACCCCGCCGGCAGACCGGTGGCGGAATAGGTCAGAGTGTTGCCGTTAGCATCGGTTGCTGAAATGGCGAATTGGAGCAGTTGTCCCGCCGTGACCGATTTACCGCCGATGGTGGCAAGAATTGGTGCAACATTCGCTGCGGTGACTGTAATAGAAATTGTTTCGCTATCGGTCAGCGAGCCATCGGAGACCTGGAAGGCGATATTGGAGTAAGTACCCGCCGTGGCAGGTGTCCAGGAGAAAGTGCGGGTCGAGGCATTGAAAGTTGCTCCCGCCGGCAGACCTGTGGCGGAATAGGTCAAGGTGTTGCCGTTAGCATCTGTGGCGGAGACGGTGAATTGAAGAAGCTGTCCTGACGTGACCGATTTGCTGCCGATGGTGGCAAGAATTGGTGCAACATTAGCGGCGTTAACTGTGATGGAAATAGTCTCGGAGTCGGTCAGCGAGCCGTCGGAGACCTGGAAAATGATATTGGAGTAAGTGCCTGCCGCAGCTGGCGTCCAGGAGAAGGTACGAGTGGAAGCGTTGAAAGTTGCTCCCGCAGGCAGACTAGTGGCGGAATAGGTCAAGGTGCCGCCGTTAGCATCTGTGGCGGAGACGGTGAATTGAAGAAGCTGTCCTGACGTGACCGATTTATTGCCGATAGTTCCCAGCACCGGCGCGGCATTCGCTGCGGCAACGGTGACAGTGACGTCAGCATAGTCCGAATCCCGCGGACTGCCTCTTGCGATGAATACCCTCACGGTATAAGTACCGGTAGTCGCCGGGGCAGTCAGCGTAGAAGATGTAGTGCCGCTGGCGGCGGAACTCGAATAGGGGATGCGCGGAGTCGGGCTAAAAAGGGTGTTGGAAACGGCATTGGTTGGCCAGTTTACCTCGCGACGCCCGCTGGTCCCTCCCGACCAGGAAATGTTTACCTGAAAAGATTGACCCGGTGAGACTGTGCGGGTTGGTAAATCCGTAGTGATGTTGATGGTGCTTGATTGACTATGGCAGGAAGTGCAGGAACTGGTTTGACCGGCACTGGCTATTACAGGGGTTGCTTTCAAGGCAAGAATTACGAACAGTGTAGCTATTGCGATTGCAGACAGCATCACCAATTTTTTTAGCATCATCCACCTCCGCCATGGGCAGTCTATACGTGACTCCGAATGGATGCTTCATACCTTATATATACCACAATGTAGGATACCATGCAACCCCCCTTTATGGAACCAATCGTGGCGCGCTTTCGTTTTATACTACAACGTGGTATAATTTCGTTCGGATTGATTATTGAAAATGGAAGCGAGAGAATTCAGCCAGGCGCGCCACGAACTTGGTAAAACGCAGAATCAAATAGCCCGTCTGCTGTGCGTCTCCCCCAAGGCGGTGCAGAGCTTTGAACAGGAATGGCGCAAGGTGCCGGCTAGTGTCGAGCGGCAGCTTATGTTCCTTTTATATTTGAAAAACGCTTCCGGCGATATTGTCAGCCCATGCTGGGAAACCAAAGATTGTCCTGGCGAATGGCGTAAAGAATGCGCTGCATGGGAATTCCGCGCCGGTAATTTGTGCTGGTTTATCAACGGTACAAATTGCCGTGGCATGCAAAGTGATTGCTGGCAGAACAAACTGGAAACCTGCCGGCAGTGTGAAGTATTCCAATCGGTACTGCCTCCTCAAGTATATCGTCCTTTCTAATCCGTCACGGTTTCAAGTCTAGCTTTCCCGCAGCATCAGACAGGGAGCAAGTGTCTCGCCGTTAACTTGCATAACGTCAGTCCGGAAGCTGTTTTTCTTCAACAAAATACTTAATGTGATAAATTTGTTATATTTTCCTGAAAAATGTTGTGACTATTAAAGATAGTGCTGGATATAATACTTTGAACGCTCATATCGCAAGTAACAAAGTGGGAAAGCGTCTGCCCTTTTGGAGAGCAGTTTTGAAACGTTTCGCGGAAATATTTGATGATTCGTGGATGAAGGCGTCAGGCATTCTCCTGGCGTTTATGCTTATATTTTTCGTATTCAACATGGTGTCTGGCCTGCCCCGGCAGAGACCAATTATTGGGGTGTTTACCTATTTTATGGTGCCTGTCCTTTTTATCCTCGGCGCAATCAACTTCATTATTATTATCGTAAGGTCGAAGGAAAAAGATGAGGGGTAAGTTACGGCAGGACAAGGTCATCTTCCTGGCAATCACAGGCGCCATCAGCCTGGTATTGCTGGTGATGGGCAGCTATCAGCTTTACGAGTTCTCCGAATCCAACTCCTTCTGCGGGCAGCTTTGCCATACGGTGATGAATCCGGAGTATACCGTCTATCAGCATTCGCCGCACTCCCGCGTACCCTGCGTTGATTGCCATGTGGGACCGGGAGCAGATTATTTGGTAAAAGCGAAAATCAGGGGGTTGCCCCAGGTCTTCGCGACGTTGTTCAGTACTTACGAACGCCCGCTCGGTACTCCGGTGAAAAATTTGCGCCCGGCAAGAGATACCTGTGAACAGTGCCACCGCCCGGAGATATTCTCGGGTGATATTTTACGTACGTACACCACTTATGATGTGGATGAAGCCAGTACCGAACGTGCGATTAACATGGTACTGCGTGTCGGTACCGGGCAGGAAGAAATCGCCCGTGATATTCACTGGCACATCGCTGCCAGGGTCTGGTATGTCCCTCTCGACGAAAAGCACGCCAAGATAGGCTGGGTAGGTGTGGAAGACCCGGTTGCCGGGCTGGCGGAATACACCAATCCAAAGTATGCCGGCGAGATTACTGCCGCCCGGGTCGAGAAAGAGAAGCGGTTGATGGACTGCATCGATTGTCACAACCGTGCTACTCACGTATTCAGTTCGCCCGAGCAGCTTATCGACGAAAGGATAACCCTCGGCAGGATAGACGGCAGTCTCCCTTACATCAAGCGTGAAGCACTCAAGGCATTAGGTGAAATCAGTCCCAGCCTGGACATCGCCAATCTCAAAGTTGAAGCTTTAGCCGATTTTTACCGGACGAATTATCCGGCAGTATACTCCCAACAAAGGCAGGATATCGATAACGCAATCGAAGAACTGAAAGAAGTTGCTCTGCTGACAGTCTTTACAGAAATGGGTGTAGATTGGCAAACTCATCTTGATAATGTCGGACACAGCCAGTCAGAGGGCTGTTTCCGTTGCCATGGGACACTGGCGGCAGGCGCCGGGAATAACAAGGCGGATGTCATCAGCGCTGATTGTAACGCGTGCCACTATAATCCCGGGCGGGAAGGAACAATCACTACCGGGCGTTTCATTCCCCATGCAATCGCCGGACTTGAAGACTGCCTTTCCTGTCACGACGCCGACGGCACCAAGCCGTTCCCCTCCGACCATGTCGGCAGGTCAAATACGCTTTGCACCGCCTGCCATCAACCATCGACTATCGCTGTACCGCCGCCGGCAACACCGCCGGCAGCCGTGCCGATACCGCACAGCATCACCGGTCTTGAAGATTGTTTTTCCTGCCACGGGCCGGGCAACATCAAGCCATACCCCGCAAATCATGTGGGCAGGTCCAACTCTCTGTGTACTGTCTGCCACAAGCCTACAACGACAGCCGCACCGCCGTCAGTGCCGCCCGCAGCGGGTCAGATACCGCACAGCATCGCCGGGCTTGAGGATTGTTTTTCCTGCCATGGTCCCGGATCGAGCCAGCCATACCCCGCCGATCACGTCGGCAGGACTAACGCACAATGCACGATCTGTCATAAGTCGCCCCAGCTGCCGGCGCGTCCCCCGGCGACCCCTCCGGCGGCTATCGTGATACCACACAGCATTGCCGGGCTGGCGGACTGCTTCCTGTGCCACGGGCCGGGTTCGGTGCGACCTTATCCCGCCAATCATGTGGGCCGGACTAACGCGTTGTGTACCGTCTGTCATCAACCCACTACCGTTGCCCGTCCGCCGTCACTGCCGCCTCCGGCAGGATCGATACCGCATTCTATCGTGGGTATCGGCGATTGTCTCATGTGCCATGCGCGGGGCGGCATCGAGCCCTTCCCTTCCGACCATGTGGGCAGGACTAACTCACAGTGCACTATCTGTCACCAGCCGGGCGATTAGGATTGAGTCTCTCCCAATCTTTGCGTCAATTCGAGTTTTGCTCTCATTCTCCTGCCGCCGTGTCCTCGTATTGCAAAAAAGACGTCAGTCAGCTATAACTGATATAGCCAATTCTAATCGAGGTGCTGGATGATGTCTGGAATACTTGACGGTCTCAAGATAATCGAAATGGGGCACTTTGTGGCAATCCCCGCCGCAGGCGCAATGCTGGCCGATTGGGGGGCTGCGGTTATCAAGGTCGAACCGCTTACCGGCGAATTGCTCAGGGTCCCGAAACGCTATCATGGCGTCGATAAAACTATCAGGCTTGGCGAAAGCAAAGTGGACTGGATTATCCAGGCGCACAACCGCAACAAGAAGGGATTAGCCCTGGATTTGAAGCAGGATGCGGGCAGAGAAATCCTCTATCGTCTCGTGCGGCAGTCAGATGTTTTCATGACCAACTACGAGATCAACTCACTCAAGAAACTCAAGACAGATTATGCTACGCTGAGTCAGTTCAATCCGAAGCTGGTCTATGCCATCGTCACCGGCTACGGGACCGCCGGACCCGATAAGGACGAGCGTGGCTTCGATTGGTCGGCGGCATGGGCACGTTCGGGTCTCCAGTACTTAATCGGCGAACCGGGCACTTCTCCGCCACCACAGCGCGGCGGAATGATGGACAGGGTGACCGGCACCAACATCGTTGCCGGCGTACTGGCTGCTCTGTGGCACCGGCAGCAAACGGGCAAGGGACAGGAAGTAGAATGCTCGCTGTACCATACCGGCGTCTGGACGGCGCTTTCTGATATTCAGGCGGCACTGGTGGGCGTCCCGCTGGGCAAGCACGCCCGCACCATGGCGCCTAATCCTTTACATAATACCTACCGCACAAAAGACAATCGCTGGTTTCAACTGGTCATGGCACAGGCGGAAATCTGGCCCGGTTTCTGCCGGGCGATTGAAATGCCCGAACTGGAGATTGACCCGCGGTTCAGCACCATCGAGGCGCGGGAACAGAACTGTGAAGAACTGGTGGGTATACTGGACAGGGTTATAGCCTCCAGGGATATGGCGGAGTGGGAGAGACGTTTCCGGGAAAATAAGTGCATCTACGGGCGTGTCCAGACGCCGACAGACGTAGTCAACGATGTGCAGGCAAAGGAAAATGGTTTCTTTGCGGAAGTGCGTCTGCCCCAGGGAGATTTGAAGCTGGTAACTACGCCGGTAAACTTCAGTGACGCTCCGGCAACATTACGGTGCGGCGCGCCGGAAATCGGGCAGGACACCGGGGAAATCATGCGCAGCCTGGGCTATTCCGCATTAGAAATAACCGGATTTAAAGAACAGAAGGTAATTTTATAGGATACCGCTTGTAATATTTTAAGGAGGCAATATGCCGCGCGTCAGCTTAGTACAGAAGGAACAGGCTCATCCGGTCGTCAAAAAGTTGTATGAGAAGAACGAGGCCCAGGGCTGGCCGGTGCTCAATTTATTTAAGGTGCTGGGGCACTGCCCTTACATCGGGCTGAACTTCCAGAGGCTGGGCAACGCCATTCTGCATGGCGAAGGGCTATCTCCGAAGCTGCGTGAGCTCGCGATTTTACGCGTCGGTGACCTGGCGCACTCGGTGTATGAATTTACCAAACACACGGAGATCGGGAAGAAAGCGGGGGTGACTACCCAGCAGGTCGCCGAGATATCAAAATATCGTACTTCGCCGGCGTTCGATGAAAAAGAACGCGCCGTTCTTGCTTACACCGATGAAGTAGCGGAGAAAATCGCAGTACAAGACACGACCTTCGCCACACTCAAACGGTATTTCAACGAAGCAGAGATTGTCGAATTGACCACCGCCATCGGTTACTATGGGCTGGTCTGCCGCGTACTGGTCGCCCTTCAGGTTGAACTTGAATCCTGAGCTGTAGTTAAAGTTTCTTGTGGAGGCGCTCTTCCCGTTTTTCGGTATTCGCTACTTCCTCTTCCTTGAGAGCCTTGATTTTATCACCGGAGTAGTGAAGCAGTTCAGACAGTACCGCATCGGTATGCTGCCCCAGGGTCGGCGGCGCGGTGAACTTCTTTTCGTCAATCCGATCCGGCGCCTTTATCGGCTGTCCGACAAGTTTGATCTCACCGCCCAGCGGATGCGGCAGAGTGATAACCATGTTATTGTTCACAATCTGGGGATCGACAGCGGCTTTATCCAGGGTATTTACCGGAGCGCAGGCGATGTCTTCTGCGCGCAGCAATTCGATAAGGTCTGCTGAGGAAAACTTGCTGAAGCCATCGCTGACAATCTGGTTGACCTCTGTCCGGTTCTTCAAACGGGCGTCACCGGTGCTGAAGCGCGGGTCGTCAATCATCCATTCCTGTCCGATAACCCGGGTGATGCGCGGCCAGCAGGGACCCAGCGCCACCCAGCCATCCTTCGCTTTATAAGCGCCCAATGGCACGGTATTGATGTGTCCGGAGCCGACCGGTATCGGGTTTTCGCCGCTGATGAAGTACCAGGTATAATGGAAGCATAGCATCGCCATGGCACCATCCAGCAGGTTTATCTCGATTTTCTGTCCTTCTCCCGTTCTCTCCCGCGCTGCCAGAGCAGCCAGCACCCCGATAGTGCCGAAGGTGGCGCCGGCGATATCTGCGATGGAAGGGCCGGGTTTAATGGGCGGGCCGCCGGGTTCGCCGGTGACGGAGAGAATGCCCGCTACAGCCTGCGCCATCAGGTCGTAAGACGTGTAGTCCTTGTATGGGCCGGTCATACCCCAGCCGGTGATATTGCAGCAGATGATTTTGGGGTTGATTTTCTTGAGGGTATCATAGTCTGCCCCGAGCCTTTTCATGGCGCCGGCGCGGTGATTGTCCCACACGATGTCCGAGATTTTGACCAGGTCATAGAAAGCCTGCTTGCCGGACTTTGTTTTCAGGTCAAGGACGATGCTCTTCTTGTTGCGGTTGAACGCCAGGTAGTAGTTGCTTTCCCCCTTATATGAAGGGCCGGCCTGGTGGCGGGAAATTTCCCCGCCGGGTGGTTCTATCTTGATAATTTCAGCGCCGAGGTCGCCCAGGAGCATCGAGCCGAAGGGTCCTGCCAGGATTTGTTCCATGGCGAGCACCCTGATTCCGGTCAAAAAATTACCCATGTATCAACCTCCATATCTTCCGGTTATCAAATGAATTGATCCGTGAAACCGGTCTGTTAATGTTTATCTTGCTGCGAACATGGCATTTGGCAGTACTGTAATAATTTGCGGGAATATTGAGAATAAAATAATCGCAAATGCGATGAGACACAGGTAAGGTATAATGGCTTTGAAAATATCGGACAGAGGAATTTCAGGGGCGATACTATGGACGACGAAGGCGCAAAGTCCCAGAGGAGGCGTGACCACAGCAGCGCACATGTTTATCATGCAGACAACCCCGAACCATACAGGATCGAAGCCCAGCCCTTTCGCAATGGGAAAGAAGATGGGCATTGTTATCAGAACAATAGAACCGACATCTATAAAGCAGCCCAGAATTAACCATATCAAGTTAAAGATCAGAAAAATGATCCACCGCGATACATCAAGGCTGACTACCCAGGTAGAAAGATTAAGCCCAATCCTTGTGCCGGTAAGGAGGAAACCGAAAAGCATCGCTCCGATGACTATGAACATAGTCATACTGGTAACCCTGGTCGCTGAGGTCAATGCTTTCCATAAATTACGCCAGGTTAATTTCCGGAAAAGAGCAGCAATTATTCCTGCTCCCACCGCTCCGATGGCGGCAGCTTCAGTAGGCGTGTAAATGCCGCCGTACATGCCCCCGATGATCAGGACTATCAGCGCGGCAATCGGTAATATTTTTGTTAATGATGAGAATCTCTCTTTCCATGTAATTTCTACTGTTTCCAACGGCGCAAGAGTGGGTTTGATTTTTACCGCACTAATAATATATGTGGCGTATAGAGCGGTTACAATTAAGCCCGGTAGAATGCCGGCAATAAACATCTTGCCAACCGATGTCTCGGTTACCGCCCCGTAGAGAATAAACGGGATGCTCGGCGGAATTACCATGCCGAGTGCGCTCGATGCTGCCACCGCGCCGGTTGCGAGCTTGCCATCGTATTTGTATTTCAACATTTGTGGAACTGCCACAGAACCGACGATAGCAGCTACCCCTACCCCGGTACCGCTCACTGCGCCGAAAATGGCACAGGTCATGACGCTGACTACTGCGAGTCCGCCCGGAAGCCACTGCAGCCATTTATGCATGGCGTTAAATACATCACCGGACATGCCGGTAAATGTAATAATTTCACTCATCAGGAAGAAAAGCGGCACCGCGGCGAACACGAAAGAGTTGATCGTAGTCCAGGAAACATGTCCAAACGATTGTAAAGCAGGGGGTCCCATGAAGATAAAAATTCCGGCAAGACTAACCAAACCAAGAGAAAATGCGATCGGCATGCCAAGTATGATCAAAGTGATAAGCGCTAAAAAGATAAGGCCTGCCTGTAACGGCCATGCTATTTCCATTAGTTTGTCCTCCTGCCGGCAAGTTGGGAAATTACATCAAACATGATAACAAGCTGTTGAATGGTCAGGAGGAAAGCTCCGATTGGAATGAAAATTTGAAAAATAAACAACGGGGGCCCAAAAGCGCTTGAGGAGTGAAAACCCAATGTATAAGATCGCAGAGCTTGTTCCCATCCAAAATAGGTGAGTGCTACCATGAATACCAGAGACAGAATTGACAAAATCAATTTAGTCCAGAGCTGGGCAGTCCTGGTAAAATGAAGGACTACCGTATCAACAAAGACGTGCCCGTTCAGGTGAAGGGTATAAGGCGCCGCGAGGAAGGCAAGAAAAACAAGCGTGTACCCGGTCATTTCGTTAGACCAGATCGTGGGATCGTTGAAGACATACCGCATGACGACTTCATAAGTCATAATCAATGTCATAATAAGCAGCGATGCCGCTGCCATGTAAAAAGACAATTTATTAATAGCTTGTGGTAATTTGGTTATCCGGTGCATTTGCCGCTCCAATTAAGAGCACCGGGGGTTTTATCCCCCGGTGCTATCGACTTTCGTTGTGTTACGGACCTTTGTTGTAGATTGCCAGCATTGCGTCCGCCTGAGGACCGGCCTTGGCTTTCCAGGTATCGATGAGTCCGCTCTTGAGGGCGCGCCAATTTTCAACCTCTGTTGCAGGTGGATTAATGACTTCCTTCATCTTTTCAGAAACCTGCTTCTCCAGAGTGGTTATCTGACCGGTGAACTCACCCAGCATCCATGCCTCCGTATCCGTGGCGGCTTTCTGGATGATTGCCTGCTCAGCGGCATTCATGCCTTTGAATTTAGTGGCGTTCATCATCAGCCAGTAGGGGTGCGCTCCGCCGAAATCGACGTGGAGAAGGTAAGGAGCGACTTCATAGAGCTTGTAGGACATGACTGATTGGAACGTAGTATTAGCTCCTTCGACAACTTTGGTCTGCAGAGCCATATATTGTTCTGCCGCGCTCATGGTGACGACGGACATTCCCATAGCATTCATCATGGTCTCGAACATGCCGCCGCTCGCTCTGATTTTGATGCCTTTCAGGTCTGCCAGGGTGCGGACCGGTTTGACAAAATAAGTGTAACCGGGACCAGTGCTGCCACAGATGCCGAGCATCGTTATATTCTTGGCTTCGAAGGCAGGAACGATGATATTCCAGGCGTTGTGCGCTACTTTGACTGCGCCGGCATCATCAAAGGGCGGCAGTGGAAGGTTAAAGATATCCATTAATGGGATATCCCCGGCGAAGTATGAAGCATCATTGGTGTATAAATCAACGACGCCAGCGGAAACCGCCTGAAAACCCTCTTTGCCTTTAACCAGTTGCTCCGCAGGATAGACTGTCACGGTCATGAGACCGTTGCTTTGCGCTGAAACGAGATCCGCAAAGTGATGAGCAGTGACGTCCCGGAAGTCTCCTACAGCAAAATAATGCCCGAAGTTCAGTTTGGTCTTTCTGATTTGCACTGTAGGCGCGGGAGTTGTAGTAGCCGGCGGCACAGTAGTGGTTGGGGCTACCGTAGTAGTCGGCGCAGTAGTTGTGGTAGGAGCCGGGGTTGTAGTTGTGGGCGTTGTTGTCGTCGGCGTAGGTTCTTCCTTGGGAGCGCAGGCGGCAAAAAACATCGTACTTGCTACCAGGAGCGCCAGGAAGATAGAAACAAGAGTAAGAAATTTTTTGTTTAACATTAATAAACCTCCTTAAATAATACTGTTGTGTTAGTTACCATTACGAATTATCAGGTTTGTTCTACCACCTCCCCCTTTTCTGTTCCAGTTAATTATAGGCAACCGCCCAACGAAAAAACAACGTTACCCTTGATGAAAAATACAGAGCTGAATTAAGGAAATATCATCCTCCCCACATCCGCATCACTTAGATTAATGATACCTTATTTGGAACCTTTTTGGAAAGTCTAACATAGTCCACGGGTATTATTGCTGATAAGTATGTATAGATTCATACCTGCCGGTGATTAAACGTGGTGCCAAATACACCGGTTCAGTTTGAGGGCAAAACATTGACACTTATAGTCTGGAGATACTATGCGGCAGAATCCTGAGCCTTATCGAACTGCTTGGTGAACTGCCCGATTACTTTTAACGCCGTCGAACGGGGATTAGCTTTTCTTTTCACAAAATTATCCACGAGTTCGTCCAGATTCTGGTCCTGCTCAATCATCGCATAGAAATGGTCGCGGACAGAGTCTTCAATCGCTCCAATGAGTTCTTGCTTCGCGCGTTCTTTGCGGCGCTTGTCCAGTCCGCCGCTGGATATCAGATACTCGTGATGCTTGAGAATCTGGTCAGCTAATTCCTTGATGCCTTTGCCGTTAATCGCTTCTACCAGGACAACGCTTGGCTTCCATTCGCCGGGAGCAAAATTCTTCATCTCGAGCATGCCTTCGACTTCGATAGCCAGGTTTTTTGCACCCGGTTTGTCGGCTTTGTTGATTTCAAAAATATCGGCGATTTCCATGATGCCGGCTTTGGCAACCTGGATTTCATCACCGGTACCGGGGGACAGGATGACAATAGAAGTATCCACGAACCGGGCGACATCTACTTCACACTGTCCGACACCTACGGTTTCCACGAGGATGATGTTCATGCCCATCGCGTCCATAACATGGATGGCGTTGATGGCGGCTTTCGCCAGTCCGCCTTGCCAGCCGCGGGAAGCGAGGCTGCGGATAAAGACGCCTTTATCCAGACTGTGTTGCTGCATCCTGATGCGGTCGCCCAGCAGCGCGCCGCCGGTGAAGGGACTGGTCGGGTCGACGGCAATCACGCCCACTTTCATTTTCATGCTGCGGAAGACTTCAATCAGGGCGTTGACACTGGTGCTTTTACCGATACCCGGTGAGCCGGTGATACCGATAATATGGGCTTTGCCGGTGTACGGATAGATTCTATCCAGTTCTGCCGTCAGCCTCGGTGACTCGTCAGCGATAAGGGTTATCAATCTGGCGGACGCCTGGATATCACCTTCCAGTACTTTATCTGCCAGCATTGTTTTCTCCTGAGACTTGGACCGATTAGACAAAGCCCACCTCCGGTTTAAAAAGTTAATATAAAGTACTTATTGAGTTACTATTCCCAAATCTTTTAGCCGCAAGATTCATGCGCGGCTAGAATATCTGTGAACGAGCGTGGAATTCGCCCCAGACCTCGCGCATGGTATCGAAAATTTCGCCAATGGTAGCGTATTCCCGGGCGCATTTAATCAGGTAGGGCATCACATTCTCGCTCTTCTTGGCGGCGACCTTCAAATCGCCCAGGGTCTGGCGCACCGCGCGGTTATCGCGGCGGGCACGCAGCTCCTTGAGCCGTTTCTTCTGGTTTTCCTCTTCTTCGGGATTGCCTTTGAAAGCCGGCCACGGAATGTGCGATTCCTGGGCAAACTTGTTCAAGCCGACGCGCACGATATCGCCGCTTTCGACGCCCTTCTGGTATTCATAGGCGGCTTGCAGGATGGTCTGCTGGAAGAATCCTTCCTCGATGGCAGCGGCGGCGCCGCCTTTCTTGTCTACCTTGGCAATCATCGCCATCGTCTCTTTTTCAAACTCATCGGTCAGGTATTCGACGAAGAAAGAGCCCGCCAGCGGGTCGATGGTATCGGCAACGCCGGACTCGTAGGCGATAATCTGCTGGGTCCTCATGGCGACGCGGGCGGCATCGGCGGAAGGAGTGCACAGTGCTTCATCGAAGGATGGCAGGTTTTGGCTCTCGGTACCGCCGAGGGCGCAGGCAAGCGATTCCAGCGTGATACGGACGATGTTATTCAAAGGTTCCTGTCTGAGCAGCGGGGCGCCGGCGCCGAAACCACACATGTGCAACTTCATCGATTCCGGATTCTTGGCATGGAAGCGGTCTTTCATGATGCGCGCCCACATCCGGCGTGAAGCGCGGAACTTGGCGATATCGCCGAAGAAGTCTTCTTCACGTCCCGCGATGAGGATTTCATTCTTGGGCGCGATTTCATCAATATCGACGCCGCGCTCAAGGACATATTCGTAGTACTGGATGGCATTGGAAAGGGCGAAAGCCATCGAATCAGTCTGCCGCCCGCCCATATCCATCATGTGTTCGCCGGAGAATTGCAAGGGAGACCATGTGGGCAGGTTCTTGGCGCAATACTCGAGCAGGTCAGTGGCAAACTTGAGAGAAGGTTTCAACGGGAAAATCTGGGTGCCGCGTGAGGCAAATTCCTTAAGAATATCGTTTTGGGTGCAGACATGGAAACTATTGGGATTGATGCCGCGCTTTTCACAAACGCCGAGCATGAAAGCCATCCAGACCGGCGCAATCGCGTTGGCAGTGGTCTTAACGGAAGAAAGTTTGCTCAGGTCGATGCCTTCAAAAATACGCTCCATGTCTTCCATGGAACTGATGGCGACACCCACCTTGCCTACTTCTTTACGCGCCATCGTATTGTCCGAGTCGTAGCCTATCTGGGTCGGCAGGTCCATCGCGATAAAGATACCGCTCAAACCACGGTCAAACAATTCTTTGATGCGTTTATTCGTCTCACTCGCCGAACCGAATCCGGAATACTGGGACATTTCCCAGTACTGGCGCCGGTACATGCTGGTCTCATTGCCGCGGGTGAAAGGGAACTCGCCGGGATAGCCGACATCCCTGAGAAAATCAAATCCCCTTTCCGCACCGTCCAGCGGGGTATAGAGTGCTTTCACCGGCACCCGCCCCTGAAGGTGGGTGAACTGCTTCCGGCGCTCGCCGTATTCTTTATTCCACTTCGCCAAGGATGCTTCCCACTGTTTCTGGCGTTCTTCGATAGTCTCTTTCGTTTTAGAGGTTTTCCCTGCCATATCTCACACTCCTGCTTTTGCGCTACAATAATCCTGCAAACCAGCCAAGTAGACTGATATAAACCGGTATTTCGCGGGAAACCCTATCGCTGCCTGACGTTCTGCCGGACGTAATCGGCTATGTCCTTCAAGCGGGTGCCCGGGGTGAAAATGGCGGCGACACCGGCTTTCTTGAGACCGGGGATTTCTTCATCCGGTATGATACCGCCGCCGATGACCAGTACGTCGTCGGCGCCCTTATCTTTCAGCATCTTAACGATATCGGCAAAAAGCTCGTGCGCTCCGGACATGGAGCTCAAGCCCACCACGTCTACGTCTTCCTGGATAGCGGTCTGGACGATGGACTCCATGCTCTGCCTGATACCGGTATAGATGACTTCCATACCTTCATCGCGGAGCCCGAATGCGACGATTCTCGCGCCGCGCTCGTGTCCATCCAATCCGACCTTTGCCATGAGGACTCTAATCTTGCGTTCTTTCGCCTTCATTTTTCCTCCACAAATGGTAACGATGGGTTTCCTGCGAATGCCGTATTTACTTTATAGCCGTTTCAGAATCGTTATCGTATGGGCTGCGGAGTCTCCGTCGACCCATCCGCCGTCGTTCTGAGTCAAACCGATCTGGGGGTCTTTCACCTGTCTCTGCCCACATTCACCGCGGAGTTGCCAGGCAATCTCGGCGATTTGCGCCAGTCCGGTGGCTCCGACCGGGTGACCCTTCGCCGCCAGACCGCCGCTGGGGTTGACCGGGATGCGACCGTTAATGGCGGTTGTCCCTTCGTCGATGAGTTTGGGACCTTCGCCCTTGCCGCAGATTTCCAGCTCTTCATAGAGCTTGATTTCCGCGGGCGCCATCGCATCGTGTACTTCTATAACGTCAATATCTTTAGGTCCAACGCCGGCGATGTTGTAGGCTTCTTCAGCAGTCCGGCTGATGGGGTCTTTGAGGTCTTTCTTAGTGGGGTCAAGCCATACGCCGGAACGGAGGACGCAGGCTTCAATCTGGACGAGGCGGTGCTGCTCTTTGATGTATTTGTCCGCAACTTCCTTCGCGCAGAGCACTGCCGCAGCAGCGCCGTCGCCCATGGAAGCGCACATGTAAAGGGTCAGCGGCCAGACAATTTCGCGTGAAGCCAGGACTTCCTCAACGGAAAGGGGAGTGCGATGGTAAGCCATCGGGTTCATCGAGCCGTTAAAGCTGTTCTTGGCGACGACTTTGGCAAAGTGTTTCTGGGTCGCGCCGGATTCCGCCATGTATTTTTTCAGGTTGAGGGCATAAAGGCTGGTGAACTGCATGCCCATGCGTGCCAGTTCGACTTCGGAGTCAGCGGCGATTGCCGCGATTGATTTAGCGGTATCATTGACGAACAGTTTTTCCGCGCCGACTGCCAGCGCGACATCACAAAGCCCGGAGGCGACTTCCATCCATGCGCCGCGAAATGCCGTAGTGCCGCTGGCGCAGGCGTTCTCAACGTTAGTGACCGGCACCCAGTCCAGACCGGAATATTTCATCACGGTTTGACCGCGGATGCCTTCCTGACCGGTGAGCAGCCCGCCGACGGAGTTGCCGAAATAGATTGCCTGGATATCCTTGGGAGGGACGTTTGCATCATGGATTGCTTCCCAGATGGCTACTCTGCCCAGTTCTTTCAAACTCTTTTCGGTATATTTACCGAACGGGTGCATGCCTATACCAAGTATGACTACTTCTCTCATTTATTTACCCTTCTTTCCCTTGACGGGACCAAATTGATAACCGATGATGTCGTTGCCCTGTTCATCCTCGGCGATTTTTCCGATTTGAAGTTCGACTTCCGTGCCCTTTTTGATGGCGTCCTCGCGCGGTTCAAAGCCGACAATCGGGGAGAAGATGCCCGTAACTTCGGGCAGGTCGACATAGCCGATGATATAGGGAGCTTTGAAGCCGACGGCGGCTACCTGCGGGACGGCAAAGACGCCGAGCTTGCCTTTGGTGCTCAGACGCACATCTTCCAGCGTGCCGTCTTTCTGGCAATTAGGACAAACGCCTCTCTTGGGGAAAAATGTCTTCTTGCAGACTTTGCATTTGTTGCCAACCAGGTAGGATTCACCGGAAGGTTGTTGCACGAACCATGTGCCGTCTCCTACCAGTATCTGTTTTTTCTCCGTTGCTGCTTTTTCTTTACTCATTTCACACCGTTCTTTTATATTTTTTTATCTAGTGCTTTGGTTCGCACAGTTCCAGTACCGTGCCGTAAGTAGATTTGGAGTTGAGGAATGCGATAAGTCCATGAGCGCCGGGTCGTCCCACCTTATCATCGAGGGCGATGCCGTTTTTATCCAGTTTTTTCAGGGTTCCGTTGATATCATCGACTACCAGGGCGATATGGTGAATGCCTTCGCCTTTTTCTTTAATGAAGGTGGCAATCATCTCGCCATCCGAACCCTTGGGCGGTTTCGCCATCGGGCAGAGCAGTTCCAGGGAACTCTCGCCGGTCTTCAAAAAGACGAGCCGCAGACCGGACTTTTCGAAGGTCTGGATAGGTTCACATTCCAGCCCGATGTAGTCACGGTAGAGCTTAATGGCTGCATCGATATCTTTAACCGCAATGCCGATATGATCAATCTTATGGTCGTTCATTCCGATTGCACTCCTTTCTCAATTAATTCCAGTTCTCAATTACTCTAGCATTTTACTCCAGATTTATCCACTTTCCTTCACCGCTGGTGCGCCCGCCCGGGTCGAGTTCAGAACGGAGAATAACCAGCTCCTCCTCGGTGGGCGGTGCCAGCTTCTCCAGCTTGTCTGCAATCAGCGGTTTGAAGCTCATGTTGGACAGCACTTCATCAACCGTAGACCATTCGGCAAGCCCGATGAGTTTCATATAATGGGTCTTCTCATCGTAGCCGAACACCGCTTCCGGAGTGACCACGCGGTAGGGGCCGGTCCCGGTCGGCATACCCGCTTTTTCACGGGCATTGGGTGAGCCGTCCAGGTAGCCGGGGGTCGTCACGAAGTCCAGCCTGGGTACGAATTTCCGCTTTTCCAGGTTGGTTACGATAACCGTCCGCCAGCACAGGGCTGCCATTTCATTGGCTCCGCCCGCTCCGCCGAAACGCCGCTCGGGATGGGCGTAGTCTTTGCCGGTCATCGAGCTGTTGATGTTCCCGTAGGGGTCGATTTGCAGGGTCGCCAGCAGGGCGTATTCGATTGCGCCGCCGCTGTCATGAGAAGTACCGGTGTTCATATCCGCCCAGCACAGGGCACGGAAGTTGCCTCTTGCCGAGACCATGTACATGAACGACGCAATGGGGAATTTTGCTTGCTGCCCGATGCTGCCGTCTTCCGTCATGAAAACGAGATTTGAGGCATGCGTCCGCTGGGCAAGAACAAGTGCCAGGGGACCGGGACCGCCGCCCCCCACCCAGTACAGCTTGTCCTCCTCCGCCATTCGGGCCATAGTGCATATCAATGCTTCGCCCTGGGTAAAGGCAGTAGCACGTGTCATAGACGATATCCCTCCTTGATTTCCGCTTGCCGTCTGAGTTCCATTAAGCGGGTCAGCCCAATTTTTTCCAGGAAATCCTGGTGTGATTTCACGCCCCAGACGTACTCTTGCAGGTATTTATCGATTAAGTCGCTGCCTTTATCGTTGGTTGCCATGAAAAGTTTGCCGGAGTGGTCGGTATCGGACAGGTAAACACCCTGTACCTCGCCGGGATAGCCGCCGAAGGGCGCTTCGACCACCGCATCGACGAGGTAGTAGGGGATGGTGGTGTTGCCCGGGTGTCTCCGGATATCTTCGGTATCGATGATTTCTTCGGTGGAGATGATGACTTTCTTGGATGCGCCGGCCGCTTCTTTGGGTGAGATATTGCTGCCGAAAATGCGGGCGTTGCCGTACATATCGCACTGGTGAACGTGAATGAGCGCTACATCCGGATTCAGTGCCGGGAGCAGCGTTACCGGTTTGCCGGTAAAAGGATCGGTTGCCAGTTTTGCCCCCGAATATTTGAAGCAATCGGTGCCGCCGAGGAATCTGGCAGGCATATAGGGCAGACCCATCGCGCCTGCCTGCAGCCTCATGGTCAGGCCGGAGTTGGTCCATTCGGCGAGCTTTACCGTTCCCGCCGCCAGCGCGCGGGTGACCGGAGCCATCGAGACGCCGATAAAGCCGACGTCAATCCGGTCGAGACAGCCGCCCGCGGTAAGCACGGCGACGTCCATATAGGTAAATCTGCCGGCGATGCCCAGGTTCTTTTTCCTCTGGCGGATTACCTCGCGCACGAGAGAGCTGGGTCCTCTCTGGAACATGTTGCAGTCAACGACGGTATAATCGCCGTCCTGCACGAACTTACTGACCGCTTCCTGCTCGGTCATTATTTTGTTGACCAGCCCCTTTGGCTTGTGGCTTCTGACGTAAGCGCGGAAACCATCAGGATCAGGCGGCTGGAACAGGTTGCCTTGTCCTTCTGCGATAATCTCTATAGTTTCTGATTTTTTCATGCCTCTCCTCACAAATAAAAGGGTGTGCCTATATACACTCCAAAATCGAGTCTGGAGATTCTAACAAAGGGTAACTCAGAAAAGACGATGCTTGATGCCATTGATAGTCTGGCTGGAATTTTGCGGTGTGCCGAATCACATTCGGCGGAGAGAGCCGGGGGAAATCGTAAAAGCATTTCAGGGATGATATCAAACAACTTATCATTATTCAGACGAACCAGAAATAATCTACAACTTTGACCGATTAAAGTCAAGGAAAAACCATATAAAATCAATATCTGGCGACATACCTGACAGTCACCTTTTGCGTCATCGTGTTGCGTTTGACACATACCCGAAACTCCCGTAAAATACTTAATCAACGTCATTGCCCGCAACATGGCAAATCAACCCGGAATTATTATAGGAGGAAAACTGTGGCTGAAGATTTAACCCCGAAACAAAAAGAAATCAAGGAAAAATTCACCAAGGCGCGGGGCTACTGGAGTGAGGAAGCCTGGGGACAGTTGCTCAGACTGGATCCGGACTTTTTTGATGCTTATAGGGCGTATTCGTCCAAGCCGTGGTTGCAGGGCGTCCTGCCGCCCAAAATCAAAGAGTTTGTTTACATCGCCATTGATGTCGCGTGCACCCATCTAAATGCCCCGGGCACCCATGTGCATATCAAGAATGCGCTGGGCTACGGCGCGACCAAAGAAGAAATCATGGAAGTCTTCGAGCTGGCGAGCGTCCTGGGCATCCATACGCTGAATATGGCAGTGCCGATACTTGTCGAGGAACTCAAGGCTGCCGGCAAACCGGCGCTGCCTGAAGCTTTAACCCCGAAACAAAAAGAAATCAAGGAAAAATTCACCAAGGCGAGAGGTTACTGGAGCGAGGAAGCCTGGGGGCAATTGCTCAGACTGGCCCCGGACTTTTTTGATGCTTACCGGGTGTATTCGTCCAAGCCGTGGCTGCAGGGCGTCCTGCCGCCCAAAATCAAAGAATTTGTTTACATCGCAATCGATGTTTCCTGCACTCACCTGCATGCCGTAGGTACGAGACAGCATATCAAGAATGCGCTGGGCTACGGCGCGACGGCTGAAGAAATCATGGAAGTCTTCGAACTGGCGAGCGTCCTGGGCATCCATACACTGAATATGGCAGTGCCGATACTCGTTGAGGAATTCAAAGCTGCCGGCAAACCGGTGCTCTAAACTGCACATAACCGCATTGGCATCGGTTTAAGCCATTCCACACTGCAACATTGATTGCAGAAAAGGGTGCTATGTCCGTATCGGAACAGGCGCCGAGCCGGGGTTCATCTTACGGCTGGGTAATTGTCGTTGCCAGTACTATGTTGCTCGTCATGCAATCGGGCATCATGTACAGCTTCGGCGTGTTTTTCAAGCCGCTGGCGGCGGAGTTCGGCTGGAGCCGGGCGGCTACTTCCGGCGCTTATTCGACATTGATGCTGACCCACGGGTTATTCGCCGTGCCCGTGGGTTGGCTCGCTGACCGGTTTGGACCCGCTCGGGTAGAGACGGCATGTGCCGTCATGGCCGGGCTGGGGCTGGTGCTTGCCAGCCGTATCACCGAATTGTGGCAGCTTTACATTGCCTACGGTCTCATCAGCGGCATCGGTATCAGCGGTGGGTTTCCCATCGGTACGGGCACTACTGCCCGCTGGTTTGACCGCCGCCGGGGGCTGACGCTCGGCATTGTGGCGACGGGCATCGGGTTGGGCACGTTGCTGATGGTGCCTATAATCGAGCGCCTCATCGCGGACGCCGGCTGGTCGGTCGCCTACTTGCGATTTGGTATCATTGTCTGGGTCGCCATGATTGGCAGCGCTCTGCTTTTGCGGCGCGGACCCGCCGGAACTGCGGAACAGAACCCCCGGAAGGACGCGCCGCCAACGCCGGCAGGCACTAATCCGCAAACCACCATGTCTTCCGCCCTGCGGACGAAATCGCTCTGGCTGCTGTTCGTGGTGTATCTCTTTTTTAATTCCGGCGTCCAGATGATAATGGTACACCTGGTCAACTATACCACCGACCTCGGCATTGCGCCGCAGGTAGCCGCAACTATCGTGAGTGTCGTCGGTATCGGCAGTATCGCAGGGAGGTTATCGATGGGAGCCGCGTCAGACAAGTTCGGCGGCATGAACATGCTCATAATATGCTGTTCGATACTGGCATTGTCTCTGCTGGCATTCATTTTTACGCGCTCTCTCTGGACATTCTATGCCCTGGCGGTGGTCTTCGGGCTGGCATACGGCGGGGAGTGGTCTATCCTGCCGACGTTAGTGGGGCATTTCTTCGGCTTCCGCCTGGTCTCGGCGCTCGTTGGAGTGGTAGTAACCGGCGCAACTATCGGCGGCGCGTTCGGGTCGTGGGCGGCGGGGCAAATCTTCGATGCGACGCAGAGTTATCAGGTACCATTTACCATCGGGGTCTTTGCCAGTGTCTGCGCGGTGGTGCTTACGTTCGTCATCAAGAGAACGACTGCTTCAGCGAATAAATCAGTTTAACCGGGTTCTCTACCGTGGGGCAGTCCGCAGTTTTTCCCGCAAGACTTTCAGGTTCATCACATCTTCTTTGTTGTATTCAAGCAGGGTGTTGAGCGCGTCGCGGTCGTCATTTTCCTGGTATTGATACCACAGGCGCACCGCATCCCAGCCGGTGATGCCTTTAAGCTTGCGGGGGATTCCAAGTTGTTCTTCCACGGACTTGAGTCCGCCTTTCAGCTTGCAGCGCCAGCAATCATACATGAGGTCGGTGTGATGGATAGCCTTTTCGACGTCAACGCCGAGGGTGCTGTAAATGAAGGGTAGGTCGAACCTGCTGCCGTTATAGGTGTAAATTGTCTTGACGCCATCGAGGGCTTCACGGAGGTTATAAGCGGTCACGTCCCGCCCGGTCAGCTGCAGCATGCGGCTCTCGCGGCTTTTCACCAGGTAGATGCCGATAACGGTTATCTCCGAATTCCAGGAAGATAAGCCGGTGGTTTCGATATCCAGATAAGCGTCGAACATTAAAATCTCTTAAGTTAATTGTACAATGAAATGAGGGAACTGCTCCACTCCACGAATGGCAAAGAAGCAATAACGCGATGGCGTTTGCGAGAATCCGACTGTCCTTATTCCCGGTTAAGCTGGCGGTAGCGGTTCAGCGCCGCGAGTGCATTAACCGCACGGCGCAGACCGGGGAAAACCGGTATCTGATACTTCTCGATGGCAGGGAAAAGCCGCTCGTAAACATCTTTGGCACCCAATATACAGACTGATATTGCTTTTTGAGGATAGGCTTTACGGACAGATTCCAGGAAGCGGACATCGGACTCAGTCTGGAGCACGGTAGCGCCGATGATAAGACACTGGTCGACATTCTCATCCGCAAGCGCTGCTTCTATTGCGGTCCGGTAGCCTTCCACCGGTCCCACCAGTTCCACCATGGTTTCGATATCCATAGGATTGGTCAGCTTAGCCCACGACGGCGATTTGCGGGCGACTTTCTCCAGCGTGGCAGGTTTAAGCTTCACCAACTCCAGACCGCTCTCGTAGCAGAAGTCGGAGGCGAGCGCACCGGCGCCCATGGACAGGGTCACGACCGCCGTGCGGCTGGTCTTTGGCACGGGCTGGCAGGCGAACATCTTGGCAAAATCGATTAGCTCGTCGAAGTCGCTGGCGCGGACGATGCCCGCCTGGCGGCAGACCGCATCGAAAACGGCATCGCTGCCCGTCAGTGAGCCGGTATGGGACAGCGCCGCCCGGGCGCCCTCCGGGGTCCGCCCGATTTTCATTGCGGTAATCGGCTTGGTTTTGGTCAGGCGGCGCGCTGTTTCATAAAAACGGCGTCCGTCTTTGACGCCCTCGATGTACATCATGATGGCTTTGGTGTTGTCATCCTGCGCCAGGTATTCCAGGATATCATGGTCGGCGACGTCCGATTTATTGCCCAGCCCGGCGACGATACTGAGCCCGAAGTTCTCCGCGGTCATGATGCGTTGCAGCATCAGCCCGGCGAACATGCCGGTCTGCGCGATAAAAGCGATGGCGCCCTTCCGGACCGCCCCCATTTCGACAAAGGTGGTGGTGAAGGGATGGTAGGGATTGACGATGCCGGTTGTGTTGGGACCAACGATTCTCATGCCCGCGCTTCTGGCAATGCGCAGCAATTCCTGCTGGCGCCGCGCGCCTTCCTCGCCGATTTCATTGAAGCCGGAAGTTATAATGACCATCCCTTTGACGCCCTTGCCGGCACATTCGCGGGCGACATCCAGGACATAATCCATGGGAATGGCGATAACAGCGAGCTCGACAGGATGCGGGATGGCGCTCACCGAGGTGTAGGCGGGCAAACCCAGGATATCTCCGGGATTGGGGTTGACCGGGAAAATCTGCCCCGGGAATTTCCATGTCAGCAGGTTTTTTAGAACAGTATTCCCCAGCTTACCCGGCGTGCGGGAAGCCCCCACCACCGCCACGCTCCGTGGTTCAAAGAACACTCTTACCGAGTCAACACCTGCTGATTCTGATTTCATATTTCGCCAGTCCTTTTTGCTGCCAGTATATAACAGGAACACTCATGTTGTAAAAAATCGGTGAGCATTTATTTCTAAAATACGTATCTTTACGGATACCAATCCGGCTCGGGAAATATTAAGCTGGTAGTCAGTGAAAGGAAGGTGACAACTATGGATATATTTCCCAAAGGCGAACTGAAAATGCTGTTGGAAGCACAAACGGTAGGCTGTATTTGCGTTTCTATGTACCTGCCCACCTATAAAGGCGGCACCGACCAGACGCAGCAGAACCCTGTCCGGTTGCGAAACCTGTTAAAGGATGCCCATGCGCGATTGATGAAGGCAGGCCTGCGCGCGCCGGAAGCGACGAAGTTCCTGGAGCCGGTGCAGGGCATCCTGACCGATAGTTTTTTCTGGAGGCACCAGGGTGATGGGCTTGTCGTTTTCCTGGCGGATGACTTCTTCCGTTATTACCGGCTGCCGGTGCAGTTCAAGGAAGCGGTCGTAGTGAGCAAACGATTCCACGTTAAGCCGCTTTTGACGATGCTGAGCGCTGACGGACTGTTTTATATCCTGGCAATCAGTCAGAAAACGGTACGGCTGTATCAGTGCACTCACTACGGATTCCGGGAAATCGACCTGGACGGCATCATCCCGCGCAGCCTTGCCGAGGCTATGAAATATGAGCACTTCGATAGAGAACTGCAATTCCATCACCATTCCGGACTGCCGGGCAGAGAACCGGTTTTAGCGCACGGCAAGGAGCCCGAAGACCGCAAAGACGAACTGTTAAAATATTCGCACATGGTAGACAGAGGGTTACGCCGTGATATCCTGGAGAATGAAAACGCTCCGCTGGTGCTCGCGGGCGTAGACTATTTCTTCCCGATATATAAAGAGGCGAATACTTATGCGAACCTGTTTGGCGAAGCAGTTGAAGGTAATCCCGACCGTCTCACTCCCGAAGAGATTCACGCTAAAGCCTGGGCAATCATCGAGCCTCATTTCAAGCGCGAGGAGGAAGAGGCAGCGAGGCAGTACCGCAAGCTGGCGGGCACCGGAAAAACCGCCGAAGATTTGTCCAGGATAGTCACTGACTCCTATTCGGGGAAGGTATATCGCCTGCTCATCGCCGCCGGGGCAGAAAGGTGGGGCACTTTCGACCCGTATACAAATGTGGTATCATTGCATGCAAAAGAAGAGTCCTGCGACGAGGATTTACTGGACATGGCGGCAGCGCATACCCTCGCTCACCGGGGGACGGTGCATGTCGTTGCTCCGGAGAATATGCCGGACGGCACACCGGCAGCGGCGGTCCTGCGCTACGCCACGGCGGAAATCCCGCAGGAATCAAATGTTGGAGGTGCTCGTGGCACAAACTAATACCGGGCGGGTCGAAAAACTGCGTGAAATGGTCGACTACCGCGATGCTTCAGTAGTCAGCCGGACGCTTATCGATAAGAAGGTCGGCACGATAACTCTGTTCGCCTTTGATACGGGACAGGGGTTAAGCGAACATACCGCACCCTATGATGCCTTCGTGTATCTTATCGAAGGGGAAGCCGAGATAACCATCGCGGGCAAGCCCAACCGCCTGAAGGAAGGCGAAACGATTATCATGCCGGCGAACCAGACGCATGCCCTGAAAGCTATCCAGAAGTTCAAGATGATGCTGGTGATGATACGGTCCTGAGAGATAGTTTTATTCTGCTCTCCTGAGCTTGTCGAAGGATGAATCGGCAAGGCTTTCTGGTTCACGACTCACCAAAACTGATATCCGGGTATCAGCCTTCGATAAAATCTATCGAAAGGTACTTGCCGGATTGTTTTGCTTTTTCGTAGATAATGCGGGCGCATGCGATATCTTCAATGGCAATACCGGTAGAATCGAAGATGGTAATTTCATCGTTGCTGCGGCGCCCGGGCTTCTTCCCTGAGACAATATCCGCCAGTGTTGCATAGATGTCCGATTCGGTAAAAAGCCCCCGACTGATGGGCACATTGATTTCCCCGCCGCCGGTCGCCTGCTCGATATCATCCACGACTACCACGGCTGATTTGAGAATCGCCGGTTCGAGTTCCTCTTTGCCTTTGGCGTCTGCCCCGATAGCGTTGATATGCGTCCCCGGTCGGACCCATTCTTTCCTGAGCACTGGCTGGCGCGCCGGCGTAACGGTGCAAACGATATCCGCAGCGGCGACCTCCCCCAGCCGCGATGCCTTGACCGGGAACTGCGGGAAATCTGCAATGAACCTGTCTATTGCGGCTGTCGATAAATCATAGACCAGCACTTGCTCCAGGTCGAAAAGCTCGGCATGAGCGAGCAATTGGGTATACGCCTGCCGTCCCGCTCCCACGATGCCCAACGTGCGGGCGTCCTTTCTCGCCAGGTATTTGGATGCGATAGCCGCGGTCGCTCCCGTACGGTAAGCGGTGATTCCAGTCGCATCCATTATCGCCAGGGGGTAACCGGTATCCGGGTCGTTATATATCAGGCTTCCCATGACGGTGGGTAAGCCGCGCGCAGGGTTCTGCGGGTGAACATTGACCCACTTGATGCCCACCGCCCCCGCAATTGCCGCGGGCATCGCCCGGAAATCACCCTTCTCCAGCACCAGATAGGACTTGGCGGGCATTTGCGCCGCGCCGTGAGCCAACTGCCGGAACGCCTGTTCTACAGCGTCAATAGCATTCTTCATATCCAGCAAATCACGCACATTGCTGCCGCTCAGAATCAACGTAGGCATTATGCTCCTCCGGTATGACGGTCAGTCCGGCTTATACATTGACTCTATTGCTATCCGGCGGCACAGTCAATAGGTCGGGACTCGTAGAGATACGTATTGACTATTTTCCCTTCCTGAAACAATACTGAAAGAGGCTGATTACTCACAGATAAGGAGGTCATAATGCCGTCATTCAAATGCAAAGATGTGGGCATGGCTTGCAAGTTTGAAGTCAAGGATGAGAACCAGGACGAAATGATGCAGATAATCGCGATGCACGGTGATAAATCGCACAATATCAAAAGTATCTCTCCGGAAATGTCCGAGAAAATAAAGAAAGCGATCAAGAAATAGAACTGAACTTGCTTGCACGATTTCCGGAATTTCGCCCTATCAGCCTGGTAGACCGTCCCGCGGTGCAGGACTGGTTCTGGAAATACCAGCCGGAGACCTCTGAACTTACTTTTACCAACCTGTTCATCTGGCGGGCGCACTACCGAGTGATGCTGTCCGTTTATAGCGACTGGCTGCTTATTGTTTTCAGCCGGACGATAAATGGCGCAGTAGGCTTACCGCCCGTTGGTCCATCGCCGCGTGAGGCGGTGACGCACACCTTTCTCGATTGGCTGAAAGATATGGGTCAGGGAGAATCCCGGCTTGAACGTTGTGATGCACGATTGGTTTCCGAGCTTGCCGGTGCCGGTGACTTAACTATCGAACCTGTCCGGGACGATTTCGACTATGTCTACCGCACCGAGGACCTCGTCGGGCTGGCGGGGCGCAGGTACCATGCCAAGCGCAACTTTATCAATACCTTCCGCAGCAACAACCACTTTACCTACGAAGATTTGACTCAGGATAATGCCGCCGCGTGTCAAAAGATGGTGGAGATGTGGTGTCAGCAGCGCCGTTGCGAGGAAGACCTGGGTCTGTCTGATGAGAATATCGCGGTGAATGAAGCGCTCGAGAACTTCGCGAATCTTAAACTAAAGGGCGGACTCATCCGCATTGACGGCAGGGTGGAAGCCTTCGCCATCGGGGAACTCCTGAACAACTCGACCGGAGTGGTACACATCGAAAAAGCGAACCCGGAAATACGCGGGCTGTACGCGGTCATCAACCAGCAGTTCGCAGCGCATGCCTTCGAGCAAGTACCGTTCGTTAACCGCGAGCAGGACCTGGGCGATTTGTCGCTGCGGCAGGCAAAAGAGTCCTACCAGCCGGACCACATGGCGGAGAAGTACCGCATCCGGCTGAAAAGTGCCTGAAGCTGCCTGAAGTTATTGCTCGCCGGCTGATTGACACCCGGTATTCTAGCGGCTAATATCCCTGACTATGAAGATGTTCGGGCGTTTTACGGATGGTTTTTACCCGGGTGTCTGGGTGGCGACGGCAGTCTGGCTGTTGACCATCATGGGCATTTCCGTCAGTATGCCGTTCCTGGCACTCTATCTTCATCAGCAGCGCGGCATCTCGATGTCCCTGGTGGGCACGGTTATCCTCATCGGCGGGCTGTCTTCGGCGGCGGTCGGCATAGTGGGCGGATTCCTCTCCGACCGGCTGGGCCGCCGTCGTCTCCTGATTGGCACGCTGGGGATTGGTGCGCTGCTTTATTTATGTCTGGCTTTCCTGGTAGGCATTGAAGCTCCGGTTTTATCGATTGCGGCGATTTATATCGTAAGCCGTTCGGTGATGACGATGCTCTGGCCGAGCGTCTCCGCGCTAATCACCGACCTGACTCCCAAAGAGCGCCTCACCGGGGCGTACGGACTGCTGCGCGTCGGGGGGAACGTAGGCTGGGCAGCAGGACCGGCGCTGGGCGGTTATCGG
>JAQTVW010000088.1 GCA_028706655.1 Dehalococcoidales bacterium | reverse complement strand
ATTATTACAATATCCTGCCAGATTACGGCAATATGACGGACTTCAAGTCCTTTGTCGAGGAAGCTCACCGCCGTAATATCCGCGTCATCACAGAACTGGTGGTGAACCATACTTCCGACCAGCACCCCCTGTTCCAGCGGGCGAGGCGTGCGCCGCCCGGCAGTAGCTGGCGCAACTATTACGCCTGGAGCAAGACCCCGGACAAGTATGCCGATGCCCGCATTATTTTTACGGATACGGAGCATTCCAACTGGGCGTGGGACCACCTCGCGCAGGCGTATTACTGGCACCGCTTCTATTCTCACCAGCCTGACCTGAACTATGATAATCCCGCCGTAAAAAGGATGATGCTGCGGGTGATGGACTACTGGCTGAAGCTCGGTGTCGATGGCATGCGCGTTGATGCCGTGCCTTATCTCTACGAGCGTGAAGGGACAAGCTGCGAGAACCTGCCGGAGAGCCACGCCTTCGTGAAACAAATGCGCGCTCATATCGATAAAAAATTCCAGTCCCGCATGCTCCTTGCCGAAGCCAACCAGTGGCCCGAGGACGCCGCCTCATACTTCGGCAGCGGCGACGAATTTCACATGGCGTTCCATTTCCCACTGATGCCGCGCATGTTCATGGCAATCCAGATGGAGGACCGTTTCCCCATTATCGATATCCTCCAGCAGACGCCGCCGATACCGCAGAACAACCAGTGGGCGGTCTTCCTGCGCAACCATGACGAACTGACGCTGGAGATGGTCACTGATGAAGAACGCGACTATATGTACCGCGTCTATGCCAGCGAACCTGCCGCACGGCTCAACCTGGGTATCCGCCGCCGCCTGGCGCCCTTATTGAACAACGACCGCCGCAAAATCGAACTGATGAATATCCTGCTCTTTTCCCTGCCGGGGACGCCGGTGATCTATTACGGCGATGAAATCGGCATGGGAGACAACTTCTACCTCGGCGACCGCAACGGCGTACGCACCCCGATGCAGTGGAGCCCCGACCGCAACGCCGGTTTCTCCCACGCTAATCCGCAAAGACTGTACCTGCCGCCCATTATTGACCCCGAGTACCACTATGAAGCAATTAACGTAGACACCCAGCAGAACAACTCAGACTCCCTGCTGTGGTGGATGAAGCATACTATCGCCCTACGCAAGCGTTATTGTGCCTTCGGGCACGGCAGCATCGAGTTCCTGCACCCTAAAAACCGCAAGGTTCTGGCGTTCCTGCGCCGCTATAAAGATGATAAACTGGAAGAAAATATCCTGGTAATTGCCAACCTTTCCCACCTACCGCAACAGACTGAGCTTGATCTGTCCGCTTTCCCGGGCTGCCGCCCGGTCGATTTGTTCGGGCGCGTAGAATTTGCTCCTATATCTGACGGTAATTATTACTTCACCCTCAGCCCTCATGCCTATTTCTGGTTCTCCCTTGAGCCTAAACCTGCCGAATCGCTGCGCATCCGCTCGCTTCCCGCCGAGCAGGTGCAGGAAATACCGACTATCGCTGAGACCGAAGAAGCACTCTTCCGGAAGGATAACTGGTTCAGCCTGGAAAACCCGATTCTGGAATACCTGCGCGGGCGCCGCTGGTTCCGCGGCAAAGCGCGCCATCCCTGGAAAGTTGAGATACGGGATGTCATACCGATGGCGCTTGCGGAAACGATGTCTTACTGCGTCCTGGCTGAAGTAAAATACGCCGAAGGTGAGCCGGAGACGTATGTCCTGCCTCTTACCGTAGCACAACTGGAACATGCGCAGCCGCTTATCGCGCAATATCCCGGCGCGGCGGTTGCCCGCCTGCAACCCAGGTACGGTATCGGAGAAAGACTGCTCTATGATGCCATGGCAGACAAGAGCTTCGGTAAAACGCTGCTTACGGCAATCGGACGGAGGCGTCATTTTGACGGGACCTACGGCAAGATAACCACATCCAACACGCGTGCTTTCCGGAACAATCCCGGCGCGAACAATCCCGAGTTAGAGGCGGTATTGCTAAAAGTGGAACAGACCAATAGCTCGCTGGTCTACGGAAACAGCTTCATCCTCAAGCTCTACCGTAAACTGGAAGAAGGCTTGAGCCCCGATGTGGAAATCGGGCGGTTCCTTACAGAACGAACGTCATTTGCTTACGGCGCGCGGGTGGCAGGCACGCTGGATTACAACCAGGGCAAGAGCCCCCCGATGAGTTTGGCGATTCTCCATGATTACGTACCCAACGAAGGTGATGCCTGGCAATACACCCTGGACTCGCTGGAACGCTATTTCAAGAGCGTGCTGGCGCACCCCACCGTTCAGGTGCCTCCTCTCCCTCCGCAGCATCTTCTTTCCCTGCCCCGCGACCCGCCCGACCTCGCCAGGGAGACTATCGGGGCTTATCTGAACTCCGCGCAGCTGCTGGGACAGCGCACCGCCGAAATGCACATTGCCCTGGCTTCAGGAGTAGACGACCCGGAATTTGCCCCGGAGCCATACACCTACATGTATCAGAATTCACGCTACCAGTCGATGCGCGGCTATACAGCACGGATACTGCAAATGCTCCGGCGCGAACTCGGTAATATTCCTGAAGACCTTAAAGCTGATGCCCGGCGCGTCCTGGAACTGGAACCGAAAATCATGGCGCACTTCCAACTCCTGCGTCATGAGAAGATAAACGCCGCGCGTATCCGTATTCACGGCGATTACCACCTCGGACAGGTGCTTTACACCGGCAAGGATTTCGTCATTATCGATTTTGACGGCGAGCCGGCGCGTTCCCTGAGCGAGCGGCGGCTCAAGCGTTCCCCTTTGCGTGATATCGCGGGGATGGTCCGCTCCTTCCACTATGCCGTGCACAGCGGACTGCTGCGGCAGGCGCCGGTGGTCACCAAACCGGAAACCGAATTACCCATCCTGCAGCAATGGGCGCGCTACTGGTACACCTGGGTTTCGGCTGTGTTCCTGACCGCTTATCTGGAAACGGTCGAGCCGGTACACCTCCTTCCTGATGACACGGAGCAGCTCAAAATCAACCTGGACGCTTTCCTGCTGGACAAGGCGGTATATGAAATCGGCTATGAACTGGACAACCGCCCCGATTGGCTGAGGGTGCCCCTGCAAGGCATTCTGCAGCTTATGGAGACAAGCGGTTAAATAAACCATCATGATAGAAGATATTAAAATCAAGCGTAAACATACCGGCTCTCCGGTACGGCATGACGTTACCCTCCTCACTGATGACGACCTCCATCTTTTCAACGAGGGCACCCACTACCGCCTCTACGGCAAGCTGGGCGCTCATCCGATGACGGTAGATGGCGTAGCAGGCACCTATTTTGCCGTGTGGGCGCCCAATGGCAAACAGGTATCCGTCGTCGGGGAATTTAACGGCTGGGACCGGCAAACTCACCCGCTGCGCCAACGGGGATGTTCCGGCATCTGGGAAGGGTTCATCCCCCGCATCGGCAAGGGGGCGATGTACAAATTCTATATTGCCTCCCACCACCACGGGTACCGCGTGGACAAAGCTGATCCGCTGGCACGTTACAGCGAAACACCGCCCGGTACTGCCTCCGTCATCTGGGAATTGGACTATAACTGGCACGATGGCGACTGGCAGGAACAACGCCATGCCCGCAACGCCCTGTCCGCTCCCATCTCAATATACGAGGTACATCCGGGCTCATGGCGGCGCGTCCCGGAGGAGGACCATCGCCCGCTGACCTACCGGGAAATGGCTCCGCAACTCGCGGAATATGTTGTCCAAACGGGCTTCACCCACGTAGAATTTTTGCCCGTCATGGAGCACCCTTTCTACGGCTCCTGGGGTTACCAGACTACCGGATATTTCGCGCCCACCAGCCGCTACGGCACGCCGCAGGACTTCATGTACCTGGTGGATTATCTCCACCAGCATAACATCGGCGTTATCCTGGACTGGGTGCCTTCCCATTTCCCCAGCGATGAACACGGCCTCAGCTATTTTGACGGCACGCACCTCTACGAACACGCCGACCGCCGACAGGGCTTTCATCCTGATTGGGGCAGCCTCATCTTCAACTACGGACGCAACGAAGTGCGCAGCTTTCTGCTCAGCAGCGCCATGTTCTGGCTGGACAAGTACCATGCTGACGGGCTGCGCGTGGATGCCGTCGCTTCCATGCTGTACCTGGACTATGCCCGCACCAACGGCGATTGGATACCCAACAAAAAAGGCGGCCGGGAAAACCTGGAAGCCGTCGCTTTCCTGCGCGACCTTAACCGCGCGGTCAACCGCGAATACCCTGATGTCCAGACCATCGCCGAAGAGTCCACCGCCTGGCCGCTGGTCTCCCGCCCGGTAGAAAAAGGGGGACTGGGTTTCGGGTTGAAGTGGGACATGGGCTGGATGCATGATACGCTACAATACATGTCCAGAGACCCCATCTACCGCAAGTATCACCAGGGCAGTCTGAACTTTCGCTCGGTGTACGCCTTCAGCGAGAATTTCGTCCTGCCGCTTTCGCACGATGAAGCCGTCCACGGCAAGGGCTCCCTGCTCGGCAAGATGCCCGGCGACGACTGGCAGAAGTTCGCCAACCTGCGCCTGCTGTTCGGCTATATGTACGCCCAGCCGGGCAAGAAGCTGCTCTTCATGGGCGGCGAGTTCGGGCAGTGGCGCGAATGGGCGCACGAGGAAAGCCTGGACTGGCACCTGTTGAAATACCCGCCGCACTCCGGACTACAGCGCTGGGTGACCGATTTGAACCGCCTTTATACGAATGAACCGGCGCTTCACGAAAAGGACTGCGACCCGGCGGGCTTTGCCTGGGTTGACGGCTCCGATGCCGAGCGGAGCGTTATCAGCTTCCTGCGCAAAGGCGATAACGAGAAAGAGACGATACTGGTAGTCGGCAACTTTACTCCAATCCCACGTGAAAACTACCGCATCGGCGTACCGCGAGCCGGGTTCTGGCAGGAGCTCCTCAACGGCGACGCACGGGAGTACGGCGGGAGCGGTATCGGCAACGGAGGCGGCGTAAAAGCAGAATTACAGCAGTGGCAGGGTCAGCCCTGCTCTATCAACGTCAAATTGCCGCCGCTGTGTGTCCTGTTTTTCAAGGTAAAATCAAACGAGGTGTAATTTCCAAAGAATTGTAATAAGCCGCTCGCCCTAGCCTGTCGAAGGACAAGCTCACCATAGCGGTATCAGACGCCTCACACTTTTCGCTTTGAATTCTTTCTGCTATGATGAAAATTGACTGAAATTTTGAGGAGGGTTATTGTGAACGCAGCCGCCAAGAGACAATTCATGGATAAATTCAACCTGAATGGCAAAGTCGCCCTGATTACGGGCGGCAGCCGCGGCATCGGCAAGTCCATCGCCATGGCGATGGCAGACGCCGGTGCAGATATCATCATCGCCAGCCGCAAGCAGCCTGACCTGGAAGAAGCCGCTAAAGAAATCAGCCAGATGGGGCGCAAGGTCATCCCGATTGTCGCCAACGTGCGCAACCTGCCCGAAATCGATACCCTCGTGCAGCAGGTCATGGACAAGTTCGGCAAAATCGATATCCTGGTCAATAACGCCGCCACCAACCCGATTTACGGTCCGGTGTTTGCTTTCAACGAGAAGGCGTGGGACGCCACGATGGGCTTGAACCTGAAAGGCATGTTCTTCCTCAGCCTGGCAGTCGGCAAAATTATGAAGGACAAGGGCAAGGGCGGCGCCATCGTCAACATCTCCTCCGAGGGCGGCATCCGTCCTGGCGTGGGTCTGGGTGTTTACAGCATCAGCAAAGCCGGCGTCATCATGTTGACAGAGGTGCTGGCGCAGGAATGGGGACGCTACGGCATCCGGGTCAACGGCATCGCTCCCGGCGTCATCAAGACCAAATTCTCCGAAGCATTGTGGAAAGATCCCGTCCGCGCCGAAGAGAGCGCCGCCAACACTGCCCTGGGACGCCTTGCTGACCCTGACGAGATGGCTTGCATGGCGGTATTCATGGCTTCCGACGCTTCAAGCTACATGACCGGACAGACCATCCAGCTCGATGGCGGTTTCTTCGCTTCGGTACAAAAACTGCTCAACAACCTGCCCCAGTAACAATTTATAGCCTGCCAGCCTGTCCCCCTTCATTGGAAATCCGATGGAGGGGGACTTTGTTTTCCCCATTCATTTGCCCCTGACCGTGTTTTCCGTTTACAATGAAATTATAGGGGGCTGTCCAGACACGGCTGTTTTCATTTTATATATAGAGGATTTGAATTGGAAATATCCCGCCGTGAGTTTATCCGCCGGATGATGGCGCTGGGTTTCAGTGCCGCCGGCGCGGCTGCGCTGTTGCCCCTTGCCGCCTGCGCTAGAGAGCCTATTGCTACGAATACACCACCGCCTATCGTACCAACTGTCACACCTCCATTAACTACAACCCCTGCTGTTACTCCCACCGGCGCTGATCTTGTCGTGGCACACGGCACGAGCCCGGCTGCGATGGTCGAAGCCGCCGTCACTTCGCTGGGCGGCATCGGGCGTTTCGTCAAACCCGGCAACAAGGTGGTCATCAAACCCAACATCTGCGTCGCTTATCATACTTACGAATACGCTGCCACCACCAACCCTGAAGTCGTCGGCACGCTGGTAAAGCTGTGCCGCGGCGCGGGTGCCGGTAAGGTCGCTGTCTTCGACCAGCCTTTCGGCGGCACTGCCGAGCAGGCATACCTGCGCAGCGGGATTCAGGACGCCGTGCGCGCTGCCGGCGGTGAGATGGAAATCATGACCCGCGCCAAATTCCAGGATACCGATATTCCGCCGGGGCGTGATATTAAAAAATGGCCCGTTTACTGCGATGCCCTCGAAGCTGATGTTCTGATTAACGTGCCCATCGCCAAGCACCATAGCCTGGCGCGATTGACCCTCGGCATGAAGAATTTGATGGGACTGGTCCTCAACCGTCCCCAATTTCATTTTAATTTGCCGCAGCGGGTCGCTGATATCGCCAGCCTGCTGCGTCCCGAACTGACGGTGATCGACGCCGTGCGTATTCTGGTCAATCACGGTCCTACCGGCGGCAGCCTGGATGATGTGAAACTGACTAATACGATTATCGCCGGGACTGATTTTGTTGCCGCGGACGCCTATGCGGCAACTCTCTTTGGCTTGACCGGTGCCGATATCCCGATTGTCCAAACCGCGGCAGACATGGGTCTGGGCGTCATGGACCTGAGCAAAATAAAAATAACCGAGATAAATACCTGAGGCGATATGTCTGAGGCAGCATCCAGACCAAAGAAGAAAAGAATATTCTATAAATGGCGGGCTTGCCGGCGTACCGTGCAGGTACTGGCGCTCCTGCTTTTCCTCTACCTGCTGCTGGCGACGCGGCAGACCGGAAATCCCGCATTACCCGTCGACCTGTTCTTCCGTCTCGACCCGCTGACCGGCATCGTGCCGATGCTGGCAAGCCGTACCTGGATTGCCCCGATGGCGCTCGGTATCGTCACACTGTTATTGACACTTGCCTTCTCCCGTGCCTGGTGCGGCTGGCTCTGCCCGCTGGGCACAATCCTTGACTGGACGCCGTCACGCCGTCCCCGCAAGGACAAATTAGATATCCCTTCTTACTGGCGGCAGGGCAAATACCTGCTGCTCGCGACCATCATTTTCGCCGTGCTACTGGGCAGCCTGACGCTGATTTTCCTCGATCCCATTACCCTGCTTTTCCGCACGATCGCCAGCGTTATTCTGCCCGCTCTTTCCGCACTGATAAACCAGGCGCAGGCACCGCTGGCTTGCCCGGCATCATTGAAGCCCGCCGTCACCTGGCTGGACAATGCCCTCCGGGGCTATGTTATTAACGACCAGCCTTTCTGGGGACCAAACATCGCGATTGCCGCTTTCTTCGCCGCGGTGCTGGCGCTGAATGCTATCCGCTCCCGCTTCTGGTGCCGCTGCCTGTGCCCGTTGGGCGGACTGCTGGCGCTCATCGGGAAAATTACGTGGGTCCGCCATGATGTTGACAATAAGAAGTGCG
>JAQTVW010000006.1 GCA_028706655.1 Dehalococcoidales bacterium | reverse complement strand
TCGTAAAGTAACATGGCATCCTCGATTCGTCGTGTCCTGGTGTCATTTTACCTTATCAATCAGAACCAGGAAAAGGTGGGTGCATTTTCAACCGTCACTGTGGGTGTATTTTCGCTTGACATTCACAAATGAAGCGTTGTTTAAACAAGTTAATCAAAGAATTTGAACAGCAACACCCTGATATTTCAGTCGCTGACTTGTTGGATTATAGTAAGCCCTTACCCGGAAATTCTAAGTTTGCTCAATTTTGGAATAAATTCAAGCAGGATTTAATCACCATTGAACAAACATCGGGATGTTTGATTCGGATTGACTATGACCAAGCATCCGACAAAGAATCTTTAAGCATATTACCGCAGTGCGCGTCTATGCGGTCTATTTGACTTCCTCAAACCAACAGGTTTATTATTGTCCTCGTGGATATAAAGGAGATGCGGCACAGAGTTTACGTTCGTCGTGATGCTCTTGTCAAATCTGGATTAACAGTCTCAGAAGCTCTTACACAAGCTTGGGCTGAGGTCAAGAAACAAGACAATTCTAACAAACAATTTGAAGCTCCCCATACCCCTCTCAAAGTATCAGAGAAAAAGATGCCTCCTAATGCAAGTGCTTCAGCTAGAACAGAATTTGAAAACAAACATCCCGAAACATACCGAACTGAAGATGGGCATTGGGTCAGGTCAAGAGCAGAAGTAATGATTGACGACTGGCTCTACTCTCACAATATTGTCCATGCTTACGAAAGAAAGCTACCCGAGAAAAGTTATCGTTGCGACTTCTATATCCCCACCGGTAATGTTTATATAGAATTTTGGGGTCTCGACGAAGAGAAATATCTTGCTATTAAGAATACTAAAGTAGAGATATATTCTAATAACAAGTTTAATCTAATTGAATTATACGATGCAGACTTGTCACGGCTAGGGGATATTCTACCAGATAAACTCCGTAGATACCACGTAACAGTACTTTAGGCATTTCCCCCACAACACTTTTTATATTTTTTACCACTACCACACGGACATGGGTGATTCCGACCAACTTTCGGGATGCTCGTTACTGGTGTTGAATGTCCCCATGAGACTAGGGAACGGGGGATATTCTGTTCTTCTTCGGGAAAAGGTTTTCGAGTTTTGTCGCCTATCCTCCATGCAAGCGGCTCTCTCTCACAAAGGTCTGCCACCTGTTCTTCGGAGTAGTAATTGCCAACGACAAAACCAAGTATTACCTTCTTGAGCATTTCATTGACAGTCTGCCGTTGCCGTCGGGCGATAGTCTTTATTCGGGCGACCACCGCATCAGGAAGTCTAATTGCTATCACGCTTGTTGAATTGCCCTTAGTCATCTTGTTTACATAGTAGTCCGTGGCTATTCTATTGTCAATATCCGCTAATTTAGCTATTTTTTGACATTAAGAGTAAACGGGTTAAATCCAAGGGATAGCGGGGGCTTCGCCCCCTGCGCCCCCTGACCGTAGATGAGCGGCGCGGCGGTGCCGACCGCCGCTTCTTTGCCATTCATTGTTACTTACTAATCAACACATACTCTGAAAGGCGAGGCATTTTCTTTACCGGCAGAATGCTGGCGCGCCCTGTCGGGCTTGCGTCCTTGTTCGCTGGCATCGGGCGAGGGATAAGGAGAGCGCCCGATGCGCTCTCAAGGCTTAGAGGGGTTGTGATTACGATAATACTTATTGACACTATACCAACATGCTGGTACAATCCAGGCATGACTATTCACTTTGAATTACCGACACTCAAATGCCTACGGTGTGGTCATACCTGGATACCGAGAATTTCTCAAATGCCTAAAAAGTGTCCAAGTTGCGCTTCACCCTATTGGAATAAACCTAAATGGAAGGGAGTAAAATAATGAAAGAAGAAAAGTTGGCGAAAAAAAGGTGTTTTGTTATTTGTCCCATCGATAATCCCAACACCCCCGTCAGGCATCGCTCTGACTTAATACTCGATTTTATAATTACACCCGTTATCGAAGAATTGGGTTACGAAGCAACACGAGCTGATGCTATTGCAACGCCCGGAGTAATCACTTCGCAAATCATTCAACGCATCATGTATGATGACCTTGTTGTTGCCGATCTTAGTGGTGGAAACCCTAACGTATATTACGAATTAGCTGTCCGTCATATGACTAAGAAACCAATTGTTCAACTTGTAGCTGAAGGGGAACGTTTATCATTTGACGTGTCCGTACAAAGAACTATAAGTTTTAATTACCAAGACCTTCGTAGTGTTGACGAGTGCAAGAAAAGACTGAAGGAACAAATACTAAATGTCGAAAAAGACCCTACCAAGGTTGACTCACCGATTTCGCAAGCTGTTGATTTAAACAAATTAATGCAATCTGGAAAACCAGAAGAGGTGCGCTTAGCGCAGATGAATGAAAAGATTGAGTCACTTTCAAATACACTCAATAACGTAATATCAATGTTATCGACTACGACTAGAAATGTGCCTTGGCAACCAGTAATCTCTGTTAGCCCTGACATTGCGGGAGCTCCGGTGAATTATTCGGGTACTTGGCAAAAGAAAATAGATTACGACCCCAATCTCTTTGGCGAGAATTCGGCAGTTAACTTTAATAAGCTAGAAGTCGATAAAGCTGAGAAAAAACTACGTTATAAAGTAATCAAGCCGAACGATACAAATAGTAATATATCATAGAGTGTTAATATGACAAAAGCCGCTATATATTGCCGAGTCAGCACAGACGACCAGGAGAAAGAAGGAACAAGTCTTCAGACCCAACGAGAGGCCTGTTTAGCCTATTGTCAGCAGAAAGGCTATCAAGTAGTCAGACAGTTTTCCGAGACCTACTCAGGGCTTACACTGGAACGCCCGGAGCTTATCAAGCTACGGAATTTGATTAGAGACAGCGATATTGACCTTGTGGTTGTATATTGCCTTGACCGCTTATCCCGCAATGCTACACATGGGGTCATTCTTCGAGACGACCTTGATAAACATCATGTTGCGCTTGAGTCTGTTACCGAGGACATAGACAAGTCACCGTTAGGCGAGGCTATTACTTATCTCAGGGGAACATTCGCTCAGATAGAAGCCGAGAAGATACGAGAGCGCACGATGAGAGGCAAGTTAGCCCGTCTCAAAGAAGGCAAACTTCCGCATGGTACGGGGAAAGGTATTTATGGCTATGACTGGAACAAACAGACTGGACACAGAACAATTAATGAACTGGAATCAAAGGTAGTCCAGAAAGTCTTTACCATGATGCTACAAGGCTCCAGCTTTTACAAGGTAGCCCTTGAACTTAACAAAGCTGGCATCAAGTCCAAATCGGGCTCTTTATGGCACCCCTTGACCATTAAGCGGATTGTCACTAACGAGTCATACACCGGAAAGACCTATTCGGGCAAGACCAAGCGTGTTGGTAAGACTAAAGTGGTTTCCACACCTCAAGAAAATTGGATTTTACTTGCCGATGTAACACCACAGATTATTCCAGAGGAGATGTTTAAACAGACTCAAGAAGCGATACTTAATATAAAGCAATCCCGACCAATAAAGAAAAATGCCGCATATTTGTTTACTGGTTTTATCAGATGTTCCAAGTGTGGCTCGCCCATTGGCGGTACTATGTTGAATGGCAAATACAGATATTATCAATGCCGTGGCGCACGCCCAACAGCTACCAGAGGGAAGATATGCAATGCCGGATATATCAAAGCAGACCGTCTGGAGAGCGAAGTCTGGAAAAAGGTTGTTGAGATGGCTTCCAGTCCGACAACAATTCTTTTCCGGCAATATGAGCATGCAGGTCTTGACCGAATCGACCCGATAGACTCATTTGAAAAGCAGATAGATATACTTCGAAAGAAGTTAAAGACCTATTCTATCAAAGAAAAGAATTTCTATAGTTTGCTCCAGCATGAAAGCGTCACAAAGGAATATGTTCTTGAATCGGTGGACAATCTTAAACGAGAACGCTTAAACGATGAGAGACTACTTAAGAGTTTACTTTATTCTCGGAATCAAGCTAAACAAAACGAACGTTTTGATGTTAAACTTACCCAAGTTTCGGAGTCACTTTTAAAGGATTTGCAGTCGATTGAAGTTGATGACAGTTTCAGCAATCACTTCAAAGACAAGCGCAGTTTTCTCGAACACATTTGTCTTGAACTAGTAGCTGACCCTGAAAGTTTTAAATTTAGCTTTAGGCTCGGCGCTTTTATTCTGAAATCCTCTGGCGAAGATTCAATGGCGTATGTCAATAAACTTATCAAGGAATTCGAGCAATCACATCCTGAAACTAATGCTCAAGACCTAATCAACCTTGATTATTTACTTCCCGAAGATTCACCTTTGGCTAAGATGCTTAATCCTGTTAAGAAGGATTTAGTCACCATTGAACAAACATCGGCATCACCACGTGGACGTAGCTGTCCGAGCCAACCGGGCGGATAAGTCCGGGGCTGGAGGGATTGGTCGTTTCGAGAGCGACCTGTTCTTCTTTGAGGACGCCCAGCACATCGGAGAGATACTTGCCGTTAAAGGCAATCTTGGACTCCTCGCCTTCAATGGTCGCATCGATTTCGCCTGTGTCATCGCCGATTTCCTCGGAGCGTGCGGAAACGGTTAATTTCCCCGGGGCGCTCTTGGCGCCGGGCGTCATCACCAGCCGCACGATACCGCTGCCGTCGCGGGCGAAGATGGAGGCAGTCTTGGTGGCGCGCAGGAATTCCGCCACGTTCACTACCAGCCGGGTAGCGTAGCTCTTGGGGATGAGCTGCGAGTAGTTGGGGAAGCTGCCCTGTATCAGTTGCGAAACGAGCTCGGTGGTCTTCATGCGGAAGAGTATCTGGCTCTTGTTGGGATTGAGCGTAATCTCCACTGGTTCTTCCTGATCGCCGATGAGCCGGTTCAGCTCGGCGAGGGTGCGGGCGGGGATAATCACCTCGGTCTTCTGGGCGACCGGCGTGGCGATGGGCACTTTTTCGACTGCCAGGCGGAAGCCGTCCGCCGCCGCCAGGGTCAGTATGCTGCCCTCGAACTGGGCATCAATGCCGGTAAGCACCGGGCGTGATTCCTCGGTCGCCGCCGCGAAAATCACCCGGTTAATCCCCTCGCGGAGCGCTGTGACCTCTACTTTGGTCGTAATACCTTCGGATATTGAGGGTATCGGGGGGAAGTCTTTGGCATCCACTCCACTGATGCGGGCTTCGAAGCGGGCGCACTTTAACTTTAGGGTCTTGCCCGCGAGGTTGATATCGATTTTATCATTCGGCAGGGAGCTGACGAACTCGGTGAGCAGGCGTGCCGGTACGGTGATGGCGCCGCCTTCGTCTATTTTAGCGCCGAGCCAGTAGCTGATTGCCATCTCCAGATTGGTGGCGACCAGCTTGAGGCGCCCCCCGTCATCGGCGAGCAGAATATTCTGTGTTATCGGCAGGGTGCTGCGCGTGGCGACTGCCCGTCCCACGATGCTCAGTCCCCTGTTCAGGTTCTCTTGCAGGCAGGAAAGTTTCATATTACACCCCCAAATAAAGTCTTAAGTTAAGGTATAGTATGCAGAGTATATAACAATAGGCGGCACTATTCAAGAGCTATCGTGCCGCTTTTACCGCCGCTCTTGCGTACGAGGCGGATATTTTCGATGTGCATACCGCGGTCGACGGCTTTGCACATATCGTACATGGTCAAGGCGGTCACGGCGGCGGCGGTGAGGGCTTCCATCTCGACACCCGTCTTGCCGGTGCTTCTCACGGTAGCGGTGATTTCGATAGTGCTGTCTGCCTCGTACGATTGAAAGAAAATACTGACATCATCGATGGTAATGGGATGACAGAGCGGAATCAGAGTCGCGGTCTGCTTGGCTGCCATGATGCCGGCAAGCTGGGCGACGGTCAGAACATCACCCTTGGCGATTTGCCCCCGGTAAATCAGATTGAAGGTCGCCGGCTGCATTCTTACAATCCCTTTGGCGGTTGCCTCGCGGCGGGTGTCTGCCTTGCCGCCGATATCCACCATTTTCGGCTTGCCTGATGCATCCAGATGGGTTAAAGCCTTTTTACCGCGTGGCATATTGACCTCCCGGTAATTATTATCCCCCGATCTGGGAGAAGAACCTGCCCTGCGGCACGCAGCCTTCGGCAAGGTGGTGAGCGCGGGGCTTGGCGGCGACTGCCTGCCGTATCAGGTCCTGCAAATCTTCTGCCGGAACATTCCGGCGCAAGGCATCTTTTAAATCTATCTCGCGGTCGCTCATCAGGCAGGGGCGCAGTTTGCCATCGGCGGTGAGGCGCAGGCGGTTGCACTGGTAGCAGAAGTGCTCGCTCACCGGTGTGATGAAGCCGATGGTGCCTGTTGCGTCGGGCAGACGGTAATACTTCGCCGGTCCGTTGCCCGCAGTGTGCAGGACGGGTTCCAGCTTGCCCAGGCTCTCAATACGCTGTTTCATGGCGCTCACCGGGAAGAATCCGGATTCGGCGGGAGGCTTGCCGGCAAAGGGCATCACCTCGATGAAGCGCACGTGCCAGCCATCCGTAACCGTCTTTGCAGCAAAATTGTTCAGTTCGTCATCATTCACGCCCGCCATGACGACCATGTTTAGCTTGACCGGATTGAGTCCGGCATCCTGCGCCGCCGTAATTCCCTTCAGCGTGTCCGCCAGGGTGCCGCGGCGGGTAATGGATTGGAACCGTTCCGGTTGGAGGGTGTCCAGGCTGATATTGACCCGTTTCAGTCCGGCGGCTTTTAACTCCGCGACGGATTCCGCCAGCAGCGTGCCGTTGGTCGTCAGGGAAATTTCGTCAATTGTGCTGATACTTGCCAGCATTTTCACCAGTCGGGACAAGCTTGCCCTGACCAGCGGTTCGCCGCCGGTGAGCCGTACTTTGTTGATGCCCAGTCCCGCGGCAGCCCTGGCAATATCATAAATTTCTTCGTAGCTCAGGATATCGGAGTGGCGCAACAGGGGGACGCCGTCCTCCGGCATGCAGTAGACGCAGCGCAGGTTGCAGCGGTCGGTCACGGAAATGCGCAGGTAGTTGACCGGACGCTGGAAGGAATCGTAAAGTCCGGTCATGCTTGATATCCTTTGGCGGTCTGCCGGCTCAGCTTCATGAGAATCGGAATGGCTTTCCCGGCAGCCTTTGCCCGGTGGCTCACCCGGTTCTTCACATCCTCGGGCAGATCTGCCATGGTCTTATCGAGTTCGGGCATATAAAACACGGGGTCGTAGCCGAAGCCCTGCGTGCCGCGCGGCTCGGTGGCGATATAACCGGGGCATTCGCCTTCGGTGAATTCCACGCCGTTGCCCGGTATCGCGATGGCAATCACGGCGCGGAAGCGGGCGGCGCGTTTCCCGGGGGGCACGTCTTTCAGCTTCGCCAGCAGGTAGTTGATGCGGTCGGCATCGGAAGCGTCTTCACCGGCATAGCGGGCGGACATGATGCCCGGCGCGCCGTTCAAAGCATCCACTTCCAGTCCGGAATCATCCGCCAGCGTGAGCAGCCCGCTTTGCTGCGCCATCGTGACCGCTTTCAGGCGGGCATTTTCTTCAAAAGTGGCGCCTTCTTCCTTGACTGACGTCGTGATACCGATTTCGGCGGGAGTGACTAGTTGAAAGGGCACACCCTGCAGCAAAAAACGATACTCGCTTACCTTGCCATTGTTGTTGGTCGCCAAGAGGAGTTTCTCCATTTAATTTCAGTTTAACGTTCAGTTGGAATGCTGTCAATGCAAAAGAGGGTGTTTGGCTATCGCTCACCCCCTGAGGGGTTGCGGCTGTCTTCCGCAGGGACTTACCGCGGGCATGCTGCGCACTAGCGGGCGGTCAGTTCATCGTAGAGGTTGCCGACCGCATGATCGAACTCGTAAATCTGGATTTTGTCTTCGCCGGGAAGGAGCGGATAGTAGCTGATATGGGGATGTACCTGTTTCAAGACCTCGTCGCGGCTGGCGCCGGCGTCCACGAGTTTCTTCGCCCGGTCGTACATGATGCGGATGAACTCCCGCATGTGCTTCGCCTCAGCCTTGCCGCTGATGACGTTGTGCCCGGGGACGATTACATTGATATCCATCTTCTGGATCGAAGCGAGCGCTTTAAGCCAGGTGCCGAAATGCGCCTGTCCCATGTAGGGATGGCAGGGCTGGTAGACATCGCCGGTAAAGAGGACGTTGTCTTCGAGGACGTGGACAAAGATGCTGGATTCGGTATGCCCGCCGGTGTGCCACAGCTCCAGGTTGACATCGCCCAGGTGCAGGCTCAGGCGGTCTTTGAAAGTGATGTTGGGCAGCACTTCGGGAAGGCGGTAAATCTCTTCCTTGGTCGCCGGATCGATGTCCTCGCGGCGGGTCACGAAGTAGCAGGTCATCGTGCCCTCCGGCTTTGCCATCTCCCGGTAGCAGGCTTCATGGGAGATTATCGCCTTGTCCCGGTACAGGTAGTTGCCGAGGACATGGTCGAAATGGTGGTGCGTGTTGATGACGCAGCGCACTCCCTTGTCGCTGAGTTTGGCGACTACTTTGTCCCACACCAGGATTTCTTTGGGGACGAAGAGGGTATCGATGAGCACCATGCCCTGTTCGGTAACGATGCAGCCGACGTTCGCGCCGTTATAGGCGATATCCGCGTAGGTATGCTTGCCCAGCTTTTCGAGGCTCATGAGTTCTTCCTTACGGGGTGTGACCTATCCCCTGTCCCCTTCCCTTGGGTTGCAGGGAAGGGGGAATTATTTGAATGAGAGCGGGCTGCGCGCCCCTCTCAAACTCTCCCGCTTTTGACTGGTGCCGGGGGCGGGACTCGAACCCGCAAGGATTGCTCCGGCGGATTTTAAGTCCGCTGCGTCTGCCAGTTCCGCCACCCCGGCGTTAACGAGTTTATTCTAGGGTGTAGGCAAAATAGTGTCAAGCTGAAAGTCTTTTGGATTGTGCGATACGGCGGGAAACTTAACCGAATGAGTTTTAATTGAGGTAGAGTGTTCAATGAAAAAGAAAAGGGGCTATACTATTCGTATCGCCCCCTGACTTAATTAGTCTATTTTTTCTTTTTCCGATTTCGTATTATAAGGACTATTATTACAGCGATTATCGCCAGGATAAAAACGATTACTCTTGTTTCCAATCATCCTCCTTTCAAACAAAGTGGCTATCCGGTTAAATGTACCTGGTATTGCTATGAAGCGAAAAAGATGAAAAATAATTCAGGTATTCAGCCCCAGAGTATCATTAGAACAGAAACCCTGTCAAATATGTGCAAGTGGGTTCCTGAATCTCTGGGATTGAATTAGTTAGCGCCAACGACCTACTTGGAAAACCACCACATCCCGAGCAATACCAGAATCAACCATGCTACCACGAGGATGATTCTATATTTGGAACGTCTGGCAAGGTAGATAATTGCCAGCGTGCCGACCATGCCGGTCAGGACCCATTGTAAAGTAAAAATGTCTCCGCCCATGAGACGTATTATAAAGCTGTGTACAAAGGGAGTCAATCATGGTCGTGATATCCTGCTTACCTCACCCTGCCCTCTCCAGCTTCCGTCATTTTATTACAGTGGAGATAGGCTGAGCCGGAGAGGGAGTAAGAAAAAGGGAGGGGGCAAAGCCCCCTCCCTTAAGATCTCTCCCCCGCTCCAAATTACGAATAAAGGCTTGATAGTAATTTGGAGCGGGGGATAAAGGGGGTGAGGTTAGTGCTAAGACGGAACAGCTAAGAATGAGTAGGAGCTCCTCTTTTTTTGACACTCACCTACCCCGATGTTATCATGAAAAAGCTATGCAAAGACTGCGCATCCGGTTCAGCCGCGGAGAAGAACTAAAATACATCTCTCACCTGGATATGACGCGCCTGTGGCAGCGCGCGCTCGCCCGGGCGGGCATCGCCATTGCCTATTCCGAGGGCTTCAATCCCCACCCCCGCCTTTCGCTGGCAGCGCCGCTTCCCCTGGGCGTGACCAGTGAAGCCGAGCTGATGGATATCGTCCTGGCGAAGTTTATTTCACCCCACTCTTTCAATACCTCGGTGAGCCGGCAGCTGCCCGGCGGCATCCGCATCGACCAGGTCTACCAGATGCCTCTGGAAGTGCAATCGCTGCAATCGCAGGTGCGCTTCGCCGAATATTCCGTGAACGTGGCGACGGACAAGCCCCGTGCCGAAATCGAAGCGGCAATCGCCGGACTGCTGGCAAAGACCGAACTGCCGTGGCAGCACATGCGCGATACCGGCCCGCACCACTACGACCTGCGCAAGCTCATCGAAGACCTCTGGCTCATCGACTGGCGCGCGAGCGCCTGTACGCTGGGGATGCTGGTGCAAAGCGGCAGCGGGGGCGCGGGACGGCCCGAGCAGGTGACGCTGGCGCTCGGTTTCGCCGGTTATCCGCAGGCGGTGCACCGCACCAAACTCACGCTCGAAGCGCGTTGATTCTACCCGAAACGCGGTTGAAACAGCATGAACGATTTATCCCTGGCAGAGCGAGTCCGGGACTTCTGTCTACAATCGTGCCTTATTACACCCGGCAGGCTGCTGGTGGCAGTCTCCGGCGGTGCCGACTCGGTCTGCCTGCTGCACATTCTTAATGAATTACGAGGGGAACTCGGCATCGACCTGCACGTGGCCCATCTCAATCATCGCTTGCGCGGCGCGGAGTCGGATGCCGACGCCCGTTACGTGGCGGGTCTGGCGCGGCGATTAGGTCTTCCCGCCGCTATCTCCTCCCGCGATGTTGCCGCTTACCGCAAAGAGCGCCGTCTTTCCCTCGAAGAAGCTGCCCGGGAAGTGCGTTATCAGTTTCTCGTCGAGGTCGCCGTACAGGCAGGTGCAACGCAGATTGCGGTCGGACACACCTCGGATGATAATATCGAAACTATCCTGCTGCATCTGGTGCGGGGCAGCGGCACGCGGGGGTTAAGAGGACTGCAGCCCAGCGCTGAATGGCGTCACTCAGGAATTACTGTCGTTCGTCCATTGCTGGAAGTGAACCGCGCGGAGACTGCCGCTTATTGCCGGGGTCATCATCTCAAGCCGAGGCAAGATACCTCCAATCTTTCGCTGTCGCCGCTGCGCAACCGCATCCGTCACAAGCTGCTGCCGCTATTGCAGGGCTACAATCCGCAGGTCGGCGCGGCACTGCTGCGGACGGCGCGCATCGCCGGCGATGAAATTGCCTTCTTCGATGCGGAAACCGCCCGGTTCTCGAAAAATATCATCGCCGCCAAAGGCGATGCGGTTATCCTCAGGAAAGAACCGCTGCTGGCTCTGCCGGCGGCTTTGCGCCGGCACTTACTGCGCACCGTAATGGAGCAGGCGCTGGGCAGTTTGAAGGATATCGAGGCGCAGCACGTCGAGGAAATGCTGGACGTCCTGCAAAAACCCGCAGGGAAATTTATCAATTTGCCCGGCGGGTTAATCTTCACCGTGGAGTACGACCGCTTTGTGCTGAGCGCCCGCCCGGCGGCACTATCGCCGTGCCCGCCTCTGTCGGGAGAATACGTGTTGAAGATACCGGGCGTTACAGTCCTGCCGGGATGGCAAATCGAAGCAGTTGTTACCGAGCCGAAAAATATTAGCGAAAAAGACGGGTTTACCTCTTACCTTGACTTTGACAAGACCGGCGATAAGCTGATCCTGCGTCCGCGTCTCTCCGGCGACCGCTTTCAGCCGCTGGGCATGGGGCAGCCCAAGAGATTGAACCGGTTCATGATGGATGAGAAAATTCCGCAGGCGTGGCGCCCGCGTATCCCGGTGGTCGTTGCGGCGGGCCAGCCGGTCTGGATTGTCGGCTGCCGCATCGACGAACGGGTCAAAGTAACCGGGGCGACCCGCCGGGTCCTGGTGCTAATAGCCCGTCAGACTTAAGGCTTCACCGCCTGTACTTTGATACTCACCACGGAAGCGGCGGCATCATCAAGCTGCTTCTTCGTGGTTCCCGTCTTTTTGATGAACGCCTTTACCGTTGGGTCGTTGGCGACATAGTCGATGGGGAACACGCACTCGTCGGCGACTTTTATATCCTTGAAGCCCGCCTTCCTGACCGCGCCCAGGTAATCCTCTTTCTTGAGCGCTCCGGCAATACAGCCGACATACGCCGATACTGATTCCCGGATGAAATCAGGCAGTTCTTTGAGCAGGACGATATCCGATACGGAAATCCGCCCGCCTGGCTTGAGCACTCGGAACGCCTCGCTGAAGACGCGCGACTTGTCCGGCGAGAGATTGATAACGCAGTTGGAAATGATAATGTCTGCCGCATTGTCCGCGACCGGCAGGTTTTCGATTTCGCCGAGGCGGAACTCGATATTTTTATAATTGCCTTTGCGGGCGTTCTCCCGCGCCTGGTCGAGCATTTCCGGAGTCATGTCCACGCCGATGACCTTGCCCTTCGCGCCGACCTTGTTGGCAGCGAGGAAGCAATCGAAACCCGCCCCCGAACCCAGGTCGACGACGGTCTCGCCCTTTTTCAGCGAAGCGAGCGCTGTCGGGTTGCCGCAGCCGAGTCCCAGGTTGGCGCCTTCCGGGACGGCAGCCAGTTCTTCGTCACTGTAACCGATACCCTTGCTGATTGCCGCCGCTTTGCTCGCGGTACTGCCGCCGCAGCAGGAAGTCGCCGGACCACAGCAGGAACTGGTGGGTTCGCAGCAGGACTTGCCCCTGGTTACGACCGATGCGTAGTTTTCCCGCACTGCTTTCTTGATTTCAGAATCCTTCATTTTAGATTTCCTCCGTTATTGCATAATCTCTTTCATCATGGGGCCGAGCGCCCCTTGAATCGTCTTACTGAAATAGTCCGCCCGCACCAGGAAGATACAGCAGACCTCCGTCCCGGAACGGTAGCTGATGACGGCAAACTTGTCGCCGTCTTTGATGGCGGCTTTGTCCCGCAGTTCCTTTGGGAGCACGAGCTGCCCCCGGCTGTCCACGGTAACCACCGCATCCACCTGGCAGCAACATGTTTCCGGCGATACCGGAGCCTTTTTTGTAGTCATGTTAGTCCTCACGACTGATAAATACGATAATTCAGTATATTCAGAAAAGTGGGAGATTGTCAAGCCTTAGCTGTCATTGTGAGTGCAGCGAGGCAATCTTGCACAAAGCATAAGAGATTGCTTCGTAGATCCGCTCCTCGCAATGACATTTAGAGTAAAGTCTTACATTTTCTTCTTGGGTCTGCCGCGCGGCTTCTTGCCGCTCAGGATGTCTTGCCGTGCCGTCAGGTTGTCCTTGTAAGGCTGGTCGCGGAGGTTCAGGTATTCTTTAAGCGGCAGCTTCTGGAAGAGCTTGTCCCACTCTTTGGCGTGCTCGCTCTCGTTGGTGCGGTGGTAGGCAAACATGGCGCCGGTCTCAAGTGCCGTCCGCATGCCCATGATTTCATAGGCTTTCTTGATGGCGCGCTTGTACTGCGTGGTCATCTGCCAGGGCATCATCGCGATACGCTCGGCGAATTTTTCCGTGAACGCATCGATTTTTTCAACCGGAACGCAGTAGTTCGCCATGCCGAAGCGGTAGGCATCCTCGCCGGTGATGGTATCGCCGGTAAACGCCAGTTCGTGGGCTTTGCGCATCGGCAGGAGCCACGGGAACCAGACCATATCGACGCCCATCGCCCGCATGGGCGGATAGCCGAACTGGCAATCCGGCGTGGTCACGAGCAAATCGCACATCGCCGCCAGTTCCGAGCCGCCCGCCAGGCAGTAGCCGTGCGCTTGGGCGATAGTGACCTTGGAAAGCTCCCAGATTTGCCACCACTGCTGGACGACATAGCGCGCCCAGTGGGTCACTTCGCAGGTGTCCACGTACCGCGAGCCGAGGTCCGGCTCCTCGTCGGAGTGTTTGATGGCGACGTTTGCCGAGCTGAGGTCGTAGCCGGCGCTGAAACAGCGCCCCGCCCCTTTAATGATGATGACGTTGATTTTGTCATCCCGCTCGGCGAATTTAAGCGCGTGGAAGAACTCCGCCCGCAGCTGGTGGTTCATGGCGTTCATCACCTCGGGGCGGTTGAGCGTGATTTTGGCGATATGGGTCTTGGGGTCGGCTTCATAGATAATCAGCCGGTAGTCCATCGGTTTTTCATACCAGCCCGCCAGGCGCGGCTCGAACGGTTCTTTGCGACTTCTTGCTGCCATTTTGCGCTCCTTTGTTCAAGTTATTTTACGATATTATAAACGTAAGAGCGATAAATAGCCAGCCGAGGTAGAATTAAAATAAAATAGGGGGCGAAAGCCCCCTATGAAAATTACCGAGTGGTGGTTTTTAGCACCTCGTGTAGCCGCAGGCGGGGCACTTGAAGCATCCTTCCTGGTAGACGAGCATATTGCTGCAATCGGGGCATTGCCCCGCCAGGTTCTTGGCTAAGCCGAAATCGGCGACCTTGGGCTTGTTTTGTTCGCCGCCGGCGATGTGCCTTTCCAGGACAGTCGCGATGGCATCGGCGCAGGAGAGCACCGCTTTGCCTTCTTCCCAGGCGATGGACGGGCAGCGCAGCCCTTTAAGCTGTTTCACGATGGAAGCGACATCGACTCCGGAGCGCAGTGCCATGGAAATAAGACGAGACGTGCCTTCCATCTGCGCGGCGGCGCAGCCGCCCGCCTTGCCGAGGCTGGAAAAGACTTCGCAGATGCCGCGCTCGTCCGAGTTCACCGTGATATAAAGGTGCCCGCAGCCGGTCGTGACCCGCTCGGTGACGCCGGTCGTGACCTTGGCGCGCTTGCGCGGCGTGCGGGAAGCGGCAGTATTTGCCTCGGCGGGCTTTTCGGGCTTGTCCGCATTGCCGGTGGTCAGCACCTGGGAATCGCGACTGCGGTCGCGGTAGATGGTGATACCCTTCAGTCCTTCTTCGTGGGCGAGCTGGTACACCCGGGCGACGTCATCGCGGGTGGCGCTCTGGGGGAAGTTGACCGTCTTGGAAACGGCATTGTCCGTCGATTTCTGGAACGCCGCCTGCATTTTAACATGCCATTCGGGGGTGATTTCATGGGCGGTCACGAAGACGCGCTTCGCTTCGGCGGTGACGCCCTCGATATCGCTGATATGCACGCCCTCCGCGAGTTTTTTCATCAGCTCCGCAGAGTAGAAGCCGCCGGCGCGCGCCGCTTCTTCAAAATAGGGATTCACCTCGACGAGATGCGCGCCGTCCAGAATGTTCTTGGTGTAGCTCAGGGCAAAAAGCGGCTCGATGCCGCTGGAGCAGCCGGCAATCAGGCTCAGCGTACCGGTGGGCGCGATGGTCGTGCGGGAAGCGTTGCGGACTTTCGAACGGTCGGGCGCATCGTAAACGCTGCCGGCAAATGCGGGGAAAGCGCCGCGCTCTTTAGCCAGTTCCATTGAGGCTTTCAGCGCCGTCTCGTTAATAAAGCGCATCAAATCGGTAGAGAGTTTAAGGGCATCTTCGGAATTATAGGGGACGCCCATGCGCAGGAGCATATCGGCGAAGCCCATCACGCCCAGCCCTACCTTGCGGGTCTTGCGGGTCATGGCTTCAATCTCCGGCAGCGGGAAGCGGTTGACATCGATGACGTTATCCAGGAAGCGGATGCCCAGCCGGACGATGTCCCCCAGCTTGTCATGGTCAATCGAGGCTTTGCCGTTGGGACCGCGCAGCACCGTGTTGAGGTTAATCGAGCCCAGGTTGCAGGACTCGTAGGGGAGGAGGGGCTGCTCGCCGCAGGGATTGGTGCTCTCTATTTTGCCCAGCTGCGGAGTGGGATTGTCCCGGTTGATGCGGTCGATGAAGACGATGCCGGGGTCGCCGGTGCGCCACGCCATATCGACAATTTTCTCGAAGACCACTTTGGCGTTGAGCGTGCCCGCCACTTCTTTGTTGTGCGGGTTAATCAGGTTATAATCGGCGCCTTTCTTGACTGCTTCCATGAACTCGGCGGTGATGGCGACCGAAATATTGAAGTTGGTCAGCGCCTTGGAATCTTCCTTGGCGGTAATGAACCGCATAATATCCGGGTGATCGACGCTGAGGATGCCCATGTTGGCGCCCCGCCGCATCCCGCCCTGTTTGATAACATCCGTCGCCACGTCAAAAGCGCGGATGAAGGACACCGGACCGCTGGCGACGCCGCCCGTCGTACCGACGCGGTCTTTTTCCGGACGCAGCCGTGAGAAGGAAAACCCGGTGCCGCCGCCGCTCTTGTGAATCAGGGCGGTGTATTTTACGGCATCGAAAATAGACTCCATCGAGTCTTCTACCGGCAGGACAAAACAGGCGGAAAGCTGCCCCAGTTCGCCGCCGGCATTCATCAGGGTAGGGGAATTGGGGAGGAATTCCAGCGCGGTCATCGCGTTGTAGAACTTCTCCTCCCACGCGCGGACATCAACCTTGGGATTATAAATCAGCTCGGCGGCGGCAATCGCCCGCGCCACCCGGCGGAACATCTCCTCGGGTGTTTCGATAAGCTGTCCTTTTTTATCTTTCTTCAGGTAGCGCTTTTCCAGCACCTGCCGGGCATTATCGGTAAGAGCAATCTTCGAGGCGGGCTTGGTTTCGGATGCGGCTTTAACGGTAGTTTCCATTTTGGTGGCAGCCTCCTCTTTATTTGGCAAGGGCTTCTGCGAGCCCAGTATTTCTTTCAATATAGCTTCAATTTCAGAATCGGTGGGCAAACCTTTGCGGTGGCTCTGGCGCGGGCTCACCAGTCCTTCCATGCCGGGCAGCGTCGGCGCCGGCTGCTCGAACCGGGCGATGACCTCGCCGGTCAGCCGCTCTACCATCTCGCGGTCGCGGATGCCCATCGATTCCGCCGCGGTGAATATCGCGCGCGCAATCTGGGTGCGGTTCAGCGAATAACCGCCGCTAACTTCCTTCATGCAAGGTATCTCCTGATGTGCAAGGGAGTTTTTCACAATAATCATCATCAAGAATTACAAGCGAAAGGACATATCTAGAATCACCTGTACCAAATCCTTTGCTTACTGTTTGGAAACGCTTAATGATGTTACCGCGCTTGAAAGTTCTGGTAGACTTAAAACAATCATCATGTAAATAGGCATCGTGTAAAGTAGAGGGAGTAGCTACATTTTTGTTGATAGGCATGAATAGAGCTTGCCGTTGATTGATATTTCCTGGACCAGAAGACCAACCGTAGTATATCCCTTTATTGATAGTGTTGAATTTCCAGAAATAAACCATGCAAGGATTCATGCTAATTTCAGAAAATCTCTTTGCCGTAGCCTGTACAGACACTCCAAACGTGTTAGCTAATTGTGTAATCGATGATATAGAAACGTCCAACTTTGACAAATACTCTCCAAATTTAGCTTCTGGCATTATAAGCTCTATAGCAGCCGCGTCGCAAAGACGCTCCCTAGCGTCTGAACGTAGCTTGTTACGAGCTGACGGGTCAAAAGTTCTATATTCAATAGATTGGGTGTAGTTACCGAGTTTCAGTTCGGTGAACAATATATGCCCAAGCTCATGTGCACAGGAAAAATTCTGCCTAGCCAGATTGTGATTCTCGTTCAATTTAATAATATAGTGATTCGGAAATTTGAGCAACAAACCACTTATTTTACCTAATTTTTGTTGCGTTATTTTCGTTACTCCTAATATTTTGGCATACTCTGAAGATAAAAATGGAGGCTTAGCATGACCGCGTTGTTGGATTAACTCATCAACAAGCTTTTTGGCTTTCTCAACTATCAAATTAGTAGCCTGTTCAGGGCTTAGTAACGCAAGCTCGGAACAATTCGGCTCATTATTTTCTAATGAGGTCACAGCAAACCTCTAAGCACAAATCTTAATTGTAATGTTATGATTCGTTTAACGAGGAAATCAAATAGTCGATGCATTCTTCATCTGACAAGACTTCAACATCTTCATCAAATCCCCGATGAAACTGAAAGCCAAGAAATTCTACACAGTCATGAAGAAACTTTGAATCTATCCATTCTCTCCCATTATCAATGCCTCTTAGGATACGCTCTCTGGATGTATTCGTGTATGATGCAAGAGCATCTGGAGACCGCCCCTTTTGTCTCAACCACTCTCTTATCGCTCGCCAGATGGTTGGGAATTCGCTTTCTTCTATACCCATTAGTTACCTCCTTTCTTATCGGGTTTTGTTTGATTACTGGTATTTTATTATTCTATAGTGTACTGTTTAGTCTCTCCTCGGTTGTTTTTCGTACCCGGTTCCGTCCCGGCGCGCCCTCGCGGTCGGCGGGGAGGAGGGGCAGTTGGGCGGTAGAGAAGCCGGCTTCAGGCTCGCCGCTGACCAGGTTATCCACGACCTTCTTGAGCGCCGTAATATCTTCGAACTCCCGGTAGACGCTGGCAAACCGGACATAAGCGATATGGTCGAGTTTCTTGAGCCGGTCCATCACCATGTCCCCGATGACGGTCCCGGATATTTCCGTCTTGCCCAGTTGATATAGCTCGGCTTCGATGTCGTCTACCAGTTTTTCCACCGCGCCGCTGGGCAGAGTCCTTTTCTCGCAGGCTTTGCGGATGCCCGTCAGCAGCTTGTCCCGGCGGAACTCCTCGCGGCGGCGGTCTTTTTTAATGACGAAAAGACTTGCCGGCTGGATGCGCTCGTAAGTGGTGAAGCGGGCGCCGCATTGCAGGCATTCCCGCCGTCTCCGGATGCCGTCATCGACATCGCGGGAGTCGACTACCTTGGAATCGAAATACTTGCAATACGGACAGTCCATACACCTACACCTTGTGTCGCAGAGTTAAGATAACACAAGATGTAGTGCTTGTCAAGATGAATAAAATATCCTGATTCCGAACCTGAAATCAAAGAACCGCAAGCTGAAAAGATAGAATTTACCGACCGGCTATAGTCCCAAAAACTTTATGGCTATACCGCAGAGGAGGATGGCAAAGCCGGCAAAAGCGTGGGAATATTTCTCCAGCTTGAGCACCGGCAATCGGGACAAGCCATAGAAGGAAGCGAGGACAATCGTCATCATCGTGCCGATAGTGACCGCCGCGAAGACCGTGGCGACCAGCGCGACGCTGGCAATATCCTGGTTGGCAGCGGGGTACATTAATATGGGAATCAAAGGTTCGCAGGGACCGAAGATGAAGATGGTGAACAAGACCCAGGGAGTGAGGCTTGCCCATGATTTGACCGCAGCCGGTTCGGTATGTACGTGGGTATGCCCGGCAATATGTTGGTGGGGATGGGAGTGGCTTTCCTGGTGGTTATGCAGGTGCGGGTGCTCATGGGGGCGGTTGCGCAGCGCCCGGTGGATGCCCCAGACCGTATAAGTAAAGCCGAAGATGAGCAGCAGCCAGCCGGCGAAGTCGCCGCGGAAAGACTCGATAGCTTCCAGCTTGAAAACGGCGATGCCCAAAGCAATACCGATAAAGCCGAGGACCACCGAACTCAGGATATGCCCGATGCCGCACAGGAAGGTAATGAAGGCGGTTTTAGCGCCGCTCCATTGCCGGGCTTTCGCCAGGACGATGAACGGCAGGTAGTGGTCGGGTCCCAAAACCGTGTGGGTAAAACCCAGCAAAGCGGCGGTACCCAGTAGAATCGTGATTTCGCCGGACATGTCCTTATCCCCTCGGAAATGAAATATGCAACGGTTCGTTATTGCGACTGATTGCAATAAAATATTAACATGCCGAAAAGAAAAGAGTCAATAGGAGCATTGCCTGGAAGGAAACAGGAGCTTTTTACCGCGCCCGTTCCTTGATTGTCCGGTTGAGGTATTCCGCAAAATATTCGGCGCGGGATGGCGTAATTGTGACTGCCCAGCCTTTGTGCCGTACGATTTCCAGCACACTGCGGGTGTTCGTCACGAAGTTGATGCTCAGGGCGCTGCCTTTAAAGGGGCTGTTGTGGAACACGCGGACGGTCTTGATATTGTCCAGGGGAACGGTGAAGGTGAAAGGTCCGCCCAGGACGATGCGCAGACGGTCGGTGAAGAGCTGGTAGCGGCGCGGGAAGACCAGGCTGAAGATAACGGCATCTACAATTGTGACGCCGAAGCAGGTCAACGCGCCGGTAAAGTCGACCGCCAGCAGGGAAAACCCAAGGACCAGAGTCAAGCCGAGCGTCCCGAAAAGAATCAGCTTCAACCAGAGGGCATAGTGCGGAGCATCCTCGTAAAGCAGGTTCGCCCGCAATTCCGGCGATAAGCGGCTCACGATTACTGCTTCTTGTTCGGCAGCGTGACGGTGGCAGCGCCCGGCGTGGTCTTTTCCCCGCGGGGATTTTCCACCCAGATATCTGCTTCGATGAAATTCTTGCCGTCTGCGGTGTACTTTTTCGTCACCTTACCCTTGCAGAACAGGTCTTCGTGGGGGCGAAGCATGCCGCGGTAACTGGCGGCCAGTTTGACCAGCGTGCCTTCTTCGCCAATCCAGTCCGTCATCATCTGACCGAGGAAGGAAAGGTGAAGCCACCCGTGCACGATAGTCCCGGGCAGCTTGTTGTTGAGCGCGAAGTCCTTATCGTAATGAATTTCGTAGTAGTCACCGGAAGCGCCCGCCCATTTGACGAGCTGGCGCGGTGTGGGATGTTTGACCAGCACCGGGATTTCGCTGCCGATAGCGACATCTTCAAAACAGACCTGCTTAGCCATTGCCACGCCTCCTAATATTTGATGCTGGTGCTGCGGCATTTGGCGACCAGCTCTTTATTCTGATTGGTATAAGATGCTTCGCTGATGATAATGACCATCGTCCCCAGTTTGCCGGGGCGCTCTTTCATGGCGGTTATCTTGCCGGTAACGGTAATCGTATCTCCGATTTTGATCGGTTTGAAATACTCCAGTTCATTGCCGCCGTTGAGGCTGGCTTTATAGTCGCCATAGTTAACGATGGCATCATGCATGTCTTCCAGGATAAGGGCAGTGGCGAAAGTGGGCGGAGTGACCTTCTGCCACGCGGGATTGGGGTCGTCAACCGCCTCGACGAACTTCTTGACCCACCATTTCTCGATGTCATAAGACACCGGACCGAATTTCTGATTCAGCAGCTCTTCTTTAGTTATTGTCGGTTTTCCCGCCATATCATATCCTCCAATTTGAATTAGCGATATTAAGTTAAAAGCATACCGCCATGGATTTCCAGTGTCGCTCCGTTGACATAGCTCGAGGCATCGGACGCGAGGTAGACCACGGCGTCTGCGATTTCACTGGGCTGGCCGGGGCGTCTCATCGGCGTGCGGCTCTCCACGAATTCCTTATCGCCGGGGATGTACTTCAAGCGGTCATATCCCATCTTGGTCATGATGACCCCGGGCGCAATAGCGTTGACGCGGATGTTATAGGGCGCCAGTTCCAGCGCCATCGCCCTGGTCGCCATGATAGCGCCGGCTTTGCTGACGGCATAGACCGATTGGTTCTTTTCCGGGCGGATGCCGCTGATGGAGGCAATATTGATGATACTGCCGCCGCCTTGCTCCTTCATGATTTTGGCGACCGCCTGGCTGAAAAAGAACAATCCTTTCAGGTTGACATTCATGATGGTGTCCCACAAGCGTTCCTCAGTATCCAGTACGCCGGTGAGAGCGGGACTGACCCCGGCGTTATTGACGAGGATATCAATCCTGCCGAATTCCTGTTTGACCTTATCCGCAATCCCTTTAAGCTCGTCCATGTGACCGATGTGCGCGGAAATCACCAGCGCTTTTCGGCCCAGCTTCCTGATTTCTCCCGCCACCCGTTCCAGCTCCTCGGTCTTGCGGCTGGTCAACGCCACATCGGCGCCTGCCCGCGCACATGCCAGCGCTGAGGCTTCGCCGATGCCGCGGCTGCCGCCGGTGATGAGGGCTATTTTACCCTGTAGAGAACAGTCCATATTTTTTCACCCCTTTAAGAATTCTGTAGTTAACGGTGGAATGGGACCGTCGGGTTGCGCTACAGTCGTTGACCATTGTAGCATATCTCAAAATTGTTTGGGAAATGCCTGGCTGTCATTGCGGGCTGAAAAGTCGGGGCAACTTCCACTAATCCCGTATGGAATTGCTTCGTCGTTGCACTTTTCGCAATGACAGGGATAAAAAGAAGAGGGGGCTTTCGCCCCCTCTCGAACTGGTGAATGAGGATTTACCCGGACTACATCATGCCTTCCATGCCGCCGCCGGCGGGCATGGGCGGAGCCTTGTCTTTCTCCGGAATATCGGCGATGAGCGATTCGGTGACCAGCACCATGGTGGCGATGCTGGCGGCGTTGACCAGACCGGTGCGGACGACCTTGGTCGGGTCGATGATGCCCTTCTCAATCATGTTGCCGAACTCGTCAGCCTCGGCATCGTAGCCGATGCCGGGTTTCGCTTTCTTCACGGCATCCACGATGACGGAGCCGTCCTGACCGGCGTTGTTGGCAATCCAGCGCAGCGGAGCTTCCGCGGCTTTGCGTACGATATCGACGCCGGTTACTTCATCGCCGCTGGCCTTTACTTTATCCAGTATGGCGAGTGCATTCAGCATGCCGACGCTGCCGCCGGGCAGGATGCCCTCTTCCACCGCAGCGCGGGTGGCGGAAAGTGCGTCTTCCACACGGTGCTTGCGTTCCTTGAGCTCAACTTCGGTCGCGGCGCCGACTTTGATGACGGCAACACCGCCGACGAGCTTCGCCTGGCGTTCCTGGAGCTTCTCTCGGTCGAAGTCAGAGGTGGTCTCTTCAATCTGGGCTTTAATCTGCTTGATTCTCGCCTTGATGGCGTCCTCGGAGCCTTTGCCCTCGATGAGAGTCGTCTTGTCCTTATCGGCGACCACGCGGCGGGCTTTGCCCAGGTCTTCCACGGTAACGGAATCCAGCTTGCGGCCGACCTCTTCCGAGATGACATTGCCGCCGGTGAGAATCGCCAGGTCTTCAAGCATCGCCTTGCGGCGGTCGCCGAAGCCGGGGGCTTTTACCGCCAGCACGTTGATGGTGCCGCGGAGCTTGTTGACGACCAGCGTCGCCAGGGCTTCGCCGTCGACATCTTCCGCAACGATGAGCAGGTTCTTGGACACCTGGAGGATTTTCTCCAGCGCGGGCAGCAGGTCGGAGACGGCGGAAATTTTCTTATCGGTAATGAGAATCAGCGGGTCTTCGATAACGGCTTCCATGCGGTCAGCGTTGGTGATGAAGTAAGCGCTGGTATAGCCGCGGTCGAACTGCATACCCTCGACGAAATCGGTCTCGTACTTGGTGCCCTTGGACTCTTCAACAGTAATGACGCCGTCTTTGCCGACTTTTTCCATGACCTCGGCAATCAGGTCGCCAATCTCTTTATCTTTAGCAGTGATGGTGCCCACCTGGGCAATCTGCGCCTTGTCTTTAATTTCGGTGGAGTTCTTCTTGAGCTCTTTCACCAGCGCATCGACGGCTTTCTGGACGCCCCGGCGCAGGGCGATGGGGTCGGCGCCTGCCGCAATGTTCTTGAAGCCGGCGATAATCATGGCATGAGCCAGGACGGTCGAGGTGGTGGTGCCGTCGCCGCAGGCATCATTGGTCTTGCTGGCGGCTTCTTTGACGAGCTGAGCGCCCATGTTCTCGAACGGATCGGGCAGCTCGATTTCCTTGGCGATGGTGACGCCGTCATCGACGATGGACGGGGCGCCCCATTTCTTGTCCAGGGCGACACAGTGCCCCTTGGGACCCAGGGTTACCTTGACTGCATCGGCAAGAGTATCGACGCCTTTCTTCAGAGCGTGGCGGGCATCTTCGCCGAAAATAATCTGTTTTGCCATTTTATCCTCCTTTAATTACCTCTTGGACTAAGCCTTGCCGGCTTTTTTAGCGAGAATATCGCTCTCGCGTAGAATGACGAGGTCTTCACCATCGACCTTAATCTCGGTTCCGCCATACTTGGCGTAGATGACCCGATCGCCCGCCTTGACATCCAGGGCAATCCGTTTGCCGTCCTCGGTCATTCTGCCGGGGCCGACTGCCAGGATTTCGCCTTCCTGCGGTTTTTCTTTGGCAGTATCGGGCAGGTAGATGCCGGACTTGGTCCTCTCCTCTCTCTCGATGGGCCTGACCACGACGCGGTCACCTAGCGGCTGTAACTTTATTGCCATAACTCCTCCTTTGTCTTTCTCCAGCGAATTGTATTCTGCAAATTTTAGCACTCTCGGGGGGAGAGTGCTAACAGATACATCTTACCGCAGAAGGGAACATATGGGCAACTTGATATACAGCAAATTACAGGCATTTACAGGTAAGGACAGGCATTGGCATAATTATTACTGGTGATTATCTCGTCAATAGATATAAATGATATCCGGTCAAAAGCTGGAACTGCGTAACCATACAGGTATTTCCCGGAACAAGGCGGAGCCGCCCCTCTTAAGCGGCGGGCAATATCCGCTCGTACTGAGCTTATCGGAGGATTGACTCGCCATGAACGATTTTGACGGATTACACTGATTCGTGTAAAATCTGGCTATGCCTCGGAAATCAGCGAAACCACAGTGGGACGGCGCGCAAATAAAGGCATTGCGCCAGCATATGAAGCTTACCCAGCAGGAAATGGCGGATACCCTGGGCACCCGCCAGCAGACCATCAGCGAGTGGGAGACCGGCATGTACCAGCCGCGCGGGGCGTCCGCAACCTTGCTTGCCGTGGTCGCTGAGCGCGCCGACTATAAATACGATGCTGCGCCACCTGCTAAAAAGCCCCGCAAGCCTTGACACGATACACGGAAACGTGTATAATCCCTCGTATTGAATGTACCGCAATTTGTCCGGCAGAACGGAGCAGCCACTCTGCCGGAAGAACTGGTGGTCAGAGCATGGCAAAACCTATCGGCGATACAGGCGGAGCTGGTCACCGAAGAAGGCGAGCCGGTCAGCGTCGTCTACCCGGGACGCATCAATGAAGACGAGGGTCCCGATTTACTGGATGCGGTTATCGCCACCAGACGCGGGCTACTTATCGGCGCGGTCGAAGTCCATGTCCGTTCCAGCGGCTGGTGGACACATCATCACCAGCACGACCCGCGCTATAATCAGGTCATCCTGCACGCCGTGTTCTGGCATGATTCGGGAATGACCGCCTGCCTCGCCAACGGCAATCACGTTCCAACATTGGCTTTACATAAATATACCCTTGAAAATGTGCCTCTGGTTGGAGACAACAAGGAACGAGCGAGCGCCTGCCGGATAACCGGCGCATCCCGGGAAACAATGACCGCAAGTCTGGATGCTGCCGGCGACGAGCGTTTTATAAACAAAGCCCGCGGCTTTAGTGAGGAACTGGCTAGATACGATGCCTCCCAGGTCCTTTATACCGGCATCATGGGCGCGCTGGGCTACTCCCGCAACAAGATTCCCTTCCAGGAACTGTCCCGGCGGCTGCCGCTGCAAACGCTTGAAGCTGCCGGCGGGGTAGATTCTCCTGATTCTGATTATCTTCTCAGGGTTCAGGCACTGCTGCTGGGCACGGCGGGACTGCTGCCATCACAGCGGGGCGCGATTTCACGTGCCGGCGAAGACCTCTGGATTGACGATTTGGAACGAGCGTGGGCGGCCTTTCCGCCGGTAGAGACGATGTCGGCAAATGACTGGCACATGTTCAAAGTAAGACCGGACAATTTCCCCACCCGGCGCATCGCCGCAGTGAGCCGTTTGCTGCGGCAATATCGCAAGCAAGGGATTCTCGCGGCGGGAGTCAATTATGTGGGGGAAACCGCACCGGAAAACCCCTCTCGCCTTGAGCGCATGTTCACCGTTGTTGCCGATGGCTACTGGGCAGACCACTATGATTTTGCCTGGGACAGTTCCTGTGCCGGGGCAATGCTCATCGGTCGCGGGCGGGCGGCGGACATCGTCGTGAACATATTATTGCCTTTTGTTTACGCGTGGGGCAATCATGTATCACAAAAGGGACTTGCCGTAAAGGCACTTGAGCTTTACCGCGGTTATCCCCGGCTGGAGTCCAACACGGTAGAAAAACACATGAGCCAAAAGCTGGGATTAAGCAAGCCGGTCAATACCGCCCGTCGCCAGCAGGGCTTGTTGCACATTTATCAGACCGGATGTTTGGCAGGTAAGTGTGATGAGTGTCTTTTATACTAGCTAACGAGTGCGTTGACAAAGCCTGTTCCTAGGACTATTATTGGTATACTGTGATGAAGCCGGTAATTTGCGTAATTCTGCTGATATTACTGGCATTCTCAGGTTGTGTATCATCTCCAGTAATAAAAACTTCACCCTTAACTAAAACTCCGAGCCAAACCTTGACGCCGGCAGCATCGCCAGTGCCCCCGACTGTCACGGTTACACTTCCCCCAACGACAGTGACTGCTACGCCTACCCCGCTAGTCAATCCAACCGCAACTCCCGCAACTTCTTTGGCAGAGGTGATTGCCAGGGTAAAATCCGCGGTAGTCAAAATTCAGACTTCAGGAGGCTCCGGTTCCGGTCTGATATTCACACAGGCAGGATATGTTTTGACCAATAAACACGTCGTGAGTAATGAAAGCCTGGTTCAGGTCATACTGGTAACAGGTGACAAATTTGATGGGATAGTCGTGGCTCGGGACGAGCACAGAGACCTGGCGATTGTAGGGATAATTTCGAATCGTACTGATTTCCCGTCATGTACTTTAGGCAGTTCCTCTGGAATATTAGTCGGAGAGGAAGTAGTCGCTATCGGGTATTCCCTTGGGCTTCAGGGGCAAAGCACCGTTTCCAAGGGAATCGTCTCCGCAGTGCGTAGCATTGAAGGAGTTGATTATATACAGACCGATGCGGCAATCAATCCCGGAAATAGCGGCAGTCCGCTGGTCAACCTGAAAGGTGAAGCAGTGGGGGTGAATGTTGCCAAGTTTGTGAGTGTTGATATCGAAGGCATCGGGCTGGCAATCCCGATTGATGAAGCAAAGGCTTTTATCAACGATAAGACTTGAAGGAGGGCTAAATGAGCGCAAAGGTTTTCGTTCCCGTTTTGATTTTCTTGGTTCTCACAACCGGCGCGGGAGGTGGTCTGTATTACCAGACCAATGTGGCAAAACAGGGTTTGGAATCTCAAGTAGCCACCCTGCAAACGGAACTGACTAATTCGGAAACGAAAGCCGCTGACTTGCAGACCAATCTCACTGCATCGCAGACTCAGGCGACTGGGCTGCAAGGTCAACTGAAGGATTCAGAAACCAAAGCTGCCGACCTGCAAACAAAACTTACTGCGTCCCAAACCCAGACAACAAATTTGCAGGCGCAGTTGAAAACTTCAGAAGGGCAGGTAGCAACGCTGCAGACCAGCCTGCAAAACGCCAATGATAGTGTTAAGACGCAACAAAATCTGAATACCACCCTGACTGCTGAGTTGAAGAAAATAAAATACCCGCGGCATTTTGCATCAATACAGGAGTTGACTGACTGGCTGCATAAAGATGATACCAATACGAAATATCCAAACGCATCATTCGCTCAGATATCCTTTATTTTGCAAGTCAGAGCTTTGGCTGATGGATACCTGCTTCCTGCCTATGTCACCGTTTATGAAGGTCAAACAGTAGCGTTCAATGAAGCAGTAATAGGGGACAATCTCTACGCGGTTTCTGCATCTCAAGACTTGACAGAAGCGGCGCCTTTCCGTATCACTCCAGTTCCTTCATACCCTATTTCCGCTCCATAGGGTGAATAAGTCAGAGTAAGCTCTCTACCTGTCCTAAACCCCTGATGCGGCGGCAGTCGTTCACTTCCGCGTAGTAGCCGCCGCGGTCGAGCAGGACGCCCTGTAGTCCCGCTTTGCACGCGCCGAGGGCGTCCACCTGGTACTGGTCGCCGATGAAGATGGCTTCCGCAGGGGTAACATGAGCGCGTTTGACCGCCTCGTGGAAAATCTCCGGCTGAGGCTTGGAGAAACCCGCTTCTACCGAGGTGACGATTATCTCCAGCCAGTTCAACAGTCCCAGTTCCGTAAGCATGGGCGTGATATCTTTATCGATGTTGGAGATAAGACCGAGCCGCAGTCCTTTCGTCTTGAGTCCGGTAAGCGTGGGTGCGACATCGTCAAAGAGGACGAGTTTCATTTTCGCCTGCGCCATCTTGACCAGCAGCCCTCTGCCCAGCGGCTCCGTGACCGGGATGCCGGCTTCTTCGAGAAATTTCTGCTGGTAGCGCGCCCACAGCGCCTTCTTGTCCTGCTCGGAACGCTGGTTCATCGGCTGGCGCGCGAGCTCCCCGTAGAAGAATTCGTCAGCCGCGACAATCGGGCGGATGAGGTCGGACGGATTGGACGCAATGCCGAACTCCTGCAGCGCGGCAGCCTGGAGCTTTTCCCGGGGCGGCTCGTAGCGCACCAGCGTGTGATACAGGTCGAAAAAGACGGCTTTAATCATCAACTTACTCCTCGGGAATATTGCAACACCTTCATTCTAAATCAGGCAGATGGGCATGTAAAGAACAGCCGGTTTCTAGTATACTGGAACAGCACCGAAAATTAAGGAGAATCCTCATGACAGGCATTTTATCCGGTCAGGAAATCCGCGCCCTGATTAACGCTCAACCGCCGCTGGTGGAAAGCTGGCAAAACCTCGCCGAACAGGTACAGCCCAATGGCTTCGACCTCACTTTGCGCGATGTCGCGATGATGGAAACCGGCGGAGAAATCGCGGTGAAAAGCCGGCAGATTCCACCGCAAACGCCTCTTGCCTACGATGCTTTTGGCTATATCGATTTAGTCCCCGGCGCTTATCTCATCACCTACAATGAAATCGTTCACCTGCCGAAGGATATCATGGCGCTGGGTGCTCCGCGTTCCAGCCTGCTGCGCTGCGGGGTTACGCTGGGGATGGCGGTCTGGGACGCCGGCTATAACGGTCGCTCGCAGTCCCTATTGGTGGTCTATCACCCGCACGGTTTCCGGGTGCAGCAGAATGCCCGTATCGGGCAACTGGTCTTTTTCCGGCTGGCGAGCGAAACCGAGGGTTACAGCGGGATTTACCAGGGCGAGAACATCAAATAGCGAAGTAGATATGTTTAACAGGTGTCATTATGAGGTTTGACCCGATAATCCAGCATTGTCACCCTGAGCGCAGCGAAGGGTCTCGTGCCACGAGATTCTTCAGTCGCTTCGGCTCCTTCAGAATGACAGGAACCTGATAAACCGGAACATCGCGCCTAAATTCCCGCCTTCGCGGAATGACAAAAATCAGTCACTAATCGATGCCGATTAGCTCAACTACGTGGCTCGCCGAGTCTTCCCTGGGCTGCGCAGTATCGACTTTGAAGTGACGCTCCGGCGGCACTTCGGCGACCGGCTCGAAATTCTGCTGCTGCGGCGTGAGGATTTCCAGTCTGCCATCCGAGACAGAAGCCTGCCTGCGGCGGGTTTCCAGCCGCTTTTTGATGGCGGTTTCGCTCAAAGTACATTCGACGATGTAAAAATCGGCGCCCGCGGCATCGGCTAATTCTTTAGCGGTGCGGCGCTCCGCAGCTTTGATGAAAGAAGCGTCCAGTATCACAGAAATGCCTGCCTTGAGAAAATCCCGCGCGCCGGCGAACATCGCGTCATAGGTGCGGCGGGTAGAGTCCGAAGAATAGAGCCCGCGGTCGAACTCGTCATAATGGCGCTCGGTCGCCGGAATGCCGGCCAGCCGCTTGCGGGTAACATCGGAGGAAATAACCGCCAGTCCCATCCGCTTTGCCAGATTGTGCGCCAGCGTGCTCTTGCCCGTGCCGACCAGTCCTACCGTGATGAGCAGCAGCGGCTTTGCTCTCGTGTAGGCGGCGGCTAAATCGAAATAGCTCTGCGTGTTCGCTAGAATTTTCGGCTTTTCTGTGTCAGTGATGTGCGGGTCGTCAAGCTGGAAGCAGCCTACCTTGCCGCGCACGTAAGCCCGGTAACATTTGTAAAAGCGGAGCAGGGTTTTGAGGTCTGTATCACCGCTTGCCGCAGCGTAGGCATTGACGAAGCTCGCGGACAAATCGGCGCGCCCGTAATGGTCGAGGTCCATCGCCAGGAAGGCAATCTCGGAAACAACATCGCAATAGCGGAAGCGGTCGTTGAACTCGATGCAATCGTAAATGCAGATGCCATCAGCAAAGCAGATGTGGGCGGCATGCAGGTCGCCGTGACAATCGCGGATTTTCCCGTCAGCGACGCGTCTTTCGAAAAGCGGGACGTTCTCTGCGATGAATGTATTGGTATATTCCTTGATGCGTTGGTACCGGCGATTCGTGATAGTCCTGCCGAGATATGGCGCGACCTGGGTAAAGTTCTCGTCGGTGTTGGTCCTGACGGCGGTGATACTGCCGAACTGATTGATACCCTGTCCGGTTGCTGCCCGCGAATGGAAGTCTGACAGCTTTGCCGCCAGTCCCGCGAGCATTTCCGTTGTGACTTTATCCTGCGGCAGGAGGACATCCATCATGCCTTCCCGGGGCAGGCGGCGCATTTTCACCGCGTACTCGATGGCTTCGCCTGCACCGCCCAATGCATATTTGCCATCTCTTTTTACGATGGGCACGATCGCGAGGTAAGCGTCCGGACAGAGCCTCCGGTTGAGTTCCAGCTCCTTCCGGCAAAGGGCGAGGCGTTTGTCCAGAGTGGTATAGTCCAGGTAGCCGAGGTTGACCGGTTTCTTGATTTTGTAAACGTAATCGCCGGTGATGAGGACGAAGGACATCTGCGTCTGCATCAGCTCGACCCTCGCCGCCGGTTCAGGGTAAAGATTGGGGTTGAGCAGCGCCTGTATCAGTTCCGGTAGTTCAGCCATAATGACTCATTCCGGGGTTATCAGTTACCTGTCAGCGTGAAGCCTTGTTCGGCGGGCATATTGATACCCGCATTATCGCGCTGTTACCCGGTTACATTAGCCTTGACACCCGGCGTCAGGCAGCCGCAGGCTTCTTCTTTGCGGCGCGCTGTTCTGCCTTGCGCTCGGCGCGGCGCCTCTCGTCGAGGATTTTTGCCCGGTGCTTGCGTTTTTGGAGAGCAACCTTTTGCGGTTTGTTCATACCCCTAATATAACCCAAAACCGGAGTTTGCGCCAGTGGGTTATTGATAAGTCAGGTAATCCGCTCGTGTAATATCCTTCGATACAGGCTCAGGGCAAGCGGGATGACGGCGCTAGCCCCTTTTCTGGACCATGCGGGCAAAGCGGCTAAAAGAGCGGTCGTAGGTCTGTTCAATTTCCACCGGGAAGGCACAGGCGGGCAATTCCTGCATGCCGAGGTGATAGGAGATACATTCGCAGCACTTGCCCTTGCGGGAGCAGGGTTCGTAGGTACATTTGCATTTAAGTTGATTGGCTTTGAGATTACATTCCATAAAAGCTATCCGTACTTTCTACGTATCTTCGCGGACAAATCGGCAAGGAGCGCCAGCGCCAGTTCGGCGGAGTCTTCGGTCAGGGTTGCCAGTCCGCAGCTCGGCGTTAATAGTCCCTGTGTAATGAGTTGTTTGAACGGCACGCCCTTGCGGGTGAACGGCGCCATCGCCTCTTCCAGCCGGTCCTGCAGACTGGCGACGGTCTCGCCCATCAGTGCTTCAGAACTGTCCGGCACGATGCCCCACGCCACCGTCCCGCCCCGGTCGAGGAATTTTTTAATGCCGTCAGTATACAGGCTCAGCGATATGGCGAAGTGGTAGGCATCGAAGCTCAGGATATCCATGCTCGTCTTGAGCAGCACCGACCAATCGGTATTGCCGCAGCAGTGGATGCCCTTGAGTCCTTTGATGCCGCCGAGGACTTCTTCCAGCAGGGCGACGACTTTCTCCGGCGAGGCGAACGCCCCCGCCGATGCCGACGACCCGTATGCCGACATATATGGCTCGTCCAGGAAGGTGATGGTTTTGCTGCTGACCTGGCTGAGCTGCTTTTCCATCCAGCCCGCCTTGAGCTTGAGTAATTTGGGTACGGCATCGCCGAGGACTTCATCATGGAGGATGGCGCGCCGGTTTTCGTCCGTCACGGTCAGTCCCCACGTCAGCGGGCCGGTCACCTGCCCCTTGACCAGCTTCGGGTTAAGGTTAGTCTCGGTGAGAAAGCGGTGCAGTCCCGCCGCGTACTCCGCGCTGATGGGGAACTTGTCCACATCGTTTTCTAAATAGGCGGCGTAGAGCGCTTCGAGTGCCTGCGGCAGGTCGGCGGTGTGTTTGACATAGATGCGGTCGCCCTCGATGGTAATGCCGGGGAAGCCCTCGCTGTACTGGGCGTACATGTTCTCCAGAAAAGAACGTTTAGGCAATTGGGGCCACGCGGGGATGTCTTTCAGGTAGCGGCTCACCAGCGCGCAGGCTTTAGCGGCGTCGGTATGGGGCATGCTGCCGATGATGGTCGGCAGGCAGTTGAATTCAATATAAGGCATTATATTCCTCGTTCATGTCATTGCGAGCGAGGCGCGGCAATCTCTACAAATCCGTTTGGGATTGCTTCGTCGCTCTGACTCCTCGCAATGACAAATCCGGTTATTTCTCCTTCTTCATGTATTTGCCGATGAACAGGTCGAGGTGCTGTTTCTTGTCCGGCGGGATAAGGTCAGGGGCGGTGACCAGCGCCATCTTGAGCGCTGCGGCGCACTGGCAATCGCGGTGGGTGGCTGGTATCTTGCTAATTGCTAGCTTGATAATTTTCTTGGACACTTCGATATTCTTGCGCAGCGTATTGAGAATCACCTCGACGGTGACCGCTTCGTGCGCCTCGTGCCAGCTATCATAATCGGTCACGCAGGCGATAATCGCGTAGCACATTTCCGCTTCGCGCGCCAGCTTGGCTTCCGGCAGCGCCGTCATGCCGATGACGTCCGCGCCCCACGAACGGTACAGTCGCGATTCCGCTTTCGTCGAGAAGGCGGGCCCTTCCATGACGAGATAGGTGCCGCTGCGGTGCACCGTCGCGCCCGCTTCATGCGCCGAAAGGTAGAGCGTCTGGCTGAGCAGCGGGCAGAACGGTTCGGCGAAGGCGATGTGCGCCACGATGTCCTCGCGGAAAAAGGTGCTCACCCGGCTGCGCGTGCGGTCGATTAGCTGGTCGGGAATCAGCAGGTGACCGGGTTTGATTTCTTCCTGGAAGCTGCCCACCGAGTTGATGCCGATGATAAACTCCACGCCGAGGGATTTAAGGGCGAAGATGTTGGCACGGTAGGGGACATCGGTCGGGGGGATGCGGTGCCCGCGCCCGTGCCGGGGCAGGAAGGCGACGCCAACGCCGCCCAGCTTCCCCACCACGATAGTATCGCTCGGTTTGCCGAAGGGAGTATCGAGGTTGACCTCTTGAACATCCGTAATCCCTTCGATGTCATACAGCCCGGTGCCGCCGATAACCGCGAATTTAGCTTTAGGTTGTGATTGTGGCATATGTTAGGAAACCTCCAAAATATTACAATATGGGATTCTTGTTCAAATCCGATTGATGAATGTTTTTAATCAATCCATATTTACATGTTACAGATTCCACAAGTTTCTTGAGCCACTTACCGCATGTAGGTGAAATATATACTTTTGTAATTAATTGATTTACATCTATTTTTATACGACATCCCTCTTGACTCTTCGTAATAAGATGATTCGTAGTTTCAGCTATTTTGGAGGATATCGGCATAAGAGTAGATAATCTCAATTCATTTTCATATTGAAAACTTTTTCTTTTATAATAAATAGGCGTTGTTATCCCGGAGAAAGGTATCATATCAACCAGATAATTAATATATTTTACTTTCCCAATATAAATATCCCTACTTTCTGTTTTTAAAGCCTCTTTCAAACGACCTACTGTTGATTGAATAGCGATTCCATCAAGCCCACTACAATACATCTTCCAAAGTGCAGCAGATTCATGTTCGCTTATGTTCCAACAGTTGACCGCAAAAGATTTCCGTAAAAATAGAAATGTATCACGAATGTTTTCCAGTTTGTGATGCTCTGTGTCAATAAAATCAAGACCTGGTGTTTTTGTGATTTCACCGCGTAATTGTTTATTTAGTAGGTCTTTATTTATTTTCGTATAAGTTCCTTCAAAAGGATCATTTAGCCTCTTTATAGAAGAAAAATATAGTTCAGATGTACTTATAATATCTATAAAATTCGAGAAATCCATGTATCGCCATATCACAATATCATCTTCAGGAGTAACAATATTGTCTTCTTGGCGAAACATTCTTGTCTAGACCTTCCTTCATCCACTCTCAAATCGAGGGGGATAGGTCACATCTGACTATGCTGAGATTGTAGTATGAAAGCCGCCGCTATGCAACTGAGGTGATGCTTTTAATTCCCGCTTTGTACGGCTTGCGGATAATTCCCTTCTCCGTGATTATCGCCGTGATGTACTTATGCGGCGTTACATCGAAGGCGGGATTGGCGGCGGCGACGCCCGCGGGCGCTAAAGACACGCCCTGCACATGGGTCACTTCATCGGGACTGCGCTGCTCGATGGGGATTTGCGCGCCCGTCACGATGCACGGGTCGATGGTCGTCGTCGGCGCGGCGATGTAAAAAGGCACGCCGTTCTCCTTCGCCAGTACCGCGAGGGAGTAAGTGCCGATTTTGTTTGCCGTATCTCCATTGGCGGCGATTCTGTCCGCGCCGGTGATGACACTGTTGATATAGCCGCGGTTCAAAAAATAGCCCGCCATGCTATCGGTAATCAAAGTGACCGGGATGCCCGCCTTCTGCGCTTCCCAGCAGGTCAGGCGCGCGCCCTGGAGCAGCGGGCGGGTCTCATCCGCGAAGACCTTCACAATTTTGCCCTGCTCGTGCGCCCGGATAATCACGCCGAGCGCCGTGCCGTAGCCGGTGGTCGCCAGCGGTCCCGTGTTGCAGTGGGTCAAAATGGTATCGCCGTCTTGAATCAACTCCGCGCCATACTCGCTCAGTTTATGGGTGGCGGCGGCTTCTTCTTCGTGGATGGTTATGGCGGCGGCGATGATGTTGTTTCTGATTTGCGCGACGCTCTTGCCGGTTTGCGCCGCTTTTTGCAGATATTCCAGCGCGCCGAAGAGGTTGCGGGCGGTGGGGCGCGTGCCGGCGATGGTGCTGATGACCTCGGCGAGCCGGGCACGGAACTCTTCCGGCGATGCCGCCTCGATTTTTAGTGCTCCGAGCGCCACGCCATACGCTCCCGCGATGCCGATTGCCGGCGCGCCGCGCACCTTGAGTTCCTTAATAGCCTCCGCGACGACGCGGTAATCATCGGTTTCGATATAGATTTCCTCGCCGGGCAGCCTGGTCTGGTCGAGCAGCCTGACCTTATCCCCCAGCCACTCTATCGGCGCGTAAGTTATCTGATGCTCCATTTTTTCCTGTCTTTCCTGTCTGCCACTGCGCCCGCGTCTGCTCCATCAGGACGAAGCTGTGCCCGTCCCGGCTCAGGTTGCCGCAAGCCCGGAAACCGGACTTGGCGAAGCTGCGCTGGGCGCGAAAGTTCCAATCGAGGGTTTTTAAATAGATGCGGCTCAAATTCGTATCGCGGAAAATATACGCGAGCAGGGTGTCTATGGCATCGGTGCCGTAGCCGTGGTCCCAGTAATTGCGGTCGCCGATCATGATGCCGATTTCCGCCTCAGCCTTGCTGGCGTTGATGTTATAGTAGGTGCAGTTGCCGATGTGTTTGCCATCGGGGCTTTCAATGGAAAAATGGCGGCTGACATCGGAAGGATGGCGAATCTGGTAGCTGTATTCCACCAGGTATTCCTCGAACGGGACACGCAGCGCTGACGTGGCATCGAGCTGCGCCAGTTCGGGGTCGGACTGCCAGTTATAATCGTCGCGCGCGTCGGCGAGCCGTTTCTCCCGCAGGCGCACTTTACCGCCGGTAATCATCAGTTCAGTCCGCCGCCCTCGTCCTCGCCTTCGCCTTCCTCCCCCTCGTCCTCCTCCTCATTGCGCTGCCAGATAGGCTCGGTGAACAGGTCGATATACTCCCCCATCGCCTCGGAAGCCATTTGCTTCATGCGCTCGCTGGTCTCGGCGGCGAACGTTTGCAGCTCCGCCAGGTCGATTTCAATATCCAGTATCTTCGTGAGCACGCGGAGCACCGCCAGCGCCGCCATCGGGTTCTGGATGCGCGCGGCGTATTGCGGTACCTCGCCCAGCAGGCAGACCCCCTCGATTTTCCTTTCCTTCGCCACGCCGAGGAGCAGCCCGTTCATGCCGGCAATCTGCACGCTGGTAGCGGGCATCAGTCCGTAGGGCTTCAATTCGGCGGCAACCGCGGGATTGGTCGCAACGCCCCAGACGCGCGGCGGTTCGGTGTGATGGATGCGGGTCATGGCGGCGGCGCAGGTATAAATACGCTTCGCCCCGAATTTGAGGGACGCATCAAGGATGCAGTGCGCCAGGTCGTAGCTCTGGTTGGGCGGCTGCGTTTCCCCGACGAAGATGATTAAATCGCTCTTGCCGCGGCGGTTCTTCCAGTAGTAGAAGTTGTTCTGGGGGAACTGCGGCGCTTCCACGACGTTGTCTTTGACGGTCACGCCGATAGGCTCGAAGAAGTCCGCCGCTTCCAGCGTGGCGAGGGTTTTGAACTCCAGCTTCCGCGTCAGGTAGTTGGCGGCAATGGCAGACACGTTGCCGATGCCGGGCCACGCGGCGAGGAGATTGGGGGCATTCAGTTTGGGGCGGGCATGAATTCTGACCGGACTAGCCTGCATATTCATCACCTCTTGCGGCGCGCAGTAACGACTTCTATAAGCTTACCACAGAAATGAGGTTTTGATAATATTGAGGGTGGCTTGATGATGGGAGAAAAGCGAAATCCCTCCCCGG
>JAQTVW010000087.1 GCA_028706655.1 Dehalococcoidales bacterium | reverse complement strand
CTGCTCACCACGGGCAACGGCAAAACAAGGAGCCGGCAGGAAGCTTGATATGGAAAATATCGCGATTCTGCTGCTGGCAGTCATTTTCGATGCGGCACTGGGCGAGCCGCCCAATGTTATCCATCCCGTAGCATGGATGGGCAAGGTCGCTTCACTCGTGGAGAAAGGCAGCCCCCGGCAATCGCCGGTCGCTCAATTCATCTACGGCGTGTTCATCGTCCTTATTACGATGGCGGTGTTCGTTGTGCCGACCTATTTCCTGCTGGGCTATCTGGCACAGATGAATACCATTATATATATTATCGTCGCCCCAATCTGGTTCAAGCTCACCTTTTCCCTGCGCGGACTGCGCCGGGCGGCTCTGACGATAAGAGAGTTGCTGAGCAAAGATAAACTGGATGAGGCGCGCTTCGAACTGCGGGCGCTGGTCAAACGGGACACGCGGGAACTGAGTCCAGCACTGATGGTCTCCGCGACAGTGGAATCGGTAGCGGAAAATCTGACGGACAGCTTTGTGGCGCCGTTGTTCTACTTTACTTTACTCGGCATACCAGGCGCGATCGGCTACCGCGCGGTCAACACGCTGGATGCGATGATCGGCTACCGCGGCAAATACGAGTATTTAGGTAAGTTTGCCAGCCGCCTGGACACTATTTTGAACTATCTTCCGGCGCGGATTGCCGCATTATTCATCATCCTGGCGGCGCTCTTTTCCGGAAAAAGCGCTAAAAACTCATGGCAGATCGCCTTCCGGGAACACCGCAAGACCGCCAGTCCCAACGCCGGCTGGACGATGGCGGCTGCCGCAGGCGCGCTGGGAGTACAATTAGAAAAAACAGGTCATTATCGACTCGGCGAAGCAAACCCGCTGCCCAATGTGACCGTGATAGACGCTTCGTTGCGACTGGTACAGGTTGCGGCACTTGGCTGGACGGCAGTCTGCATTGCCGCAGGAGTAATCCATTATGTCGTTGGAACCTAGACCGGAAATATCGCTATTGAAAGCGGGCGTCCACGGCGGCATCAACCATGCCGAACTGGCGGCGATGGGCATCGATCCCGGCACGGTACTCGATTTCAGCGTGTGCGTCAATCCCTACATGCCGCCGCCGGGCATCCGCCGGGCGATGCAAACGGTGAATATCACGCAGTATCCCGATACTTCCGCAACGGCGCTGCGCGGGAAGCTTGCGGAAAAACTGTGTGTGAGTCCAGGTAATATCATCGCGGGGAACGGCACCACCGAGCTTATCCGCCTCATCGCACTGGCTTACTTCCGCAAAAACGACCCGGTTATCATCGTCGAACCCACCTACGACGATTATGAGGTAGCCAGCCGGATAATGGGAGCACGCGTCATCAAATACCGCCCCGCCGATAGCTTCACTCCTGAAGTGTCTGACATCGCCGGATTGGTGCGGCAGTACCAGCCAAAAGCAATCTTTATCTGCAATCCCAACAATCCCACCGGCGGTTATCTGTCGCAGGATGACATCGAGACAATTCTGCACTGCCTGGCCGACGGCGTGCTCATCTTTGACGAAGCCTACCTCAGTTTTGTAGAAAGAACATGGTCTTCGGTCGGGCTAATTTCAAAAGGGAACATCGTATTGCTCCGCTCGATGACCAAGGACTACGGACTAGCGGGACTGCGGCTGGGTTATGCCGTTGCCCGCGAGGAAATCATCACAACTCTGTGCCGCGTCTGCCCGCCGTGGAACGTCAATGCCCTCGCCCAGGAAGTCGGCGGCATCGTTCTCGATAATGATGATTATTTACAGCAATCGAAAAAGAAACTGGCACAGGCACAGCATTATCTGATAGCGAATCTGAAACGGCTTGGCTTGCCGCCAATCACCTCCGCCGCTAACTTCTTCATGGTCAAGGCGGGCAATGCCGCGGCGCTACGAAGCAAGCTGCTCAGACATGGAATCCTGGTGCGGGACTGTGCTTCCTTCGGGCTGCCGGAATATATCAGGTTGGCGCCGCGCACTCTGACCGAATGCCGCCGTTTCATCAAGGCGCTGGAAGCAGTACTTAAAACGGAAGAGAAAGGCTCATATGAATAAAATCACAAGTACCATCAAGGCAATCAAACCGCTGGACAAGGCGGCTATGGCAAAGGCACAGGAACGTCAGGGTACGCTGACCAAGCCGCCGGGCAGTCTGGGTCGATTGGAAGAGCTATCCATCCGTCTGGCGGGAGTCCAGCGCAAGCCGCTGCCCGTAATTAAAAACAAGGTCATTATTACCATGGCTGGCGATCACGGCGTCGTCGCGGAAAAGGTGGGCAACTGGCCGCAGGAGGTCACCGCCCAGATGGTCGGCAATTTCCTCCACGGCGGCGCGGGCATCAACGTACTGGCGCGCCAGGTAAATGCCCGCATCATTGTGGCAGACATGGGTGTCGCCCGCGACCTTGCCGCACATCCATCCCTGCTAATCCGCAAGTGCGGCTACGGCACGCAAAATATGTGTATCTGCCCTGCGATGACCGCGGAGCAGGCGGTCCAGGCAATCGAAACCGGCATCGATATTGTCTCTGCGGAAATCGCCAAAGGACTGGATATCGTGGGTACGGGAGACATGGGCATCGGCAACACGACACCCAGCGCGGCAATCTGCGCCGTCATCACCGGCAAGCCGGTCGCTACTGTGACGGGACGCGGCACCGGGCTGAGCGACGACCAGTTGAAACACAAGGTAAACGTGATTGAACGCGCGATTTCCTGCAATCACCCCGATGCTTCTCAGCCATTGGACGTACTGGCGAAGGTCGGCGGATTTGAAATCGGCGGGCTGGCGGGAGTGATGCTGGGCGCCGCCGCCCACCATGTCCCGGTGGTCATCGATGGATTTATCTCCGGGGCAGCCGCTCTTATCGCCACTTCGCTGGCGCCGGTAGTGAAAGAATACCTTATCGCCGCGCATCTTTCCGCCGAGCCGGGGCACCAGATTATGCTCGACCACATGGGACTAACGCCGCTGCTCCGGCTGGACATGAGACTGGGCGAGGGCACCGGAGCGGCGCTGGGCATTTTCCTGGCGGAAGCCGCCGCCCGCACCCTGGCGGAAATGGCTACCTTTACCGAAGCGCAGGTATCAGAAGAAGAGGCTAAAAAATGAGCGTTATTAAATCAAAAGCGGCGTTCGTTTCCTGGAGCGGCGGTAAAGACAGCTGTCTCGCCGCATACCGGGCGCAAAAGAGCGAACTGGAAATTCGCTGCCTGCTGAACATGGCAACCGAGGACGGCAGGCATTCCCGCAGCCACGGACTGACGGACACGGTACTGCAACAGCAGGCGCAGGCGATGGGCGTGCGACTGGTACAGCGACCGGCAGCCTGGGACGGCTACGAAGCCGAGTTCATCAAAATGCTTCAGACTTTCAGACAGGAAGGCATCACCGAAGGTATTTTCGGGGACATCGATTTCAACGCGCACCGCGAATGGATTGAGCGAATCTGTGAAAAATCAGGCATCTCCTTCCACCTCCCGCTCTGGCTCAACGATCAGACACAAATCATGCGGGAACTTATCGCGCTCGGCTTCGAGGCAATCGTCGTCGCCACGAACGCAGATGTCCTCGGCAAAGAATGGCTGGGGCGTAAAATCGACAATCAGTTCCTCCACGACCTGTCAGGCATGGGCAAGTCCATCACACCCTGCGGAGAAGCCGGCGAATACCATACTCTGGTGGTCAATGGTCCCCTGTTCAAAAAACGACTGGAGGTTACCCAAAGCGAGAAAATCCTCCGCGACAAGCACTGGTTTCTGGAAATCCGGACGGCGGAATTAAGAGATAAGTAATCATAAAACTGTTTCTTCTTATCCATTAAACTTCGTGCGGGGTAGCTTGAAGGGGCAAAGCCCTTTCAAGAACTAATCTTCTCCCTCCCTTCAAACAAGGGAGGGAGATACAGAGGATGGGTCACTACTAATAAGGAAATAATTACAATATATGATTATTTCAAACAAACCTAAAATCATTCTCGTCACCGGCGGCGCGCGCAGCGGTAAAAGTACCTACGCCCAGGAGATTGCCAAAAAGTCCCCTGCACCGGTGCTGTTTGTCGCCACCGCCGAGCCCGGAGATGAGGAAATGCGCCGCCGTATTGAAAAACACAAACAAGACCGACCCATTGACTGGCAGACCATGGAAGCGCCCCGTAACATCGGCGCCCGGATACAACAGCATGCCGCCCCGGTTCGCACGGTCGTTGTCGATTGTCTCACCCTTCTGGTCAGTAATATCATTCAACAATACTCCGATGCTTCCGGCGAGCAGGTCGATGAACCTGCTGCGGAAAAAGCCGTCAATGAAGAAATTGATGGTTTGTTTGCCGCTGCGAAAATGGTACCGGCGACCTTTATTTTAGTGACCAACGAGGTCGGGCTGGGACTCGTGCCGCCGAATAAACTCGGGCGGGTCTACCGCGACCTGCTCGGCAAGGCTAACCAGAAAATCGCGCAGCACGCCGACGAAGTGTACCTGATGGTCAGCGGTATACCGGTAAAGGTCAAGTAAAGCCAATCATCATTCTCCCGCAAAATTCATTCCCTCCCATATTTACTCAAAGGAACCTATTGACTATTATTCTGAGCCCCTCGTAATATGGAAGTATAATTTGCGCCGTCGCATACTGTTTATTAAAAGGGGGCAGAGTTGAATCCCAAAGCTCTTCACAAGATTGGCTATGGAGTCTATATTGTCTCTTCCCGTAAAGGGGAGCGTCTCAACGGACAGATTGCCAATGCGGTATTCCAGGTGACCTCGGACCCGCCGACGGTCGCCATCAGCATCAACAAGAAAAACCTGACCTGGGAGTTCATCAAAGAAAGCCGCGTCTTCGCCGTCTCGATGCTGTGCGAAGGAACGCCGATGACATTCATCGGGCTATTCGGCTTCAAGTCGGGGCGTGACATCAATAAGTTTGAAAACATTACCTACCGAATCGGGGAGACTAGTGCGCCCATCGTACTGGACAATGCGGTTGCCTACCTGGAAGCGCGGGTCACGCAGGAAATGGATGTCGGTACGCATACACTTTTCGTAGGACAGATTGTCAACGCCGATATTCTCACGGAAGAGTCCTGCATGACCTATGACTACTTTCACCAGATTAAAGGCGGCAAAACGCCTAAGACTGCGGCGACCTACATCGCGGAAAAGCCGGAGGTCAAGCCGCCACCACCACTAAAATCGGAGGTTAAAGGAGACATGACGAAATATCAATGCAAGGTATGCGGTTACATTTACGACCCGTCACAGGGCGACCCGGCTAGCGGCATCACACCGGGCACACCGTTTTCGGCGCTGCCTGATGGTTGGACCTGCCCCGTTTGCGGCGCCGCCAAGAGCGATTTTGAGGAGGTCAAATGACCATGCAGGCGAGACAGATTAAACCCGGGATTTATTGGGTGGGCGCTATCGATTGGGACCGCCGGCTCTTTGATGAGCTGATTCCCCTCCCCGATGGCACCAGCTACAATTCATATTTGATACAGGGCAGCCAGAAGACGGCGTTGGTTGACACTTCCGACCCCCGCACCGAAAGCATCTTCCTCGAACGCCTGGACAGCCTCAACATCAAGAATATCGATTATATCGTCACCAACCACGCTGAGCAGGACCACTCGGGTGCACTCCCCGCGGCGGTGACGAAGTACCCGCAGGCAAAAGTACTGTGCACCGCCAAGTGCAAGCCGATGTTGATGGACATGCTCCGCATCCCTGAAGACCGGATAACCGCCGTGGCGGACCGGGAAACGGTTTCGCTGGGCGATAAAACGCTGGAGTTCCTCCACGCGGCGTGGGTGCACTGGCCGGAGACGATGCTGACTTACCTCAAGGAAGACCGCATCCTCTTCCCCTGCGATTTTTTCGGTTCCCACCTGGCGGCTTCCAGCCTCTACGTCACTGATGAGGGTCGCGTCTATGAGTCCGCCAAGCGGTATTATGCCGAAATCATGATGCCCTTCCGTACCAACATCGAAAGGCATCTGGAAATGCTGAAGGTTTACGCCATCGATATGATTGCGCCCAGTCATGGGCCGATTCATCAGAAGCCGCAGTTCATCATGGACGCCTACCGCGATTGGGCGGTCGCCCCGCCGAAGAACGTTGTGGTATTGCCTTATATTTCGATGCACGGCAGCACGCGCCTGATGGTCAACTACCTCGTGGAATCACTGGCGCAAAAGGGCGTCACCGTCGAGCAGTTCGACCTCAGCGATGCGGATATCGGCAAACTGGCGATGGCGCTGGTGGATGCCGCCACGCTGGTCGTGGGCACGCCCACCGCATTGGTAGGACCTCATCCCAAAGTCGCCTACGCTGCTTTCCTGGCGAACGCCCTGCGTCCCAAGCTGCGTTTCGCAACAGTTATCGGTTCCTACGGTTGGGGAGGCCGAGCGGTGGAAGATATTGCCAAGATGATTCCCAACCTCAAAGTAGAACTGTTGCCCACCGTGATGATAAAGGGATTACCCAGACCGGAGGACTTCCAGGCGCTGGAAACGCTGGCGGCGACCATCGCGGAAAAACACAAGGGATTGGCATAACCTCACCGGACAGAAAACAACTACCTTAAAATATTATCGGGAGGTGGCCTCATGGCGACCGATTTCAACTTCCTGGCGGGCGGGGAGGCGGGGCAGGGTATCCAATCCGTGGGTATGATTATCGCAAAGACGCTGTCCCGCGGCGGTTATCACATCTTTGCCGACCAGGACTACGAGAGCCGCGTCCGCGGCGGACACAACTTTTTCCGCGTCAGGGTCAGCGAACAGCCGGTACTGACGTTATCGGAAAAGCTGGATGCGCTCATTGCCCTCAACCGCGAGACCATCGACCTGCACCGGGGCGAACTAAAAGCGAACGGCGTGATTATCCATGACCGCGAACAGACTAAGTTCACAGAGGAATCTGCCGGATGCCTGGACGTCCCGCTCAACCGGCTGGCGATGGAAACCGCCCAGAACAAGCTCATGGTCAACACTGTCGCGGTGGGCGCCGCCCTCGGATTGACCGCCTGCGATTTCGCCCAGCTGGAAGAAGTTTTAAAAAAAGAATTCGCCAAAGCCGGTGACAAGCTTATCGCCGATAATATCAAAGCGGCGCGGGCGGGATACGATTTCACCCTCAAACGCGGCAACGGGCAAAAGCTGAAACCGGTGAAGAACGCGCCGAGCCGGATGTTGCTCAACGGCAACGAAGCGCTCTCGGTAGGGGCGCTGGCGGGCGGCTGCAAGTTCGTGGCAGGCTACCCGATGACGCCCACTACCTCCATCCTGGAGTATCTTGCCGCGCAGAGCTTGACCCGCGATATTGTCATGATTCATGTGGAAGACGAGATTGCCGCCATCAACATGGCGGTCGGCGCCGGGTATGCCGGCACCCGTGCGATGGTCGCCACTTCCGGTGGCGGCTTCGCCCTGATGGTCGAAGGACTGGCGCTCGCCGGCATGACCGAATCGCCGTTGGTCATCATGCTGGGACAGCGTCCCGGACCTGCCACCGGTCTGCCCACGCGCACCGAACAGGGCGAGCTCTGGTTCGCGCTGCATGCCGGTCACGGCGAGTTCCCCCGCGCCCTCTTCGCGCCCGCCACCGTCGCGGAAGCCTTTTCTATCACAGTGAAAGCCTTCAACCTTGCCGAAAAATACCAGGTGCCCGCGCTCATCCTGACCGACCACCACCTGGCAAGCTCGTACTCAACCGCAGAGCGTTTCGATTTGAAGCAGGTTAAAATAGAGCGCGGCGACCTGCTCTCCGCGGCAGCAGCAAACAAACTTATGGATTATAAAAGACACCGCATCAATAAATCGGGCATTTCGCCGCGGGCGCTGCCGGGACTGGGCAAAGCCCTCGTGGTCACTGATTCGGACGAGCACGATGAGGCGGGACATATCATCGAAGACGCCGCCATGCGCATCATGATGGACGAAAAGCGGCTGCGCAAGGCGAACGGTCTAAAGGCTGAGATTAGCCCTCCGCAGATTAAAAAATCGCCCAAAGCCGAACTTAACCTTGTCGGCTGGGGCAGCACTTACGGCGCCATCGCCGAAGCCGTTACCCTGCTCCGGAAAGAAGGTGTTGTTGCCAATCATATCCATTTCAGCGAAATCTGGCCCTTCCCGGCGGAAGCAACGGTCAAAGCGCTCGGCAGGAGGAAAAATATCGTGATAGAAAGCAACGCCACCGGGCAGATGGCGCAGCTCATCCGGCGGGAAACGGGTATCAAGGCAGATAACAGCATCCTCCGCTATGACGGTCGACCCATTACCCCGCAATACATCCTCGACCACCTGAAAAAGGAGGTGGC
>JAQTVW010000086.1 GCA_028706655.1 Dehalococcoidales bacterium | reverse complement strand
GCAATGTTTCGATGATGGCTGATGTGAGGGACCGGTACGGGAAACCGGTGATGGCGATTGTTTCTTATTCTACACCGCGCGGCATGGAGCGGGCGAGGGACGTGACACGGAAGTTTCAGGCGAGAGGAATCCCGGCTTTTCCGTCAATCAAAAGGGGCGCGTTTGCGCTGAAACAAGCACTGGATTACCATCGACTGAAGAATGCTTAGTTCCTAGCTCGAAGCTACCGCCGAAGATGCCGCGACGATCAGCAGACGGTCGCCGATTCGGTCAACGAACTGCACGGCGGGAAGCCCGGCGAAAAGGCGTTCCATTTCGACAGGTTTTTCGGCGCGTACGGTGATTACCGCGCCCTCTTCATCAGACCAGCTATCCAGTATTATCTTCAGGTTAGCTAGCTGTTTCAAATTTTCCTTGCAATGTCTTATCTGGGCAAAACTGGCGGAAGAATCGAATTTAATCTGGATATCTCCCTCGAAGGTCTCTTTCTCCGGTCCTGCCGGGGGAGTATCTTGCGCCGGTTCTTCCGCTACAGTAGCTGTTTCTTCAGCCTGTGCGGTCGTCTCTTCAGCCGCAGGCTCCGGCGGAGTCTCCGGAGCAAGCGGGGTTATTTCTACTGCTGCCGTTACGGTAACCGGCTCTGCCTGAGGGGTTTCTTGGATTTTTTCTTCCGCCTCAACGAGCGCGATTATTTTTGCTTCATCCGCCTGTACGGCATCCGTTGTTTCAGACTCGATGGCTTCGGCATCCTTCAAAACATTTGATTCAGAAGCGATGTTGTCATTCTCGCCGATTAATACCTGGTTTTGTTTCTTGAATTCGGCAATAAAAGCGCCCACGGCAACCGGGCAGAATTGGGTGCCGGTGCCGGCAATCAGCTCGTTAATGGCATCTCCGGTGCTGAGCACCGGGCGGTAGGAATGGTCTCTCGTCATGGTGTCGAAGGCATCGGCAACCGCCACAAGACGGGCGCCAAGGGGGATGTTTTCGCCCTTGAGACCCTTGGGATATCCGGTGCCGTCATACCGTTCGTGGTGGCTCATGACGATGTCTTTGGTCTTCTCCAGGAACGGGATTTCCGCAACGATGTTTGCGCCGCGAAGAGGGTGCTTGCGAATGATGTACCACTCTTCGTCGGTCAGGGGGCGGGGGCGGCGCAGTATGGCATCATCGATGCCGATTTTCCCGATGTCATGGAGCAGCGCGCCGAATTCGATGACTCGGTGCTCTTCAGGAGTAAGATCCATTGTTTTTGCCGCCATCATGACATATTCACAAACGCGGCGGGAATGTCCGCAGGCATAAGGGTCTTTTGAATCGGCGGCGGTAACCAGGGCTTCTACCGTGCTGCGGTATCCATCCAACATTTCTTCATGGAGCTTGATGTTATTTATTGCCGTGCCTGCCATGGAGACGAGCAGAATCAGGGCTTCGGTACTAGCGAAGCCGGTCAGGATGCCGAGGTCCTTTTTGGTAAAATCAGTACCGTCCGCTTTGTTGAGAGCTTCGATAACGCCGATAACCTCGCGCCCGCGCATCAGCGGCGCCGCGATGATGGATTTGGTGACGAAGCCGGAAAGATTATCAACTTCCTTGTTGAAGCGCTTGTCCTGGCTGACATCGTTGACGATAACCGGTTCGGCGTGGCGGGCGACCCAGCCGGTGATGCCCGCATCCAGGTTCAGCCGCATCTGTTTCAAGGTGTTTGCCGCAGAGCCGCCTGCCGCCTGGGCATAGAGCTCGCGCTGTTCGTGGTCAATCAGGAGCAGCGTCGAGGCTGAACCATGGAGGAGTTGTTCAATAACAACCAGGACTTCCTGCAAGAGTTTGGAGACTTCAGCGAAGGAACTTGCTTGCTGGGCGACGTCATAAAGGAGTTCCAGCCTTTCCCGGTATTCCTCAGCCGTCACCTCTGGTTCTTTCACTTCCTTTGAGTTTTTGACGCCGCTTGTAAAACTAAACATTTTGTAAGTGCCTGTCCAAGGTATTTCGGTTCTGAATTTACACTAACAGAATGACAGATTGGGGATAAACAAAACATAAAAATATCTGTGGTAAACCTTAACGGAAGGTAAAAATCAATGTCGCCGTGAAAGGGGGAAAGTGGGAACGTGGCTGAACGAAACGGAGAATCTATTAGATGATGGGTTCTCCGCTTCGCTTGGTATAATGACAAAGTTGGTTGAAGCAAAACAGCTCTAGTAAGTTCCCTCCGCGGGCTTTTCGCCGAGGTGCATCTTGCGCCATTTCTCCAGGAGTTGCGTCTTATCCTCCGGATGCGCCGGGTCGGGATGGCAGGCATCTACGGGGCATACTTCGGCACAGCGTGAAGCCGGGAAAGAACCCACGCATTCGGCGCAGCGTTCCGGATTGATAACATATTTCGTCTTGCCCTCGCTGATTGCCTGGTTGGGGCACTCCGGTTCGCAGGCGCCGCACAGGATGCAATCGTCATTTATAAAATACGCCATGTTTCTTCCTCCGGTTCCATATTCTTGTCCGTGCGCTATGGCTCTATGGCTGGACGTCCGGGATGCACCCCGGAGCGCGCACCATCAGTACCGGCACGCAGGCGGAGCGCAAGATACGGTCAGCGACACTGCCCAGCACCCAGCGGCTGACACCGGAACGCCCGTGGGTTGAAATTATAATAAGATCGACATTATTCTTTTCGGCAAATTTGGCTATCTCCTCGGCGACTCCCATATTCTCCGGGGCAGGCAGCAGCTTCCACTGGAGGTTGGCGTTTTCAAATTTCAGGCTGCCGACGAGTTTGGAGAGGTAATCTTTAGCTGTGTCACGCGCGTCTGTCTCAATTTTTTTCAGGAGCTCCTCACCGATGTAAAAATCGCCGCCTCCCGCTGCCCGGTGCATGGGCTCAAGAGCACGTACAAAAATTACGTCCGGGACATTGCACCCCTTGATAATCGTCTCAACATGGGGCAGCACGCACTCTGCCAGGTCGGAGCCATCCATCGGGACCATAATGCGCTTATACATTTTCTTCTCCTCTCCTATCGGTTGTCTGATATTACGTTTACGTACTCAGCACGATTATAGACGGCAGACGATAGCAAAGTTATAACAGGCAGAGTAAAATAGTTACAATTTCGTGTCATTTAGTGTCAGCGAATGCCGGTATCAATGGAAATATCCAATTCCGTCCGCTGCCCTGATTTTATCTCGATATTCGCGGGGACTTCATTGCTGCTGTCGATGCCGAGGTGGTTAATATCCACGACGTATCTGCCCGCTCTGAGTTGTACCTGATAGGAACCGGTCGGTCCCTGTCCTATCTGCTCAATTGCTACCTCTGTGACCAGATTTTTACGGGCGCTGTCATACACCATTATTTTGCGAGCCTTGAATACTTCCGGAGAGACCGGCGGCTGGCTGCCGGGGCGCTCCACCGGCTGGATGGGTCCGATTGTGACAACTCCTTGTAAAGTGCCTGGTTCGGATTCTCTGGCACATCCTGTTAACGAAATCCCGACGGTGATCGCCGCCAGTAAAATGATAATTGCAGTACGGCGAAGACGACCATCAGGGGTTTTCATTTCAACTCCTTAATTATTCGCCTCTCGTCTGACTGTGAGCCGGCGTGTTTGTTATTTTGGCGTCACCGTGAAATCGCCGGTCATGCTCGGATGGATATCGCAACGGAAGAAATAAGTGCCCGGTGCCGCTGGCGCGGAGAAGGTATAAGTAATTGTGCCGGAACCGTTAGCGATGTCTCCCTTGAAGATCGCGGCAGTGGCGGAAGCATCTGTGTAAATTGCCAGGTTATGGGGAACGGAATCTTTATTGGCGAAATTTACGGTCACCTGCGCCCCGGCGGGCACCGTAATTACTTTCATATCAAAAGCGAAATTCTGGGCGATTAAATCAATGGTAATTTTGGTTATCGGCGCTGGAGTTGGCGTCGTCGTTGGAGGCGGAGGTGGTCTGGTTGTTTGTATCGGCGTCGGCACCGGGGTTGGCGGCGGCACCAGCGTAGGACTACCGGGCGCAGGCGTGGAAGTAAGCGTGGGTTGCGGATTTGTTGTTGTCGGGAGTACGACGACCGGAGGCGGGATTGGTGTCGATGTGGTTGGCGACGCAGTAGTAGCTGAGGGCACTGTCGCTGAAGGCATAATCGGTGATGGCTGGGACGTTTGGCAGGCTGTCAGTAACGCTAATAACGCAAATATCAGGACGATAAACATCACCCGATTTCTTTTCACGATAACACCTTCAGAGTAACCTTGATTATATCTTATCGTTTAAGGAGGCAAACGAGTATACGTAAACGCACGTATTTTCGAAGTGCGGACAAACGTAGTTTTGATAAAATCGGGATTAAATTGACATAAGAGTGTTAGAGTTGGTGGGAAATTGCGTCCGCCTGACGCACCGCTTCCAGAAAAGCCCGGATTTTGACGGCGTCTTTGCCGGTATTGCTTTCCACACCGGAGGAAACATCGACGCCCCAGGGATGAACGCTGCCCAGCAGTTCTCCCACGTTCGATGTGTCCAGCCCGCCCGCGATAATGACGGGAAAGTGTGCGGCGACTTCGCGGGCGGTGTGCCAACTGAAAGAGCGACCTGTGCCGCCGTGAGCGCTGCTGACCTGCGTATCCAACATGAAAGCGACTTTATTTTCACCGAGCGTGCGGTAGCCGGTCTCTATCTCTCGCAGGATATCTTGAACCATCGTGTCCGGCGAGACATGAATCACTTTAATAACGGGTCGCCGGATGGCGCGGCAGTATTCCAGGCTCTCCTCGCCGCTGAGCTGCACACGGTCGAGTTGGCAGAAGTCAGCGATGCGGTTCACTTCCTCGGGTAGTCCATTAACAAAAACACCGACGATTTCCGGTCTTGGCTTTGATTGGTGAATAGCTGCCGAGATGACGGTTGCTTGTTCTTCAGTGACGCGCCGCCGGCTGGGCGCAAACACCATGCCCACGAAATCCGCGTCCGCTTCTGCCGCGATCAGGGCATGCTTAGTGTCCGAGAGACCGCAAATCTTGACCCGGATCACAATAGCTCCTTCATTTTGACGGCGATATCCGGCGCTGTCATAAACGCCTCGCCGATAAGCACGGCATCGACATCCCAATCAATGAGTTTCTTCATGTCCTGGCGGTCTTTGATGCCGCTTTCGCTGACCACGATTCTATCTGCTGGGATGTGGGGGCGCAGACGCGCTGTAGTATTGATATCGACCGTAAAAGTTTTCAGGTCGCGGTTATTGATGCCGATAATGGCGGCGCCGCTGGCGAGCGCAATTTCCGTCTCTTTTTCGTTATGGACTTCCACCAGACAACGCATACCCAGTTGATGACTCAGGTCGAGCAGTTCCTTTAATTTCGACGTTGTAAGAATTGCCGCGATAAGCAAAAGACAGTCCGCACCGTAAGCCCGCGATTCATATATCTGGTAGGCATCGGTGAGGAAGTCTTTGCGGAGGAGCGGGATGTTTCGTTTACCCAGTGATTTCCTGATTTCGCGCAGGTAATCAAGACTGCCCTGGAAGTAGCGGGATTCGGTGAGTACCGAGACAGCCGCCGCGCCGTTGCGCGCATAAGTCTGCGCAATCTCCACTGGGTGGAAGTCGGCGCGGATGATGCCTTTGGACGGGGAGGCTTTCTTGACCTCGGCGATGAGGCGCAGGCGGTCTCCCTTTAACGCTGCGGCAAAATCGAGCGGCGCAGACTGCAAGGCAATCCTTCTCTGCAATTCCGCCAGCGGGACAGTATGTTTCCGCTGCTCTAAACCAGCCAGATTATCGGCGACTATCTGCTCCAGAATCATCTCAATTCACTCTCTGGAAGTCCTGCGTAAACTCGATAAGCCGCTCCAGTTTTGCCAGGGCATGACCGCCGTCGATTGAGGCGGCAGCGAGAGTGACGCCATCTTTCATCGATGCCACTTTATCCGAGGCAAGCAGCGCCGCCGCCGCATTCATCAAGACGATGTTCCGCTGTGGTCCTGAATCGCCGGAAAGTACCGAGCGGAGGATGGCGGCGTTTTCCATGGCAGTGCCGCCCTTAAGGTCGTCCGGAGCGGAGCGAGTGAAGCCGAATTCTTCGGGGCTGATGGTATATGTTTTGATATTACCGTTATTCAGTTCGCAGACGCTTGTCCGGTCGCAGGTAGTGATTTCATCGAGCCCGTCCGCGCCGTGGGCGACGATGGCATGCCGGCAGCCCAGTCCGTGTAATACCTGTGCCATCTTCTCCACAAGGGCGTCACTGGCGACTCCGAGCAACTGGTGCTGAGCGCCTGCCGGATTGGTTAACGGTCCGAGGATGTTGAATACGGTGCGGATGCCGATTTCACGGCGGGTGGGTCCCGCGTATTTCATGGCAGGGTGAAACGCAGGCGCAAACATAAAACCGATGCCCACCTGTTCAACGCATTTCTGGACCTGTTCTGCGGAAAGGTCGATTTTGACGCCCAACGCTTCCAATACATCGGCACTGCCGCACTGGCTTCCGGCGGCGCGGTTGCCGTGTTTGGCGACTTTGACGTCCGCTCCCGCGGCGACGAAAGCTGCCGCCGTGGAAATATTGAATGTATTGGCACCATCGCCGCCGGTGCCTACGATGTCCAGGAGATTTCCTGTGGTAGCGACATGGGTCGCCTTTGCCCGCATGACACCGGCGAGTCCGGCAATTTCTTCCGCAGTCTCTCCTTTGATGCGCAGCGCGGTGAGAAATGCGCCTAACTGGGCGGGGGTAGCGTTGCCGCTCATAATTTCTTCCATCACGGCGGCGGATTCCGCCGTGGTCAACGAACGCCCGGTTATCAAATTGGCAATCGCTTCTTTAATCATTTTAGTTGTCTCCCATTGCTAAGAAATTCTTGAGCAGGTCTTTGCCGGCTTCGGTCATAAATGATTCCGGGTGGAACTGCACGCCCTGCACCGGGTATTCGCGATGCTTCAGCCCCATGATAGTACCGTCGTCAGTCCAAGCCGTCACCTCCAGAGAATCGGGGAGATTCTCACGGGTGACTATCAGGGAGTGGTAGCGGATAGCGGAAAACGGATTGGGCAGACCGGCAAAAAGACCCTGATTGTTATGATGGACAGAGGACGACTTGCCGTGCATGATTGACGGCGCCTGCCCGATAGCGCCGCCGTAGCTGTGACCTATGCACTCGTGTCCCAGGCAAACGCCGAGCACCGGCAGCCGCGGCCCGAAATACCTGATGACCTCGTTAGAGATGCCCGCCTGTAATGGCGTCGAGGGACCCGGCGAAATCACGATGCGCTCCGGCTGCATGCGCTCGATTTCGTCAATTGCGGTCTTATCGTTGCGCTCCACCTTCACGTCTGCTCCCAGTTCGCTCAGGTACTGGAACAGGTTATAGGTAAAGCTGTCATAGTTATCGATGAGCAGCAGCATGGTTGCCTCCTTTCACGATAGCGAGTTCCGCCTGCTCGATGGCTTTTAGTAACGCCCGCGCCTTATTCAACGACTCCTGGTGTTCGCGTTCAGGCACGCTGTCGTAGACGATGCCGCCGCCTGCCTGCACGTAGGCGGTGCCCTCTTTCATCACCATCGTGCGGATGGCGATTGCCATATCCATGTTGCCGGAGAATGAGAAGTAACCCGCCGCCCCTGCATAAGCGCCGCGTTTCTCCGGTTCCAGTTCCGCGATAATTTCCATCGCGCGGATTTTCGGCGCACCCGATACCGTCCCGGCCGGGAAGCAGGCTCTGAGCGCGTCAAAGGCGGTCAGGTCTTTCCTGAGTTTACCCTGCACGTGGGTAACCAGGTGCATCACGTGGGAGTAGCGCTCCACATCCATCAGGTCGCTCACTTTGACCGTGCCGGGTTCGCTGACCCGCCCGATGTCGTTGCGCCCCAGGTCGACGAGCATAATGTGTTCGGCGCGCTCCTTCTCATCACGGCGTAATTCCTGCTCCAGCGCTACATCCTCGGCGGGCGTCTTGCCGCGCGGGCGGGTGCCGGCGAGAGGACGCGTCATGACCGCGCCGTCCTCGACCCTGACCAGCATCTCCGGCGATGCCCCGATGATATGGAAATCCTTGAAATCAAAAAAGAACATGTACGGCGAGGGATTGATGGAGCGCAGCGCGCGGTAGATTTCAAAGGGCGCCGCCTGCGTCGGGCGCGCCAGGCGCTGGGAAAGCACGACCTGAATAGCTTCGCCCTCGGTGATGTACTGTTTTATTTTCAGAACGCAGTTTTCAAAGTCGGCTTTAGAAAAGTTGGAGGTAAGACCCCCGTTTTGTTTACCACTGGCGGGACAGCATGACGGGAGTAGTGGCTGGTTTAGACGGTCGACGAGGTCATCGATTTTATCGGTAGCTCTCTTGTAAGATGCTTCGATATCGCCGTCGAGGCGGGCGTGGCTGAGCACCTTGATTCTGTGTGTGACGTGGTCGAAGACGAGCATCGTATCGAAAAACATGAAGAGCGCTTCGGGAATGCCGAGGGAATCAACCTTGGGGGAAGGCAATTTTTCGAAATAGGTCACCGTTTCATAACC
>JAQTVW010000085.1 GCA_028706655.1 Dehalococcoidales bacterium | reverse complement strand
GGGCATCTCGCTTTCCGGCGCGGGACTGGGTGCGGTCGTCGTATCGCCGCTCGCCGCTTATCTCATCCAGTCGTTAGATTGGCGCACGGCTTATCTTATCATCGGAGTACTTGCCTGGGTGGTCGTGTTGCCGTTATCCCGGCTGGTGGTGAACCGGACGGGAAATACTGATGCTGCTCCGGCAGGCAGCGCCGCCGCAATGGTTCCCGACCTGCCGTTTTCCAAATTGCTGCGGAGCCGGAATTTCATCCTGCTGTGGCTCAACTTCATGCTATTCGGCACCTGCCTGTTCCTGGTCTACACCCACCTCGTCCCCCATGCCACCGATACCGGCATCTCCGGAGAGCAGGCGGCGACGATAATGAGCGTGCTGGGTTTTGCCTCTGTGGCAGGGAGAATCCTGCTGGGCATCGTCGCCGACCGGTTCGGCAGAAAGCTGATGGCGGTCTCCTGCACCGTGCTCCAGGGAGTATCGCTGCTGTTTCTCATCTGGGCAGACGGACTATGGGCATTCTACCTGTTCGCGCTGGTCTTCGGTTTCGGGCTGGGGGGAGTCGGCCCGACGACGGCGGCGCTGGTGGGAGATACCTTCGGTCTGCGCAAAATCGGGGTTATCCTGGGCGCTCTGGATGTCGGTTTCGGCGTCGGTGCGGCGCTGGGACCAGTGGCGGCAGGATTTATTTTCGATGTCAGCCACAGTTATGCGGTAGCTTTTATCACCGGGACACTGGCTGCCTTCGCCGGCGCGCTGGTATTATGGCTGGTGAAAAAAGACATCAGTTAGCGGTTGCAATCTATAGGGTTAAAAAATGCCCCAGATGACGTGCCAGACGATATCCGTCCAGAAATGGATGCCGGCTGCCGCCAGGAAACCGTATTTCCGCAGATAATAAGCCGCAAAAATTGAGATTATGCCGTTGAGCAGGATAATCTCGAACATCAGAACGGGAGAGATTTCCGCCACGGTCTTATAGCCGTACAGCACCATCACCGCCGGCAGATGTCCCAGCGCGAAAGCAAGCGCCGAAACAACCGAAATAATCCAGAACACCGGGCTGCGCCCTTTGCCCCGCAGAATCAAAGAGGATATGAGCCATACCCACAGCGGAATGAAGAACAGGCGGAACAATATCTCCTCGCCGATGCCGGCGCTGAGCGAGGCAAAAATCGATGCCGGAAACGCGGGGTGCTGGAACCTGCCGATACCGTTGAACTGGCTGAAGATGATATCCGCGATAATCAGGAACACACCGAGCGCTGCCCCGATAACGGCTGGAGTTAAAAACCTTTGCCGATTATTGACACCCGGCTCCCAGATGCCGGCAAATCCGAGCTTGCCCGCCAGTTTCAACCCGAGCAGTCCCAGCCCGCCGTAGACGAATATCGCAATCCCGGCGTTTATCAGGGCAATTACTTGTACCGGAGCGGGCAGTTCGGCGGCGCCGGGCATCAGGCTGGTGTAAGACGGCAGGTAAATCTGGATGGCGTTGGAAACAGCCAGCGCCAGGATAAGTCCGAGATAAATCTTGAGGGATACTGAGAGTTTGCTCAAGGCAACCTCCTTTCCGCAGTTAAAACGCCTGCTGTTCATGTGTGTTTCAACTACAATATAACTAGACTTCAGGGAGCGTTAATCTGAATTGGCATGCTGTAAATATGGAAGGCAGTTCCGCTCTGCAAAGTACCGAATATTCCCAGAGAATAGGTAATCTCGCCGCTGATAGAGTACATTTTACCTTTAGCACTGATGATCATACCAGGCAAAAGGGGATTTGAGGAAGTAACATCAAAATGAAGGTCGGAGCTATAATTATGATCTCCGGCAGAAGTTAGAAGCGTTACCGATACAGCGATGACTGGCTCGTCGCCCGCATTCTTGAGGGTTATCTCGGCTGACCACCCTCCGGGGGTATGCAAGTCTCCAAGGTTAAAAGGCGGAACAGGACCTAATGCGGATACAAATTCGATTGGCTGTTCATTCGTAAACGGCTGCGTCTTAATCCGCACCTGCCTCGAGTAAGCGAACGTAGCCCCGCTTTGCAGGCTACCACTTAGCGCGAGAGGGTATGATTTATTGTCGCTGTATCCCGAGTGAATTAAGTGTAACCTTGAAGTGATAGTGTCATCAGGCATCAGGGGGTTTGCAGCGGTCACATTGAGGACAAAACCGAATTCTTCGTCTCCGTACATTCCTTTAATCTGCTGAAGCGTGGCAGATAACGAGACTGCCGGCTCGTCAGACACGTTCTTCAGAGTTATTTCAACAAGTGGTCCCGCGGGGTTTGCTAGCCCTTCAAAAGGTTCCATTACAGATACAACTTCAATCGGCTGCTGATTTTGAAGAGTTGGGGTTGGTGTCGGCGTTGGATTTGATGCCGGTGCGGTTGGGCATCCCGTAACAGCAGCGAGCATCGCCGTAAAGACTGGTAAAAACAGCAGTTTCCAGTTCACGTCAGCTCTCCTATTACTGCCTGAAAATTGTATTCATACTCATGATAGCCATTTTTATACTAGTACCAAAATAATTCAGGTGTCAATGAATACTCGTAGTACTTTAAGGCGGTTTTATTATGAAAAAGGTAAACAAAAAGGGAGCATCACTGCTTCCCTCTATTATCTATTAATTGAGCGCTATCAACGCACGGACATGGACAAGAAGCTACATCTGGAACATGCTGGCGGCAAAATGGGCGATGCGCATCACCACGTCCGGCATGATACCCAGCAGGAGCACGCCGAGACAGCAGAGCACCAGCGCCAGCCGCAGTCCGCCGGAGGAAAATACCTTCCCCTCGGAAGCGGGCTGCCCGAACCACATCACCTTGACCACCCGCAGGTAGTAATAGGCGGAAATAACGCTGTTGACGACCGCAATCACCACCAACCAGATTAGTCCATGGCGGACAGCGCTGCTGAAAAGGAAAAACTTCGCCATGAAGCCCGCCGCCGGCGGCATACCAATCAGGGAAATCAGGCAGAGCGTCAGCGCCAGCGCCATCAGAGGCGACTGCCGCCCCAGTCCGGCATAGTCTGCAATCGTATCACTGTTGAACCGGTTGGAAATGGCAATTATCGCGATAAACGCCCCCAGGTTGGTCAGGGCGTAGCTCGCCAGGAAGAACAGCACGCCACTCTGTCCGGCAACGTCACGCGATACTCCGAAGCCCACCGCCGCCAGACCGACCATCAGGTAACCCGCCTGGGCGATGCTCGAATACCCCAGCATCCGCTTGATGTTAGTCTGGGGAATCGCCGCGAGATTGCCGATGGTCATGCTGATAACCGCGAGTGCCGCGAAGATGAAGCCCCAGTTGATGCTCAGCATCGGCTGACCGAAAGCGGATAACAAGACGCGCAGGATAATGGCGAATCCAGCCGCCTTGCTGCCCACCGAAAGATAGGCGGTCACCGGCGTGGGCGCGCCTTCGTAGACATCCGGCACCCACATCTGGAAAGGCACGGCGGCAATCTTGAAGCCGAAGCCGCTGACCAGCAGGATAAGCCCGACCAGCAGGGCGGGACTGGAGAACAGCAGGCGCGGCGGCATCGATTGCAGGACACGGGCAATCTCGCCAAGCTGCGTCCGACCGGTATAACCGAAGACCAGCGCCATGCCGTAGAGCAGCACCGCGGAAGCCAGCGCGCCGAGCAGCAGATACTTCAAGGCGGCTTCGCTGGAACGGTTGTCTTTGAGGAACCCGACAAGCGCATACAGGGAAATGCTGGTCAACTCCAGCGACAGGTAAAGGGAAATCAGGTCGGCGGTAGCTGCCATCAGCATCATGCCGACCGCCGCCAGCAGGAGCAGGGCATAATACTCACCCTGAAAACGGTCGAATTTGCTTACATAATCGGCAGACGCCAGGATTACCAGAAAGACGATGCCGATAAAGAGGAGCTTGAAAAAGACGGCAAAGTTGTCCACCGCCAGCATGTTATTGAAGAGAGAGGTGTATTCGCCGCCCCACATCGTCGCGGCAAACGCCCCCGATACCACCAGCCCGGACAGGCTCAGCCGGCTCAGCAGCCATTTCGACCGCACGAACAGGTCGACGAAGATGACGATTATCGCCGTCGCCAGCAGGGCGATTTCCGGGAGCAGCAACGCCAGATTCAAAATAATCTCCTTAATTCCCTAGCTTAAAAATTTCAGGATGGGCGCTACGCCCAGCTTAATCATATCGGTCAGGACTGCCGGATAAACGCCGACCGCAATAATCACGGCAATCAGGATGAACATGTAAAATTTTTCCAGGTTGTCCGCGTCATGCACATGATGGAACTCGTCTTTCGGCGGACCGTAAAACGCTCTCTGCAGCATCCACAGGATATAGCCGGCGGTGAGCACTACGCCCAGCACGCCAAGCAGGGTATAGACCTGGATGCCCGCGACCATCTTGCTGGAGAAACTTCCCACGAAGATGAGGAACTCGGCGGCGAAACCGCTGGTCAGCGGCAGTCCCAGCGAAGCCAGTCCCGCGACGGAGAAGACCACCGCCATCACCGGCGCCTGCCGCGCCAGTCCGCCCAGCTTGCGCAAATCCCGTTCTTCAACATTATGGATGACCAGCCCCGCCATAGCGAAGAGCAGCCCGGTCACCACGCCGTGACTGAACATTTGCAGGCTCGCGCCGGTCAGGCTCACCTGGCTCAACGCGAAGATGCCCAGCAGGACATAGCCCATGTGACTCACGCTGCTATAAGCAATCAGCCGCTTGATATCATGCTGCCGCAGAGTCACCGCCGCTCCGTACAGCACGCCGATAATTGCGAGTGCCACCAGAACCGGCGCGTAGTCCCGGGCTATCGGCGGGAAGAAGCTGACCACGCGAATCATGCCGTAGCCGCCCATCTTAATCAGGGTACCGGCGAGCATCACGCTCACCGCGGTGGGGGCATCGGTGTGAGCGTCCGGCAGCCAGGTGTGCAGCGGAAAGACCGGCAATTTCACGGCAAACCCGATTAACAGCAGAATGAAGATAATATTCGGCTGCATTATCGACTGCACCATCCCGGCGCCGCGGGTAATTTCCACGATGTTCAGGGTGCGGGTGGCGTACCACAGGCTGAGAATCCCCGCCAGCATGAACGCGCTGCCGAAGAGAGTGTAGATGACATACTTCGTCGCCGAGTATTCCTTGCGACCGGCGCCCCAGATAGAAATCAGGAAGTACATCGGGATAACCTCGATTTCCCAGAAGAGGAAGAACAGCAGCAGGTCGAGCGAGGCGAACACGCCGAGGATGCTCGTTTCGAGGAGAAGCAGCCAGGCAAAATACTCGCGCACCCGCTCGTGGATTTTCCAGGAAATCAGCACCGCCAGGAAGCCGAGGAAGGTGGTGAGCAGCAACAGCGGCAGGCTCAGCCCATCGACGCCGACATGATAATAAGCATTGAGGTTACTAATCCACAGAACAGACTCTTCGAACTGGATAAGTCCTGCCGCACCCGCCGAGCGGTCGAAAGCGATGAATAAATAAGTCGCCAGTGCCAGCGGGATGAAGGTAAACACAGCGGCAGTACGGCGGATAGCTTTTTCCGAAACACGCACCAGAAGCGCAATCAGCAGCGCGCCGAGCGCCGGCAGGAAGATTATTGTCGTCAGATAATTAAAGCTCAACCGTCAACTCCATAATCTTCATAAGAAATACTTCGCCAGGACAATCGCGACGATGCCCAGCGCCATAAACAGCCCGTAAAGCTGCAACTGCCCGGTCTGCACGCGGCGCAGCACACCGCCGCCCACCCGAACCACACCTGCCGCGCCGTTCACCGCGCCATCTACAACGTACTTGTCGAATAGCTGGAAAACCGCGAACAGCCCGCCCAGCAAGATCTTTCTCACGATGATATTTTCGTAAAGCTCATCGAAGAAGTACTTGTGCGCGAACAGTTTATAAAATGGCTGGAACACCGCGCCGAACTTCTCTGCCGAGAGCCACTTTTTGCTGTACATGGCATAGGCGAGGAAGATGCCCGCACCCGCCAGCAGCAGTGAAAGCCAGGGCAGTAGCTGGGTGAAGGGATGGAACAATCCGGTCAAGAAGCCGTGCGTTTCGCCGTGACCCATGAAGGCGGCAAAACTCCCGGTGACGTTCCATAATCCCGAAAGCACTGCCAGCAGCGCCAGGAAAATCATGGGCTGGACCATCACGCCGGGCGATTCGTGGGGATGGGCAGAATGTTCGCCGTGTTCAGAGGGCGCGCCGCCGCGATATTCCCCACCGAAGGTCAAAAAGACGGCGCGGAACATGTAAAACGCAGTCATAAAAACGGTAATCAGCGCCAGCCAGAAGAGCAGCGGCTGGTGCTCCAGAGAGGTAATCAGGATTTCGTCCTTGCTCCAGAATCCGGCGAGGGGCCAGATGCCCGCCAGGCTCAGCGACCCGATTACGAAGGTGAAATAAGTGCGCGGCATATACTTCTTCAAGCCGCCCATCAGCCGCATGTCAAAGGTGCCGGTGGCATGGTTCACGCTGCCGGAGCCCATGAAAAGCAGCGCCTTGAAGAAGGCGTGGTTGAAGAGGTGGAAGATGCCTACCGCAACGCCGCCCGTCGCCAGACCGAGCATCATATAGCCCAGCTGACTGATGGTGGAGTAAGCCAGCACCCGCTTGATATCGGTCATCACCAATCCGATGGAAGCGGCAAAGATTGCCGTGATGCCGCCGATAACCGCGACGGTATTCAGCGCCTGCGCCGAATGCTCGAACAGCGGGTACATGCGGGCGACTAAAAATACACCCGCGGCGACCATCGTGGCGGCATGAATCAGGGCGCTGACCGGTGTAGGACCTTCCATCGCATCGGGCAGCCAGACATGGAGCGGGAACTGCGCCGATTTGCCCGCCGCCCCGGCAAACAACCCGATTGCCGCCCAGGTAAGCACCGTGCCCGCCAGCGCGCCGCTGACTGCCAGCGCGTGTAGTTGAAGAATATCGAAGGTGCCGGTATTCGTATATAACAGCAAAATCCCCGCCAGGAAACCGAAGTCGCCGAAACGGGTGACGATAAAGGCTTTCTTGGCGGCATTCGCCGCCGAAGGTTTGTGGAACCAGAATCCGATGAGTAAATAGGAACACAGCCCGACCATTTCCCAGAAGACGAACATGAACAGGAGGCTGTCCGCCAGCACCAGTCCCAGCATGGCAAAGGTGAAAATGGACATCCACGCGAAGTAGCGGTGATAGCCGGCATCGCCGTGCATATAGCCTTGCGAGTAAATCTGTACCATGAGGCTGACGGTCGTGACCACCAGCAGCATCACCACGGTCAGCGGGTCGACGAGCAAGCCGAGATGAATAGTCAATCCGTCCAGCACCGCCCACTTAACATCAGGCACATTGATTTCCTGTCCCGAAAGCAGCGTCATAAACGCCCAGACAGACAATATCAGCGAGCCGCTCAGAGCCGTGATGATGGTATAGCCGGCAAGCCGCGGCTGGCTGCGCAGGAAAGGACGCAGCACAAACACGATAATCAGGAAAGAGATTATCGGCAGCAGGAATATCAGCCAGGTTAACTGGTACGGCATTCTATAATTTCCTCAGGACATCCTTTATCACGTGCTCTTTGTCTTTGGGCACCAGCACCGAGTAAGCAGTAAACTCCTGTCCGATGGGCAAGCCGTTCACGGGCATAATCTGGGTGGGAATACCTTCACCCTCGAAGCATTCCTTCCACATCTCCGCTGTCATCAGGTTTTTTGCCCGTTTTACTTCAACCCACATCAACATTACTGTTTTTTCACCTTACCCCTGCCCAACTACGTTGGTTTACCCGACAGCCTCACCCAGAAAGAAGGGCCAGATTACGATGCCCAGGATAATCTTCCACCATACCAGGTGAGCATAACCGATGGTGAACAGCCAACCGATAAACCAGATTGCGCCGCCGCCGGCGGTACCGCCACAATTTTTCATCGTTGTCCTCCTTATTTCCTGTCATTGCGAGCGAAGCGCGGCAATCTCTATAAATTCTGTGAGATTGCTTCATCGCTTTGCTCCTCGCAATGACATATATTTACCATTTCAACAAATTAAATTTTCCGGTATCAACCGTTTCTGTGCCGCGGTAAATCGCTAAGATTATCGCCAGTCCCACCGAGACTTCCGCCGCCGCCACGACCATAACGAAAATGGCGAAGACCTGTCCCGTCAGCAGCTGCGGCACGACATAGCGGGAGAAAGCGACCAGCGTCAGGTTGACCGCATTAAGCATCAGTTCCAGCGACATCAGGATTACGATAACATTGCGCCGCGTCAGCACGCCGTACAGCCCGATGCTGAACAGCACCGCCGCCAGTATTAAATAATGCTCCATGCCCAGCGTCATCTATTTCTCCCGGGCGATGGCAATCGCCCCGATAATTGCGGAAAGCAGCAATACCGCCGCTATTTCCACCGCCAGCACAAAGCCGTCATCGCCGAACAGCCGCCCGGCGAGGGGTACGGTGGTGGGTGCGGCGGGCGCCGTCGCGGCAATCCGCCACGGCGTGTAAATCATGGTCACTACCATAATACCCAGAAAAGCTAACACCGCCAGCAGCGCAGGAATTTTGAGCCGGTTG
>JAQTVW010000084.1 GCA_028706655.1 Dehalococcoidales bacterium | reverse complement strand
CGGCGATTTCCTCGGCGGCACTATCCAGATTGTGCCACACCTCACCAACGAAATCAAAGACCGCTTCAAGAGACTGGCGGAAAAATCGAAAGCGGATGTTATTCTCATCGAAGTCGGCGGTACGGTCGGCGACATCGAAGGTCAGCCTTTCCTGGAAGCTATCCGCCAGATGCGTAAAGACGTGGGGCGCAACAACGTGCTCTACATTCACGTCACTTTCCTGCCCTTCCTCGCCTCGACGCAGGAGCTCAAGACCAAGCCCACACAGCACAGCGTGAACGAACTGCGCCGCATCGGTATCCAGCCGGATATCATCATCTGCCGCAGCGATTACCCCATCGCGGACAATATCCGGGATAAAATTTCCCTCTTCTGCGATGTCGAGCGGGAGGCAGTGATTCCGCTGCCTACCGTTTCCACCATCTATGAAATACCCCTAATACTGGAAGAAGCCGGTATGGGAAAACTGATCACGGAAAAACTCGACCTAAAGACACAGGAGTCCGAGTTAAGCCGCTGGCAGGACCTCGTGACCTGCATCAAGACCTGCAGCGAGACCGTCAATATCGCGCTGGTGGGCAAGTATGTGGAACTCACCGATGCCTACTATTCCGTACGGGAAGCCCTCTATCATGCCGCCCTTTTCCATAATAAAAAGCTGAATATGCTATGGGTGCACTCGGAAGACCTGGACAAGGCGGATATGGATGCCGTCCTGCGTACCGCGCAGGGCATCGTTGTACCCGGCGGCTTCGGTATCCGCGGCATCGAGGGCATGATAAAAGCCGCCCGCTATGCCCGCGAGCGCAACGTACCGTATTTCGGTTTGTGCCTGGGCATGCAGGTAATGGTCATCGAGTTTGCCCGCCACGTCCTCAAATCGGACGAGCCCAACTCCACCGAGTTCAACCCGGATACGCGCTACCCGGTCATCGATTTCATGCCGGAGCAGAAAAAGATACAGAGCAAGGGCGCCACGATGCGGCTGGGCAATTATCCCTGCCACCTGCTCCCGGGCAGCCTGGCGGAGCGCGCTTACGGCGAGCCGATAATCTACGAGCGCCACCGCCACCGCTATGAGTTCAATAACGATTACCGCAAAGTACTCCATGAGGCGGGCATGATTTACAGCGGTGTGTCCCCGGACGACAAGCTCGTCGAGATATGTGAAATGGCAAAACACCCCTGGATGCTCGGTTCCCAGTTCCATCCCGAATTCCGCTCCCGTCCCAACCGTCCCCAACCGCTTTTCCGCGATTTTATCGGCGTTGCCAAAGACGTCCTGCGTGAAGGCGCCCAGCCGCCGTTGCCGCTGTCCGCTTAGATTAGGAGAAAGCAATGCGTATTTTCCTGGATACCGCCAATTTCGATGAAATTAAAAACGCCGTGAAATTAGGCGTAATCGGCGGAGTAACCACCAACCCTTCCCTACTGGCAAAAGAACCCACCCCGGACTATGAAAAAATAATCAAAAAGATTTGCTCGGTCTTCAGCGGACCGGTCTCGGCGGAAGTCATTGCTGAAGACGCCGAGGGAATGATTAAAGAAGCGCGTATCAAAGCGACCTGGGCGCCCAATGTCAATATCAAGATACCGGTCACCGCCGCGGGCTTGGAGGCGATCGCCGTCCTGAGCAAGGAAGGCATCCCGATTAACATGACCCTGTGCTTTTCCGCCAACCAGGCGCTGCTGGGCGCGCTGGCAGGCGCTACCTATGTCAGCCCGTTCGTCGGCAGGCTGGATGACATCGGTCACGACGGCATGCAGCTCGTGCGGGACATCGTGGAGATTTACGCGCATTACAAATTCCCCACGCAGGTCATTGCTGCCAGCATCCGCCATCCGCTGCACTGCATCACCGCCGCTAAAGCCGGGGCGCATATCGCCACCATACCTTATACCGTCCTGACACAGATGATTAAGCACCCGCTGACAGACAGCGGCATCAGCCGCTTCCTCGCCGACTGGAAGAAGGTCGGCGCAAAGTAGACATTACCCTTATGACGTAATACAACAACCTGTTATCAGCAGCTTCAAAAGCATTCCACACCGGAAAGTTATTATCTCAATAGATTTCAAATAGAAACATCTCTTCAAAATACGAGAAGAGGGCAGGTAGTGAGGTCAAGACTATGGACATGACAGAACTGGAATCCAAGAAAAAAGAGGAACTGGTCACCATCGCCAAAGAGATGGGCATCGCCGATGCGGACGAGATGAAGAAGCAGGAAATCATCATGCGCCTGCTCCAGACCCATACCGAGCAAGAGGGCTTTATCTTCTGCAGCGGCATCCTGGAAATAATGCCCGATGGCTACGGCTTCCTGCGGCAGGAAACCCTGCTGCCCAGCCAGACGGATGTGTACATCTCGCCGTCACAGATACGGCGTTTCGGATTACGCAACGGCGACCTGGTTGCCGGACAGGGCAGACCCCCGAAAAACAACGAAAAGTATTTCAGTCTGCTTCAGGTCATCGCCATCAACGACCTCAATCCCGAGCTTGCCAAGAACCGCCCGCCCTTCGCATCCCTCACCCCGACCTTCCCGAACCGGATCATCAACCTGGAACATTCTGCGGAAGACCTCTCCACTCGCCTTATCAATCTCGTCGCCCCCATCGGGCGCGGGCAGCGTGGTCTGATTGTCTCCCCGCCTAAAGCGGGCAAGACCCTGCTGCTCAAGTCTATCGCCGCCGCCATCGCGGTCAACGCCCCGGACATTCACATCCTGATTTGCCTCATCGGCGAGCGCCCCGAAGAAGTCACCGACATGAAGCGCTCAACCAAGGGCGAGACCATCGCCGCCACTTTCGACGAACCGGTGGAGAACCAGACCCGCGTCGCCGAACTGGCGTTGGAGCGCGCCAAGCGCATCGTGGAAAGCGGCAAAGACGTTTGCATCCTCCTCGATGGCATTACCCGTTTGACCCGCGCCTATAATCTGGCGATGCCATCCTCCGGACGAACCCTTTCCGGCGGTATCGACCCCACCGCCCTGCACCCCGCCAAACGTTTCTTTGGCGCGGCACGTAATACCGCCGAGGGCGGCAGCCTGACCATCATCGCTACCTGTCTGGTGGATACCGGCAGCCGCATGGACGACCTGATTTACGAAGAATTCAAAGGCACCGGCAACATGGAACTGCACCTCGACCGCAGGCTGTCCGAGCGCCGCATCTTCCCGGCAGTGAATATCCAGCCGAGCGGCACCCGCCGTGAAGAACTGCTTCTCGATGAAGACGCTCTGAAACAGGTCTGGCTGCTGCGCCGCATGGTCACCATGATTGCCTCCAACCCGGAAAACTACGTTGACGCCACCGAACGGGTGCTGGACCGCATGCGCAAGACCAAAACTAACGTCGAGTTCCTCGCGAACCTGAACCGCGAGATGTAAATATAAGGAGGTTTACCATGCAAATCAGGAAGACCTATAAAGAGGTAAACCCCGAACTGCTCTCCGCTGAAATCAAGGATTTTATCATCAGGCAGGGCGCCAGCCCCGGTGAGTCAAAGCTGGAGACCTATACCCTGCCGGATGAATCGGCGAATTTCATCTCCCGCAGCACGATGACCTTCAAAACGCAGGGCGAGCCCGCCGTCCGCATCCACATCGTCGGTTCGGTACGCACCGAGACCAAAGTGATGCTGGATGTTGAAGATAAGCTTTTCCCGAAGGACAAGATTGACGCTCTGATGACCGACCTGGACTTTATGTTCGGGAGCTACGAAATAAAGAGCTAGTCACTAATTGTCATTGCGAGGAGCGCAGCGACGAAGCAATCTCGTCCGCTATCCTGCGTGAGCAGACCTAAAGTTGTTCTGCTATCTTGTACAGCTTCTCATAAGCCTTGCGGAAATCGGGATCGGCTTGCGCCAGTCCCGCTTTCAAGTCTTTCATCCGGCGGATAAACTCTCCCGTGTCTTTAAGGGCGACTACCTCTATCCATTCCTGTGCTCGCTTTTGGAATAGTCCTTCCAGAGACGCTACTCCCGGCAGTCCCGTTTGCAGCGAGGCGTAAAACTCCGGGTCTTCCCCCGCCACGCTCTCCGCCAGCGCCAGCAGCACCTTGAAAGTCGTCCCGCCGAAAGCGAGTACCTTTTCCAGCTTGCCGGATTCCAGTAAAGTATCTCCGGCGACCAGTGCGATGAAGTGGGACAGTCCGAGCACGACAGACATGATTTCATCGTGCTCCTGCGGGGACATCAGACTTACGCGCGCACCCTTTCCTTCAAGATACTTCTTCAACCTGCCGGCAAGATCTGCTTCCTGCACGTTAGTCGGCGTGAGGATAACATTCTGATTTACGAAACTCTTCGCCCCGGGACCGAACATCGGGTGCGTGCCCAGAATCGTAGCGCTGCCGAGATACTTGTGCATTATGTCAACAGGTAAAGTCTTGACCGAGGTAATATCAATGATAATCTGATCTGCTTTGACGTATGGGACAATTTGCTGTACGACCGCTTCAAAGCTGTTCGGCGGTACGGAAAGCAGCACCGCGTCCGCTGTCTTTACCGCTTCAGGAATAGCTGCCACGGCAATTCCCAGCTCATGCCCTGTTTCCCGCAGTCGATTCTCATTCCGCCCGCAGATAATGACTTCTTTGCCGTCCTGGTGCAGAAAACGGGCGAACCACCGCCCCATTTTCCCTGCCCCGCCGATGATGGCTATTTTCAAAACTTACCTCGCCCGTGGATATGAACCCAGCACTTTGACGAAGATAGATGACGCTTCCAACTCCTGTAACGCTTCTCTGGTGAGCGTATCCTCGCGGTGCCCGGAGAAGTCCAGGTAGAAGTTGTATTCCCAGGGCTTCTGCCGCGTGGGGCGGGACTCCAGCTTTGTCAGGTTGATATTCCGGGAAGCAAACACCTTCAATGCCTCTTGTAATGCACCGGGACGGTCTTTGGTAGAGAAGACAATCGAGGTCTTGTCATTACCTGATTTGGGCGCATCCTGCTGGCTAAGGATGAAAAATCGCGTAAAGTTGTTGGGATTATCTTCGATTTCCCGGGCAATTATCTTCATACCGTGGATTTCCGCCGCCCGCGCGCTGCCGATGGCGGCGTTCTGCGGCGAACCTTTCTCTTTGACCAGGCGCACGCTGGTTGCCGTATTGTCCGTAGGTACCAGCTCAGCGTTCAGGTGCTTGAGAAATTTGCGGGACTGCGCCAGAGCCTGCGGATGAGAATACACCCGCTTGATCGTGTCAAGGCTGGCTTCGGAGACGGAGATGAGGCAATGACTGACCCGCAATTCAGTCTCGCCGCATACGCGCAGTTTCGATTCCAGCATGAGGTCATAAACGCGGCTGATAATGCCTTCCAGCGAGTTTTCCACCGGCACCACGCCGAAGCGGGCTTCGCCGGTCTCGACCGCCTTGAAGACACTCTCAAGACTATCGCACGGTCTTACCTGTATCGCACTACCGAAAAACTGGAAGGCGGCTTCTTCCGCATAGGCGCCGCTTTCACCCTGGAACGCCACCTCGGCGCCCTGCACCCGCTTGCTCGCCGCGATGACCTGTTTATAGATGGTCTCAAAATCATCGGCATTTAAATTCTGCCCGCGGGCAAGGCTGCGGATATGATCCAGCACCAGCCGCTCCCGCCCGGCATCAACAATCAGCTTGCCCTGTGCATTCTTTTCCCTGCCGATTGACTCGGCGAGACGGATACGCTCGCCGATGAGCGCCACAATCCGGGCATCAATCTCATCGATTTTCTTTCTCAGTTCTTCCAGACTCATTTAATCACTCCCGAAATCAGTCCCGCCCGCCGGGCGAAATCACAGATAGTGACCGCCATCATCGCTTCCACGACAGGCACCGCGCGAGGCACAATGCACGTGTCATGCCTACCCTGAACGGTGATTGGTGCATCCTGCATATTTTGCAGGTCAACCGTATTTTGCTCCCGGGCGATGGAGGGGGTGGGCTTCACCGCGACCCGCACAACGACCGGCATACCGTTGCTGATACCGCCCAGGATACCGCCGGCATTATTGGTCGTTGTGACGATTCTACCCGCTTTTACGGTAAACGGGTCATTATTCTCCGAGCCTCTGCGGCGCGCGGCGGCAAATCCGTTGCCGAATTCGACGCCCTTGACTGCCGGAATTGCGAGGAGCGCTTTCGCCAACTCACCGTCCAGCGTATCGAATAGCGGTTCGCCCAGCCCGGCGGGTACATTAAGAGCAACGCCCTCAATCATACCGCCAACACTGTCGCCCTCTTTTTTCACCTGTTCAATGAGGCGCATCATATTCGCCGCGGCGTCAATGTCAGAGCATTTCAACGGATTCTGTCCGGCATTCTTCTTGATTTCGTTATAATCTAGAGATTTCGCTGAGATACCGCCAATCTCGACGGTGTGCGCCAGTACCTCAATACCCAACTGCCCCAATAGCTTTTTCGCAACCGCGCCCGCCATGACGAAGGCGGCGGTCAGCCTGCCGGAGAACATGCCCCCGCCCCGGTAATCGTTAAAACCGCCATATTTTACGAAGGCGGTATAATCGGCGTGCCCCGGACGTGGCAGGAATCTATTTTTATCATAATCGGCAGAGGAAACATTCTTGTTCCAGACCACCATCGTGAGGGGAGCGCCGGTGGTAATACCGTTGAACACGCCGGAGAGAATCTCCACCCTGTCTTCTTCCAGACGGGGCGTACTCGCCGCACTGTCTACGGCACGTCTCTGATCCAGCTCCGGCTGGATATCGGCTTCGGCAAGCGACAGACCTGCCGGACAGCCATCGACGACGGCGCCCACGCACCTGCCGTGGCTTTCCCCGAAGACCGTCACCGTGAATATTTTGCCGAGACTATTTGTCATTTTTAGTTACCTTGCCGCCGATAGACTGTAAGACATCCCAGAACTGCGGGTAGGTCTTCGCCACGCACCCGGCATCCGTAATCACGGTATCGCCCGCCACGATACCCGGGACGCTGAACGCCATCGCGATGCGGTGATCGCCGAAGCTGTTAATCTCAGCTCCTTTCGGCGCCCCGCCGGTGATAGTCATTTTATTCTTATCTTCCGTGATGGCGACGCCCATTTTCACCAGTCCGTCCCGGACTGCCGTGACCCGGTTGGATTCTTTAAGGCGCGCGCGGTCGATACCGGTAAACACGCTCTCGCCCTGCGCCAGCGCCGCCAGCACCGCCATCGTGGGCAATAAATCGATGCAATCGGTCAGGTCGGCGGTAATCCCTTTCAGGGGCGATTTCCGGACTGTAATGGCGTTGCCTGTGACATCGATACGGGCACCCATCTGGCGCAGAAAATCCAGCATGGCGCGGTCGCCCTGCCAGCTTGCCGAATTAAGATTTCCCGCAGTCACCTCGCCGGCAGCGGCTCCGAGCGCCAGCAAATATGACGCTGAAGTCCAATCGCCTTCAACGCTGTAGCTGGCGGGATGGTAGTCCTGTTTTACGACCACAAACTTGTCCAGAAGCCGCGTGACATGCACTCCGAACCGGCGCAAACAGAGCAGTGTCATCATCACGTAGGATTTGGATTCAAGCGGCTTGGTCAACCGGATTTTCAATCCTTTTTCCGCCAGCGGAGCGACGAGCAACAGCGCGGAGATGAACTGCGAGCTGATATTACCGGCGATTTCGGTGACACCGCCCTTCAGCCTGCCCCCGGTGATTTCCACCGGTGGATAGTCGCCTTCACTGGAACAATCGATATTCAGCTTCTGGAGCGCGCGCACCAGCGGCTGGACCGGTCGTTTCGCCAGGGACGGTCCGACCGTCAGCCGGCTTCGCCCCGGGACAGCGGCACAAATTGCCGTCATGAAACGCAGCGTCGCCGCAGAATCCCCGCAGTACAACTCGCCGGAAGGGGCACGGAAATTGCCCCCGCTGACGCGCCACAGGTCAGCTTCCTTCCGGATGCTGACCCCGATTTTCCCCAGCACATCCGCCGCCGCAACGGTATCATCCGAAACCAAAGGATGCTCGATAGTGCTTTCGCCGCGGGCGAGCGCCGCGCACATCAGTCCCCGGATGGTATAGCTCTTGGAGGGCGGCGCGGTGACTTTGCCGTTTACTTCACTTTTTGTCAGAATCGCTTTCATTCTTTGTCAACCGCTTGATTATTTGATTGGCGACCTCTTCGATACTATGCGATGAGGTATTGATTCTGATGTCCGCCGCCCGCTCATAGTAAGGTTTACGGTATTCCAGCATTTCCTTTATCTGTGCGAGTTTGTCTTTCGATTCGAGCAGAGGCCGCTTCGTTTTGTCACCGGAAGTGCGCCGCAGAATCGCATCGGGTTTCGCGACGAGATACACTACCGTGCCCTGCTCGCTCAGCCGGTCGATGTTTATTTTATTAAGTGCCGCCCCGCCGCCGCAAGCGATAATTGTATTCTGACGGTGCGCTACTTCTTTTACCGCCGCTATTTCCAGTTCGCGAAAGTAGATTTCACCGTGCTCACGGAAAATGTCCGATATCGCTTTACCTGCTTTTTGCTCGATAAGGGCATCCAGCTCGATAAACTCCTTGTCCAGCTGTTCCGCCAGCACTTTGCCGACGGCAGTCTTGCCCGCACCCATGAAACCAATCAGGGCGATATTACTCTTCATGTTGCAGTGCCTTTTGCGCTTCCCGGTGCATTAACTCAAAAGGAGCGGACTGCC
>JAQTVW010000083.1 GCA_028706655.1 Dehalococcoidales bacterium | reverse complement strand
TTTGAACCAACGACCTTCGGGTTATGAGCCCGACGAGCTGCCACTGCTCCACCCCGCGTCATCCACGCACGGCGAGACTCACCTCACCAGCAATTAAGTATACTGCCCTGTATAAGGGAGTGTCAAGCGTAACGTGAGCTAACGGGCGTTCAGGCGGTTAGCCCGCCCACCGTCTTACGATCGAGCTTTTTGATGAGTGCTACCGCCAGCGTCACGGTGCGGTCGAAGTCCTCGCGGGAGAGTATCGAACTGTGGCTGTGGATATGCCGCGTGGGCATCGAAAGCACCACCGTGGGCACGCCCGTCTTGTGCAGATGGATGGGTCCGCCGTCGGTCGCGCCGCCTTCCATCGCGGAAATCTGGAGTGGAATATCCAGTTCCTTCGCGGTATCGATGACGAGGTCGCGGAGTTTCAGGTTCGGTATCATGCGGGCATCGTAGGCGAGCAGCGCCGGCCCGCCGCCCAGCTTCACCGCGGACTCCTCCGGCTTGATGCCCGGAACATCGCCGGCAATCTCTACCTCCAGCACGATGGCGGCATCGGGATTGACTAGTTCGGCGCTGGTCTTGGCGCCCCGCGTTCCCACCTCTTCCTGGGTGGTGGCGACGGCGAAGACGGTGTTGGGATGCTTCTCTTTCACCAGCCGCTGCAACACGGCAATCTCCAGCGCGCAGCCGACGCGGTCGTCGAAAGCTTTGGCGAGGTAGGTCTTGCCGTTCGCCAGGATAGCGAATTCCGCCGCCGGGATGACCGGGTCGCCAATCTGCACACCCGCCTGCGCCACTTCTTCCTGAGATGTCGCGCCGATATCGATGTACATGTCCTTCTTTTCGACTATCTTCTTGCGTTCCTCGTCGGCGAGGAGATGGGGCGGCTTGGCGCCGATAACACCGGTGACATTTCCTTTCCGCGTCTTGATGACGACCCTCTGCGCCAGCAGTACCTGGTCCCACCATCCGCCGAGGGGTGTGAATTTAATAAAGCCTTCCTTGGAGATGTATTTCACCATAAAGCCGATTTCATCCATGTGCGCGGCGAGCAGGAGCTTCGGCCCGGCATTCTCGCCGGTTTGCTGGCAGACGAGGCTGCCCATCCGGTCCCGTGAAATCTCACCCAGCGGTGCCAGGTGACGGCGGATAACCTCCCTGATTTCGGTCTCATAGCCGGGAACGCCGGCGGATTCGGTTAATTCTTTCAGCAGCTTTTCAATATTATCCATCGTCACTCCTTATGGTGTTATTCCTTTCTAATCTAAGCTCCATCGTGCCGGCTGTCAAGAGCCGTCCGGTGTGTCTGCGCCCTTTGCTTTTACCCTGTGCCCGTGCTTTAATTGAAAGGTAGAGCAAAGGGGGCGGTTCACATGAAGAGATGGGTGCTGATAAGTGTTCTGGCGATTGCCGGCATGGTCTTGTTTTATTCGCTGGGACTGACGGCTGATAAATTGGAAGGCGCCACTACTAATCTGGCGGCGGCGCAAAACGAATTGGATTCCGTCAGGATAGAACTGGATGCGACCAAAATGCTGGTCGAAACCAGCGGGAAAGAATTAGCTTCCGCGCAAAGCACCCTCGATCTGGCGAAGAATGAACTGGCTGCCGCCAAAAACTCCCTGAGCGGACTGCGGACGGAACTCGCCGCCACAGTCGCCAATTTCACTGCCAAGGTTGCCGAACTGCAGGCGACCCGCGATGAACTGAACCGCCAGCGCACCGAGTTGACCTCACTCCAGACGAGCTATCAGGCGCTCGTGTCCGGGCATGGCTATACCGTCAAAGACCCCACCTATCAGCAGATGCTCGATTTTCTCAAGACCGATACCACCGACCAGAAAAGCTATATTGTGGGCAGATACGAATGCCGCCACTTTGCTACTGATGTCTGCAACAGCGCAGAACTCGCCGGTATCCGCTGCGCCTACGTTTCCCTCGGCTATCCCCAGGACATGGGGCATGCGATTGTTGCTTTCAACACTATCGATAAAGGTCTGGTTTACGTGGAACCGCAATCGGACGAACAGGTGAAGGTGGTGATGGGCAGGCATTATTTCCAGTGCGTTATTCCCAACGGCAACTACAGCTATGTGCAGCCTCCGTACGATGATACCATTCTTGAAATCCTCGTCGCCTGGTAAACCGTCCGGTTTGACAATTGCGGTATTATTTGTGATAGTATAGGCGTCTTAATCCAAAGAGCGAATTACAGAGGAGGTCCAAATGAAGGCAGCCGTATTACGCGGTAAACGTGACATCAGAGTGGAAACCGTTCCCGACCCGAAAGTCGAACCCGGCAGTGTTGTAATTAAGGTCAGGGCTTGCGGCATCTGCGGCACCGACCTGCATGCCTACCGGCTGGGGGACAAAGTGGGGTTGATTATGGGGCATGAGTTCAGCGGCGACGTCACCGAGGTAGGTGCCGGTGTCGCGGACATCAAGAAGGGAGACCGCGTTGTCGCGGTGGGTTTCCGTCCCTGCGGCGAATGCTACTGGTGCAAACAGGGATTGACGGCACGCTGCACCAATATGAAACTGGCGGGCGAGCACTTCGCGGGAGCGATGGCGGAGTATGTCCTTGTGCCCAACGCGGGACTGAACCGCACCGTATTTAAAATAACTGATGCCGTCAGCTACGAACAGGGCGCTACCGTCGAGCCGGTTTCCGTCGGTTCGTTCTCGGTGCGCCGTTCCAAAATTGCTCCTGAAGATGCCGCCGTCGTCATCGGCGCCGGCATCATCGGGCTGGGCATCGTTCAGGTCCTCAAGGCGGTCGGCGTGAAAAAAGTGATTGTTGCCGGACGCAGAGCCAGCCGATTGAAGGCAGCGAAAATCAGCGGCGCCGACATGGTTATTGATGCGGCGAAAGAAGACACCGTGGCAGCTATCCTCAACGCGACCAACGGACTGGGGGCAGATGTCGTCTACGAATGTGCCGGACAGCAGACCACTTACGACCAGGCGCTGCAAATCGCCCGCGGCGGCGGCAAAGTCATACTGGTTGCCCTGTACGAGCAGCCGATTACCTGGAAGCCGATTACCGCGACCAACAAGAATCTTACCATGATCGGCATCCTCGGCGGGCATTTCACCAGCACGCTGGAGTACATGAACGCCGGCAAAGTAAATACCAAGCCCCTCATTTCCCATACCTTCTCTCTGGACAAGGCGCCCGAAGCATTCCGGACCCAGGCGGATGCGCCCGATGCCATCAAAGTCATGCTGAAAATGTAAACTGGCACCTCCTTTCCAGACATGTTGAAAGTATCAGAGAGGGGCGCAGTCCCCTCTCTTGGCGTAGAGACTCACAGCCAGGACGAGCCTAAAATTAAGGAGCGAGTATGAGCGCAAAATTGAAAAGATTGTTTAAACCCGGGCAAATCGGCGGAATGACCCTTAAAAACCGCATCGTCCAGCCGCCGATGTACACCGGCTATGCCACGGATAAAGGCTACGTCACCCGGCGGTTGATTGATTATTACGAAGCCCGCGCGCGGGGCGGCGTGGGACTGATAATTATTGAGATTACAGCGCCCTATGCCGCCGGCAGGACGTACCAGTACCAGTTGAACATCGGAGATGAAAGCTGCCTGCCCGGATTCAAAGACATGGTCGCCGCCATCCACAGGCACGGCGCTAAGGTGGCGGTACAGTTGCATCACGGCGGCAAGGAAATCCGCAAAGATTTAACGGGCAACCAGCCGGTGGCGCCTTCTGCCGTATCACTTTTCGGCGGAGAACCGCCCCGCGAACTGACAGTTGCCGAGATTGCCGAAATCACGCAGGCGTTTGCCGCTGCCGCCCGGCGGGTGAAGGAAGCCGGCTGTGACGGCGTCGAGATACACGGCGCGCACCAGTACCTGCTTTCCTCATTCCTCTCGCGGGCGACGAACCTGCGCACCGATGCCTACGGCGGTACGATCGAGAACCGGGCGCGTTTCCTTGTCGAGGTCTTGCAGGCTGCCCGCAAGGCGGTCGGCGCCGATTTTCCGATGTGGGTGCGTCTCAGCGCCAATGAGTACGGGCTGGAGAACGGCATCACTATCGAAGAAACGCAACAGGTCGTGCCGCTGGCAGTCGCCGCGGGCGCCCAGGCGATTCATGTGTCCGCTTACGGCGCCGGTTCCTATGTAATGAAGGCATCTTCCCCTGATGAGGCAGGCTACTTCCTGCCGCTGGCGGCGGAAGTGAAAAAGGTGGCGAAAGTCCCGGTTATCGCCGTCGGCAGGTTCGATGCGGAACTGGGCGAGAAGGTGCTGGCGAAAGGCAAAGCCGATTTTATTTCCATCGGGCGGCGGCTTATCGCCGACCCCGGTTTGCCTGAGAAGGCAAAAGCAGGCAAGCTCAAAGATGTCAATCCGTGCATCGGCTGCATGGAATGCCTGGAACGACGGTTCTTTGCCGGTGAAGACACCGTCTGCGCCATCAATCCCCTGATGGGCAGAGAAGGCGATTACCAGCTTAAACCGGCAGCCAAAGCGAAGAAGGTGGTCGTGGTAGGCGGCGGGCCGGCGGGTATGCAAGCGGCGTTGATCGCGGCGCAGCGCGGACATAAAGTGACTCTTCTTGAGAAGGATGCCAAACTGGGCGGGCAACTCAAAGTGGCTGCGGTGCCGCCCTTTAAGGCAGATATCGTGCCCTTCTGTAATTATCTCATCCGGCAAGTGGACAAGGCAGGCGTTCAGGTCAAGCTGAATACGACTGCTACGGCAGACAATATCGTGAAAATGAAACCGGAAACTGTGGTGATAGCTGCCGGCGGCATACCGGCGCGGCCGGAAATTCCCTGTGCCGAAGGTGCGGAGTTTATCATGGCAACGGATGTCCTCGCCGGCAGAGTGAAGGTCGGGCAGAATGTGGTGGTGATCGGCGGCGGCATGGTCGGCTGTGAAGTCGCCCATTTCCTCGCCGCACAGGGCAAGAAAGTGACGGTCGTGGAGATGCTCAAGCGGCTCGCCGCGGATATGCTGCCGATGGTGCGCCGCCGCCGGCTGGATGGTCTGCGCGCGGCTAAGGTCAATACCCTTACTTCTACGACCTGCGCTCAAATTAACAAGGGCGAGGTAACGGTAACCACCGCCGACGGCAAGAGCCAATCGATTCCCGCGGACAGCGTCGTCCTGGCGGCGGGTTTCCGTCCCAACGATAGCCTGTTAAGTGAATTGCAGGGCAAGGTGCCCGAAATCTACAACATCGGCGATTCCGCTAAAGTACGGCATATCATGGGTGCCACCAGTGAAGGTTACAAGATTGGTTTGATGATTTAAGGTTGCCAAGCGGGTCACCCTTCGGTAGACTCAGGGTGAACGGCTAAGTTAAGAGGGGGCGAAAGCCCCCTCTTTTTATTGGTCATAGCCGGTCTTTGAGATTGCGGCGGTAGAGCACGTGTTTCCAGCTGCCGCCGCTCCGGCGCATTTCGATAATGCGGGGGATATATTTGAGCAGGGGCAACATGAGCAGCGCGATGGTGTAGACTGCCAGTTGCCAGCTGTGATAGATAAACCAGCCGACGAAGGGGAAGCAGAGGAATGCCAGGCTGTAGCTCAGGGTAGGAAAGTGGGTAAGCAACAGCCCCAGCCCGAAAAGGGCAGCATAAATCGGGATGCCCCACGGCATGAGATAGATGAGGATGCCGATGCAGGAAGCCCCGCCCCGCCCCCCGTGAAATTTGAGGAAGATGGGGAAATTGTGCCCGATGATAACCATCGCCCCGGCGATAAACTGAACCAGGTCCGGCGTCCCCAGCCAGCGGGCGAAAGCCACGCCCGCGATGCCTTTGCCGATATCTCCCGCGAGCACCATCATACCCGCCCAGAAACCGACTTTGTAGAAGACATTCATCGCGCCCAGGTTGCGGCTGCCGACCTGACGAATATCAAAGCCTTTTCGTATTCGCGCGACGAGGTAGGCGGTAGGGAAGGAGCCAATCAGGTAAGCGGCAACAATCGCGATAGCTGCGGGCAAAATCTCCAGGTGTTTCTCCCTCTGTTTTTAGAAGTATCATAAAGTATTGCACGGTAGAAGTAAAGCTGTTTTGACAGGAATCCTGCTGTAGGGTAAGATTTGGCTAATATATCGATTGAAGGGAGTATTGTCATGAAAGTTGTCGCCATCGCAGGCAGCCCGCGCCCCACGGGGAATACCAGCTATCTCACCGACCGGGCGCTTGAGGAAATCGCCGCTGCCGGTATCGAGACGGAGAAGATTGTCCTCTGCCAACATCGTATCAATCCCTGCTTCGGTCATGACGATTGCGGCTCGCTTAAAGCATGCCGCCAGAAGGACGATGCTCCCGCGATTATCGAGAAATTCCGCGAGGCGGACGGTCTGATCCTGGCAACGCCGGTCTACTACTTCAATATGACCGCGCAGATGAAAGCCTTTGTCGACCGCAACTACTTCCTGTACACGCATGATATTCCACTGAAGGCAATCTGCGCCGGCATGATTGTCATTGGCGGCGGCGAGGGTATGGACCACACGGTACGGGCGCTGCGGCGGTTCTTATTGCTGTCCGGCGAAAAGCCGGAAGACCGCCTGTTGACTCTTACCGGCTGCGCGACCGAAGCCGGCGAAGTGAAGAACGATGCCGCCCTTGTCGAGCAGGCGCGCCAGATGGGCAGGCGTCTCGCCGGGATGCTGCGTCAGGTAAAGTAGCGCGCCGCTACTTGTAGCTATCGGCGACATAAGTAATATTGTAAACCCCTTCGGAGATATAAACGGCAATCGAGCCGTATTCCAGCACGCTGTAAAGAAAGCGGTCTTTGTAGTATTCGGTGTTTTTCCAGACTAACAGGACAGACTCCGCCATCTTCTGAGCATCGGTATATCCCGCAGCCCGGTAGACCTGCTGATAGGTGCCCTGCACGGGATATTCCAATCGCTGGTTGGCTGCCATCTTCTTGCTGTTGTTCAGTACGTCGCTGTAGATGCTGGCGTTCCAGGAGAGAGCTTTGACGCCGCTTTTGGTACGCTCGTCGTTGATTTGCTTGAATAATGCCTGTTCCAGGTCGCCCGCAGCAACGGGAGCCGGCGTTTTAAGCAGCGCCTGGTACCTGGCATCGAGGTCGGTGTATTTGGTCTGGAGCGCTGCCAGTTCGCTGTCCGTCGAGTTTTTCTGGGCAGTCAGCGCGTCAAGTTTGGTCTTTATGGTTTTCAGTTCCGCCGCTCCCGCTTCTATCTGCTTGTTCAAATCGGTAATCTGGGTCTTGCTCTGCGCCCCTGCCTTCTCGGCTTCGGTCAATTTGGTCTGCAGCGACACCAGTTGGCTCTGGGCGGTGCTCAGTTCGCCGCTTACCTTATCGTAATCTTCCTGGGGCACGGTCGGCGCACAGGAAGCCACTCCCAGCAGAACGAATAACGCTAATATCAAAGATATTTTCTTCATACAAGTCCCCTTCTAATTTGTCCCGATATTAGGAGTTTATTGCGCTTAATGGGTCTTGTCAACGTCATGCGTCCCAAAGTACCAGCCGGAAGATACGATGATTGGCTTCTCTGCCGCAGACCAAAGAAAAGGGGCTGGCGGTTAGCCAGCCCCCGGTTCAGTCCATTCAAGCAGCTACTTCAGGCGTTCGGCGAGCCAGTCCTTGATAATGCCGAGCGTCTCAGTGTCCAGTACCCGGTCGGCAGCGTTGTAGGTCAAAGCATCGGCGCTGGTAAGAGCGCTGCGGGGTCTGGGCTCGTATTTCAGAACATGGTTGGCGTTTTCCGGGTATGCGAAACTAACGTTGGCATGTCCCTTCGCTGCCAGCTCCAGCGGGGCGCCGTCCAGTTGATAGTCCACCTGGATATCTTTTTTGCCGATGATGACCAGCGCCGGCTCCGCTATTTTACCGAGCAAGGGAGCCGGGTCAAGGGAGAACAGTTCCCGGGCGAAAGGCAGGTTGACAGGCATATGAAAACCCTGCACCAGATTGTTTATTCCGTCCGGCAGTGCCGGGTCGGCGGCAAACGGCTTTCCGGCAAGGAAGTCAGCCATCAACTTATCATATCCGGTCATGATTTCCTTTGCATTCGGCAGCGCTGCTACCTGGGCTTCGAGTTGGGCGTGAATCAAGCCAGCCATATCGCGGCCGGGCATCCCGTCCAGAATTAGTCCGGCAAATTTGTGTTCTCTGGTAGACTGGTAATTCAGGGCATGTATCGTGCCTTCGCTGTTCGCCAGGACGAATATCTGGTCAGGATTGACATCCTGCCGAGCCAGTAAAGCATCCACAGCCCCGGCCAGTTCGTCAACATGGCTTGCCATGCTGATTTTGCCCGTCAGATAGGGCAGGTTTTTCTGGGCGTTGGGGCCGGTAACTCTTTTATCATAGCGAATGGTAACGAAACCGCTTTGGGCAAGCTCTTCCGCCAGTAATTTCGCGCTGCCGTTGGTGCCCGGCAAAAGCGGGGAATTCCAATCGCGGTCAGTCGGTCCGCTGCCGGCGACAAAGACTATCGCCGGATGAACAGCCTTGTCGTCAGGTCGCGTTATCGTTGCGGCGACCACGGTCTCGTCCATCTGCCAGGTAATGTTTTCGGATACAGTTTTCGTTGACGCGGGTGTATTAGTTGAGGGCTTTGTGCAACCAAAACCGGTTACCGTCACGATAAATACCATCATAATAACAAGGGCTAAGTTGAGAAGCTTGTTCACAGTGTAACTCCTTTTCTACTTGTTTCTCCTATTAGTATAACAAATGAGAAGGTCAAAAGTATCTGAGCGGCAGGCTAGTATTTCCCTGGTCATTAGTATAAGAAATACAGTTCATTACCGCGGCATTTGTAACTGGCAGAGATAGAGAAGTAGAATGTTATTAAGATG
>JAQTVW010000082.1 GCA_028706655.1 Dehalococcoidales bacterium | reverse complement strand
CAACAGTGATACCCAGGAAAGAGCTTGAGGTGAGGACTCTAATCGTTGATAACGCAGGAACAGATGGTTGAACGATGTTTTTGCTATTTGCCCATCATTTACTGGCACGGCGCTGCCTTGAGGTGGGTGTTTAATAATGAATGACGCCAGTACGATGATTACAAAATAGATGATTCCGATGAGAAGATAAGTAGTTCTCCAGCCGCGGGTAAGGATCAAATAATTGCTCAAAGGCGTGAACACGAAGGCGCCGACCCCGACTCCGGAAACGACTATCGATAAGGCTAAGCCGGCATTTGGTCTCAGGTGAAACCAGCGCTGTACCATCGCAGTTGGTACGGACCAGGTCGCGCCTGCCCCCATTCCGGCAATCGCTAAATAGATACGAAGTCCGTTAATATCATTTACCTGGCTGCATAAAGCCACGCCAAGCCCCGCGGCAAGTGCCCCGCCGAGCAGAATCAGGCGCGGATTATTTCTATCGACGAGCCTGCCGGCGGTCACGACCGTGATGGCGTAGCCAATCATGAAGGCGGTGAAGCTGGAGGAAACAACGGTCCTCGTCCACCCGAATTCATTCTGCAGCGGCTTGAAAAAAACCCGGAAGGACCAGAAAGTTTCACCGAGGGTAAAAGTCACGGCAAAGCAAGCTGCGACTACGTACCATCCGTAAAATATTTTGCGGGAATGATTATTTTCAGACAATGTGTCTTCTTAAGAATTATCTACCCTTGAAATGGGGTTTCCGCTTCTCGGCGAAGGCTTTCAGGGCTTCCTGATGGTCTTCGCTCTGCTCGCACCGGTCTTCCAGAACGCGCCATTCGGCTTCCAGTTCCGGAGTCGGCTCGAACCGGGCTAGTTTGCCGAGAACGTATTTGACTCCTGACACTGCCATCGGCACGTTATCCGCAATTTCCCTTGCCATCGTGTGAACAGTTTCGGCAAGCCTGGCAGTAGGTACGACATAGTTCACCAGCCCGAGTTCCTTCGCCCGTTCGGCAGTAAAAAACCGGCCCGTGATGAATATTTCCTGGGTAGCAACCAGACCAAACAGGTCGATGAACCGCTGTAATGTCTTGACTGATGGAATAAAACCGACCTTTGCCGGAGGGAAACCGATTCTCACGGTTTCGTCCGCTATCCTGAAGTCGCAGGCAGCCGCCAGGTTCATCCCGGCGCCGATAGCTGACCCGTAAATCATGGCGATTACCGGAGCCGGACATTCAATTATAGCATCTAAAGCTTCGTATTCAACTTCAGGATGTTTGAATAACTCTTGAGAAATCAGGTCTGCCCCGGCGCAAAACGCCTTTTCACCGGCACCGCGCAGAATTACCACCCTGGTTTCATCTTCTGCTTTAATGCTTCTCAGGCTTTCGGTGATACCATAAAGTACGTCGAGTACCAGGGCATTTCGCCGTTCGGGGCGATTAATCGTTACGGTGCAGATGCCACCACTTTTCTCTACAAGTACGCTGTCTGACATCTTCTTCCTCACTATAGAACGAGTTAATTATCGATGATTAAAATTGCTTGTACAGGTGTTTCTTAAGTTCTTCGGCATGCCCTTGCTCTTCTTCCGCTACCTTCTTGATCTGGGCTTCTGAATAATGTAACAGCTGCGTCAGCACTTCGTTGGTATTCTGTCCGAGAGTGGGTGGTGCCTTAAACTCGCTTTCCTTAATGCTTTCCGGCGCTTTGATGGGCTGTCCGACTACTTTTATGCTGCCTCCGAGCGAATGAGCAAGCTCGAGTATCATGTTATTATGCACTATCTGGGGGTTAATCTCTACTTTGTCCAGGGTATTCACGGGGCTGCAGGAAATGTCTTCCGCACGAAGAAGCTCAATCAAATCCGCGGAATCGAATTTGATGACCTCGTCTCCGATAATTTTATCAATTTCCTTCCGGTGCAGCAGCCGGGAATCTCCGCTGCTGAACCGTGGGTCATTCTGCATCCACTCGATATTAAGTACCCTGGTGATTCGCGGCCAGCATGGTCCGATAGCAATCCAGCCATCACGGGCTTTGTAAGCACCCACTGGGACAGTGTTGATACAGTTTCGGCATTTATGTCAATTTTCTTATCCATGGTATAAAATTACCATAATAGTCATGTTGCGACAAGTATTCTGGTTTCAGGTGGAAGCCTCAAAGATTGAATGGCAGGGTTCGTGGAGGGTAATCACCTTTGTCCTGCACCCGCAAGTAGATTAAAATGTTAATGATGTCTTTAGTAATTGCCCCGGTTCGAATTCTGGATTTGACCGTAGTCCAGCTACAGGAGTTTATGAAGTTCCTTGGCGAACCGACGTCCTCTGCTGATCAGATTTTGAAATACATCTATCGTGAATGTGCCGCCGATTTTGAAGAAATGACAGGCTTGAGTCCTTCCTTAAGACAAAAACTCAAGGAGCATGCGAGCATCGGATGCCTGGAACAACTGGAAGAGAAGGTTTCATCTGACGCTCAAACCCGGAAGGTCCTTTTCGGGCTGGCGGATAACAATACCGTTGAGTCCACCCTGATGTACTTCCGAAATCCTCGTACCGGACGTGAAAGACGCACCGTGTGTGTTTCCAGCCAGGTGGGTTGTTCCGTCGGCTGCCGTTTTTGTGCGACCGGGCAGCAGGGATTCGTACGTAACCTGAGTATGGGTGAGATAATCCATCAGATACTGTTTTTCATGCGCCGTTTTCGTGGGGAGACGACGGAGCCGGTGAAAGGGAAAAACCAGGCATGGCTGACTAATGTTGTGCTCATGGGGATGGGCGAGCCTCTGGCTAATTATGATAATGTCTGCCAGGCTATCGCCATGCTTAATTCGCCGAAGGGGATGGGTCTGGGGTCTCACCAGGTTACTCTGTCAACCGCGGGACTTGTACCGCAAATACGGCAGATTGCCGGGGAAGGCTTGCATTTCCAGCTCGCGGTTTCCCTGCACGCCGCCAGTGATAAACTGCGCAGCCGCCTGGTGCCTATCAACAGAAAATACCCGTTAGAACAACTGATTTTTGCCTGTAAAGATTACATAAACCGGACACGGCGGAACATATTTATCGAGTACGCTCTCTTCGATGGGGTGAATGATTCGACGAAAGACGCCGATGAGCTTGTGCGGCTTTTGGATGGGCTTAAATGTTCTATCAATCTGATTCTCGGCAATCCAATACCCTCACAAGACTTTCAACCAGCTTCGCTTGAGACAGCGTTTACGTTCCAAAAAAAGCTGATTGCCAGCGGTATCAGGACTATGCTTCGGGTATCACGAGGTGCTGATATTGAAGCCGGCTGCGGGCAACTGAGAAGCCGGTGGCTCGCTAAACAGTCTCAACCCTGATTAACTACCTGTGCCGTCACTGCCTGCGGATTTTCACACACCCTGAACGGTGGTTTTATTCTTATTTCAAGGACGCGGGGTTTTACTTGTATTTATAGAACCCCTGCCCGGTCTTGCGTCCCAGCATGCCGGCATCAACCAGTTTCTTCAGCACGGGAGATGGCTTGAAGCGCGCTTCCCCGGTCCGTTCGTACATCGCCTTGGTCACCAGATAGCAAACGTCGACTCCGTTGAAATCCGCCAGAGCGATAGGCCCGATCGGATGTCCCAAACCGAGCGTCATGCTCTTGTCAACATCTTCCTTGGTAGCGATACCTTTTTCAATCAGCTCGAAGGCCGCGTTTGACAATGTGATAAGGAGATAATTGAAAACGAATCCCGGAGTATCTTTAGCGACTATAATCTCCTTGCCCAGTGATGCGCAAAATTCTTTTACCGTCTCCACCGTATCATTGCTTACCACCGGAGAGGTAACTATTTCCAGCAATTTGCTGGGCGGCACCGGAGAGAGGAAATGGGTTCCAATCACCTTATCCGGACGTTTCGTTGCTTTGGCGATATTTTCAATAGACAGGCAAGAAGTGTTGCTGGTCAATATGGTTCGCCTGGCGCAGATTGTATCGAGTTCAGCGAACAGCTTCTTTTTCAAGCCCAAATCCTCCGGAACAACCTCTATCACCAGGTCACATTCGCTGAGGTCTTTGAGTTCAGTAGTGCCCTTGATGCGCGCCATTATTTTTTCTTTTTCAGACTGGACCATCCTGCCTTTCTCGACACCCCTGGCAAGATATTGGTTGACCATTGCCAGCCCTTTGTTTAAAGCGTCACCGCTTACTTCCCTTACCACCACCTGGTATCCGGCTTGTGCACATACCTGGGTAATTCCGGAACCCATAAATCCGCAACCGACGACTCCAACCTTGTTAATTTTCATAACAACAAACTCCTCTCCTGTTTCACTTTATTCAAATCTACTTTTTAGCGTTAACGAAAGTCCCGCTTTTAGTTTGACAGCTTCGGCAGTCCGGCGACTTCCCGCAGCAGGTTGATGAAGTATTCATAGTTTTCAAACGGCACATCCGGCGGTACGCCGTGGTCCACCGATGGGAAATATCCGCCTTTCTCCAGCAGGAACGGCACTTTGGACATTACTTCTTGTTTGATGTCATTTTTACCTCTGATAAGAGCGCGCTTATCCATATTGCCGGACATGATGATGTCTTTACCATACTTCTTGCGTAGCTCAACGGCGTTCATGCCGGCGGCGCACTCCAGAGGCCAGAAAGCGTTCACCCCGCCTTCCAGCCACAGCGGAATCAGTTCATCGATATTACCGTCGCTGTCCACGAAGATGACATCGATGCCGTTCTTACGGAGTAAATCGGTAATCCTGCGGTAGCGCGGCACCATGTATTTTTTAAACATGGCGGGAGAAATCAGCGGGCCGGTCTTGAAAGCCATGTCTTCCCAGAAATAGACGAAATCGACGCGGATATCTTTCAAAACCTTTTTTACGCACGTCAATTCCATTTCGCAGATGTGCTCCATCATGTCTTCCACCCAGGCAGGGTCGTCGTAGAAGCTGTAGAGTAGTTTCTCCACACCGAGGAACTCACGCAGAAACCCAAAGAAGCTGCCGGTAAACATCATCACCGGCTCGTCTTTTTCATTTAATTTTCTGGCGTAGGTTGCCCAATCGGCGGGGAACCTGCCCGGAGTATCCGGCTGCAGGCGTTTCTTGTATTCGTTCCATGACTGGCGGTCTTTGACCGGCTGTTCGAGATACATCGGCATCTTTTCCGGCTGGTTTTTAAAAACGCGTGCTTTCTGCCCGCCCTCGTTTAGAATCGTGACGGTATGCTCGTCTTCACTGATTATTTTAGGTTCGAAGGTGGGACAGATAGGCGGAATAAGATAGTGATAGCTTGTCCCTTTGATGTCTATATCTCCGGCGATAAGTCCCATAGCAATCTCATGCGTCTCTCGGAAATGGAAGAACTGGAAATACTCGCCGCGGAAGCGGGCGTTCTGAATTCTTGCCGGACCGCCGTGCTTCGCCCAGACATTGAGCGTTTCCGGCCAGAACTCGTTGAATGTGGGGGTCAGCAGGCACAGGTCGCCGGTCTTTTTGAAATGGGCGATGTCAAGAAAACGCTGTCTGTTGGGGAATTCCATATCCACCCTCCTTAAGCCGCCATCAGGCGAGAGGCTTCATCAACCGCCGAAGCGCAGTCCTCAGCGAACCCTTCACAGCCGATACTATTGGCATACTCGCGGGTTACCGGCGCCCCGCCCACAATGCATTTTACTTTGCCCTTGAGTCCGGCGGCTTTAAGCGCCTCAATTACCTTAGGCATCTCCGGCATGGTGATCGTGAGCAGGGAAGACATGGCGACGATGTTGGCGTTGTTGTCTTTGGCAGCTTTGGCGAAGGTCGTTGCAGGGACATCGACGCCAACGTCCACCACTTTGAATCCGTTGGATTCCAGCATCATCTTGACCAGGTTTTTGCCGATGTCATGCAAGTCTCCCTCGACGCTGCCCAGAACTACCGTGCCTTTGTTATGAATATCCTTACCTTTGAGGAGCGGCTTGAGCAACTCCATGCCGCGGTCCATGGCTCTGACCGATATGAGTATTTCAGGTAGATACACCTGCCCGTCTTTGAAAAGCTGACCGAGCGCCTGTACCCCCGGTACCAGCCCTTTCTCCATAATGTCTATCGGACTGGTGCCCTTTGCCAGCTCTTGCTTCACCAGTTCGACAACCTTCTTATCATCCCCGGTCTCCACCGCCTTGGACAGTACTGTGAAGTCGTTAGCTGCCATTTGAAGCTCCTCCTTAAAATATTTTCAGGAAATATATTTATTTATCAGGGATTATACCTCATTAACGCAGGATTTTGCATCTGATTGTATTGACTGTGACTGAAAGGTATGGTATTTTAAGGCAAAAATCACGGCTCGGAGGTTTTCTTGGCTCTGGCTTTAGATGATGTGCGAGTCCTGGAATTCGGGCAGGGTATCAGTGTCCCTTATTGCGGGAAGCTCTTCGCCGACCTCGGCGCTGAAGTCACCAAGATTGAGCCTGTCACCGGCGATTCCTGCCGGCGCCGCGGTCCCTTTCTCGATGATGTTCCGGGACGTGAGCGCAGCGGGCTTTTTCTTTATCTTAACGCCAATAAGCGCAGCATAACCCTGGACCCGGAGAAACCGACCGGCAGGGAAATCTTCCTCAAACTTATCAAGGACGTCGATATACTTTTGGAAGATACCGTGCCGGGGACTTTCAGCACACTGGGCTTGGCTTACGATACACTTAGAGAAATCAATCCTGCGCTCGTAATGACCTCGGTGACCCCCTTCGGGCAGACCGGTCCATATAAAGACTACAAAGGCGCTGACTTGATTGCCTGGAATATAGGAGGACTGGGTTACATCACGCCGGTCGGCACAGGGACACCGGAAAAAGAACCTTTGCGCATGATGCAAATGGCCAGTTTCCTCGCAGGTTCGAACGCCGCTTCGGCTGCCATGGTTGCGCTCCATTTCCAGAGGACGACCGGCGAAGGGCAGCAGGTGGATGTCTCCCAGATGGAAGCTATCTTTGATTGTTTGGGCTATTATTATTGGCCTTACGAGAAGCGCAGTCCCACCCGTGTGACCCGCCTGGCGACCGCTCCTATCGGATTTCTTTCCTGTAAAGACGGATGGGTCTTTATCGTCGCGATAGAAGACCATCATTGGCAGGGCGTACTTGAGATGATGGATAATCCCGAATGGGGCAAAGATGAAAGGTTCAAAGACCGTTTCACCCGCGCAAATAACTGGGGAATTCTGGAACCGCTGATGCTCCGGTGGTTCCAACAACATGACCGCGCCGAAATTATCCAAATAGCCAAAGAACGAAAGATTCCCCTCGGCTCCGTGAATGATATTGGGGAAATATGCGCGGCGGACCAGCTTAAATCACGGAACTATTTCCAATCGTGGGAACACCCGGTATGCGGCAAGCTGACTTATCCCGGCGCGCCTTACAAATTTGCCGTTACACCGTGGTCGGTGCGGCGTCCGGCGCCGTTGCTGGGGCAACATAATGAGGAAATCTATTGCGGAACACTTGGCTATCGGCGGGAAGAACTGGTCGCTCTATACGAAACCGGGATAATTTAATAATGAACAGTAATGGGTCATCATTGCCCCTGGCAGGTGTTCGGGTATTAGAGATTACCACCGCCTGGGCAGGTCCGCGCGTGACACGCATTCTGGGACACATGGGCGCCGAGGTGATCAAAATTGAAAATCCGGCACGCCCGGATAATGCCCGGCGTGACCCGCCCTTCGCCGGCGGAGTCCCCGGCATCAACAACAGCGGCTGCTTCGATATTTTTAACCGCGATAAAAAAGACGTTGCACTCGATTTGAAGAGCGCTGAAGGTGTCGCCATCGTAAAACGCCTGGTCAAGGTAAGTGATATTCTCGTTCAGAATTTTGCGCCACGGGTAATGGATAACCTGGGACTGAGCTATCCGATTCTTAAGGAAATCAATCCGGGGCTGGTGATGCTTTCTCTCTCCGGATACGGCGCTACCGGACCGGACCGGGACAGGGTTGCCTTCGGTGCCGTACTTGAAGCCTATTCCGGGCTGGACAAGCTCAGCGGTTATGGAGACGGTATGCCCGGCCAATGCGGTACGGTGATTTCTGATTATGCAACGGGGAATGTGGGCATATTCGCAGTGCTGGCGGCGTTACATTACAAGAAACGAACCGGGCAGGGACAGCATATTGATCTCTCCGAAGTAGAAAACCTGCTTGCCTGTATACCGGAAGCGGTCATGGAATACACAATGAACGGCAGGGTGCCGCCGGCGCGAGGCAACAAAGACGAGGTGATGGTGCCGCATGGCTGCTACCGCTGCCGTGGAGAGGATTTTTGGATTGCGATTGCCGTCAGTAGCGAAAGCGAGTGGCAGGGGCTTTGCCGGGTCATGGGCGAGCCGGAACTGGCGAATGATGAACGCTTCTGCGATGCCTTCTGCCGTCACCGGCATGAAGCAGAATTGGACGCCATAATTTCACGATGGACGAGGGATAAGGAACACCTTGCGCTGATGCATGAATTACAGCAGGCGGGAGTGGCTGCCGGTCCTGCCTATTCTCAGGAAGAACTATATAATGACACTCATATCGAGCAACGCGGCTTTCTGGTCGAAACAGAACATCCCGTCATGGGGAAACGGCTCCTGCCGGGTGTTTTCGCTAAACTAAGTAAAACGCCGGGGGCGGTCAGAACGCCCAGCCCGCTGCTCGGCGAACATAATGAGTGGCTCTTTAACGAACTCCTGCCCAAAATCAAGGATTGAGCAGAATTTTCTGATACGAATCGGATAAATGAGAGGGGCTGCCTAATTCGTCATCAATCAGGAACAGCCGCCCCTATCTGCTAACCAGGTAATATTTTATAGTTCCGG
>JAQTVW010000005.1 GCA_028706655.1 Dehalococcoidales bacterium | reverse complement strand
TTCTGGCGAAGCCGGTCTTCGGACTGGAACAGAAAGAACCGGGAGGCGTGAAATGAGTTTAAAATCACAATTGGAAGCCGGCAAATTCGCCGTCACCACCGAAATAGGACCATTAAAAGGAACTGACATTCATGATGTCGAGGAGATAGCAGAATTACTCAAAGGCAAAATCGATGCCGCCAACGCCACTGACCAGCAAAGTTCAGTGATGCGGCTGGGTTCGCTGGTGACCTGCCATATCCTCAAGCAGAAAGGGCTTGACCCTATTTTGCAGATGACCTGCCGCGACCGTAATCGTATCGCTCTCCAGTCTGATTTGCTCAGCGCCTGGGTGCTGGGAATTCAGAACGTCCTGACCCTCACCGGCGACCTGCCCGAGCTGGGCGACCATCCCGGCGCCAAGAAAGTATATGACCTGGATGCGGTTACACTGCTGCAATGTATTAAAGGCTTGAACGAAGGGCATGACATGATGGGCAATGAACTCAAAGGCAAGCCCGACTTTTTTCCCGGAGCAGTAGTCAAGGTCGCCAATAACACCGAGGCTTCTTTCGAGCTTCAGCTAATCAAGTTGGAAAAGAAAGTGGCTGCCGGAGCGAAGTTCATCCAGACACAGGGCGTGTTTGAAGCGGCTTCTTTCGATAAGTTCATGAAGCGGGCAAGCAAGTTCAATATTCCTATCCTGGCGGGCATCATACCGCTAAAATCCGCCGGCATGGCGAAGTTCATGAATAAGAACGTGGCGGGCATTTACGTCCCGGATGACATTATTGCGCAGATGACTGCGGCACAGGACAAGGTGAAGACCGGCATCGAAATTGCCGCCAAGCTGATTAAAGAGCTCAAGGGGCTCTGCCACGGCGTACATATCATGGCGATTGGCTCGGAGCGGAAAGTGCCGGACATCCTGACCGCCGCCGGTTTATAGTATTTTACAAGCTGTCATTGCGAGCGTAGCGAAGCAATCTCTTACCTGCGAGTTTGCTTCGGTGGGTTGTCGGGCTTGTTTGTGATAATCTATGGAATACGACAAAGCAATCTCCATATTGAAAACCATCCTGGAAAAACCGTCCCTAAATGTTGAAGAAAAAGAAGCAATCACGACGGCTATCGGTATGCTCAGCTGGGGTGCTCTGGGTCAAAGCAGGTTGAAAACCCAAAAAGCCAAACGCGATAAGAGCACTCAGTGGTGATGAAAAGGAGTAAAGAGATGTACAACAGGATTCTTGTTCCACTTGATGGGTCAGAGCTGGGTGAAGCGGTAATACCCTTCGTAAATGAAATTATTTCCGGGGCAAAAGAGAGCAGGAAAATTGAAATCACCCTTCTCCAGATTGTTCCCGCTGACCGCGATGAAATCGGAGAGGGAGTGGGGGCGTTTATTCACGTCCCTTATACTGCCGGGGAACTGGAGCAAATCAAGAAATTTACCACAGCCTATCTTAAAAAGATTAGCGTGGAATTGAAGAAGGGACCCAATGTTACCGTCACAACGCTGGTAAGGGTCGGTAATGACACTGCCGGAGAGATTCTCAAGGCTTCTGACGAACTAAAGACTGACCTGATTACGATATCGACTCACGGGCGTTCCGGGATAAGCCGGTGGGCATTCGGCAGCGTGGCGGATAAGATTCTGCGCTTTGGCAAGACTCCGGTTTTTATGGTTAGAGCGGCAACGGAAAACAAATAGGGTGAGATTGTAAACGTTCTTCAGATTATCTGGAGGGGATTTTGTACTCGCTGGTAGACAAGACGATTCCTGGAATATGGCTCGCTTATTATGTCCATGTGATCTTTCCAGTTTATATAATACAATGCTAGCTTTGGAGGCAATCCGTGATCAACCTGCCGAGCGTCAGACAGACTTTTGACTATGATTGCGGGGCAAAAGCGTTACAAACTGTGATGGCTTACTACGGCGTAGAAGTTCGCGAAGATGAACTGATGGCACAACTTGGCTGTATCTCTAGCGGTACTTCGCCTAAAAAAATGATATCCTTGGCTGAAAAGAAAGGTTTCGAGGTTAAGGCTAGTTGCGGAACATCTTTGGCGACTGTAAGAAAATACGTAGATGAAGAGACCCCGGTGATAGTTCTGTTACAAGCGTGGGCTGATCGCTATATGACCAACGATGATTGGAAAGTAGATAATGATGACGGTCACTATGCGATTATCGTCTGGTATATCAATAATATCATCGTTTTTGAAGACCCATCATCGTTTCGCAGGACCTATTTGACTGAAGACGAGCTTATAGCCCGATGGCATGATGTTGACCCCGCAACACAAGAGCGATTCGACCAATTTGCGATGGTGTTAAGAGGTAAGCAGCCCGCCAGTAAAAAAATGGAGCATATGGACTAAAATGTACCATTCACGCCGTGATAGTATTTTGCAGCACTCACACATACTCAAGGAATAGCAGACATTCCTAAAATGATTTGAAGGTAGTTGGACGCTTAGTACTCGCTAGAGACTAAGCCTTTGATTTCGGCGTAGCTGAAAACGGGGCCGTCACGGCAGACAAACACATCACCGATGTTGCAGCGCCCGCACTTGCCGATGCCGCACTTCATCCGCTTTTCCAGCGTGGTAATCATCTGCTCCGGCTTGAAGCCCAGCTTGTCCAGGACGGGGAAGGTGAAGCGAATCATGATAGGCGGTCCGCAGACCACCGCGACGGTATTGGCGGCTGATGGCGCAGTCTTTTCCAGGACCTGCGGCACAAAGCCGACGTTGCCTTTCCACTCGGGAGTACCGCGGTCAACAGTCACGACGGTATTCAGCGAGGCATTCTTCTGCCAGTCGGTTAAATCGTATTTGAAGCAGAGCAGGTCGGGGCTGCGCGCGCCGTAGATAATCGTTACTTTCTCATATTTGTCACGGTTATCGATGACGTTCCAGATGAGTGAGCGCAGCGGCGCCATGCCGATACCGCCCGCCACAAAGACGAGATTCTTGCCTTTGATGAAGTCCATCGGGAAAGTGTTGCCGTAAGGCCCCCGGAAGCCGATTTCATCGCCGACGGCTAACCGGCTCATGGCGTTGGTAACGTGTCCGACTTTCTGAAAGGCAACTTCCAGGTGGTCTTTTCGCGTAGGGCTGGAGGAAATGCAGAAAGGCGCTTCACCGACGCCGAAAACGGAGTACTCGGCGAACTGCCCGGATTCAAACGTGAACTGCTCGCGCACTTTTTCGTCTTTGATATTGAAGTGAAAGGTGCGGATAGTGGGCGTCTCTTCAATTATCTTTTCAATCACGGCGATATGCGGCAGATAGACGTTGCCGTTATTCAAAAATCTTTTACGCTGGCTGATATCGCGGACTACCATCGGTTCTCCATTCAGGCTTTCGCTTTTACGGGCAAAGTGCTCAAGACCTGGGTGATATCCCAGTTGACCGGGCATTGGCGGATGCACCTGCCGCAGCCGGTGCAGGCTATTTTGTCATAAATCATCGGGAAGAAACTGTACTTGTGGTTGACCTTCTGCCGAACTCTGCGCCACTTATCCTCGCGGGGATTTTCCATGGGCATCCTCGTATAGACGGGGAAGCTGCAGCAGTCCCAGTTGCGGAAGCGGGCGCCCTTGCCCTTGGACTGTTCGTCGTTGATATCGAAACAGTAGCAGGTGGGGCAAAGGAAGGTGCAGATGCCGCAGCTAACGCACTTGGCGGCGACCTTTTCCCAGTGCTCTTCATTTTCAAAAGAGGGCATCAGCCGCTCTTTGATTTCGGCAGTGTTAATCTTGCGGCTTACTTTCTGGTGCGCGGATTCTTTTGCCTGTTTTGCCTTTGCTTCGTCCGCGGCGGTGGCTTCTTCCAGTCCGCTGGTTGCGGCGAGCAGCGCCTTGCCTTTATCGGTAATTTCGGTAATCAGTAATTCGCCGCCGATGTCATTCACCATAATATCGACGTCTTTGGAATCGCCGGGTTCGATGCCCAGAGAGGTACAGAAGCAACTGGCGCAGGGACTGGCGCAGCCCATGCCGACCAGCAGTCCGTTTTTGCGGCGATTGACATAATAGACATCTTCGTAGCCGTCGGTGAAGTTCAAATCGATAAGCGATAGGGCGTGGGCATCGCAGGGGCGCACGCCAAAGACAAGCTGTTTATCGGCAGCGGTATCGACGGGCTGTAACTGGGTCTTGCCGTCATTCTGAAAAACGAACATCTTTTCCATATTGGGCAGGAAGTTCTTTTTGGGCGGAATGACCGTGTTGCGGTACCAATCGAGGAAGGTAGTATCTTTGCCGTCCCACGCGGTCATCTTGACCACGCCGTTATTCGATGGCGTAAAAACAGTATACTGTTTCTGCCACTGAGCGAGAAGTTTGTTTAAATCTTGTTTTTTGATTTTCTTCATGGTTCTATCGCATCAGATCTTCGGCTTCGGTGGGTTCATAGGCGGTCGCCAGCCGTTGGGCATTCTTGTCCATGCCTGCCTTGTACTGGAACAGCTCATCGACAATCTCTTCCACTTTCTTGCTGATGGAGCGCAGGGGAATGTTTACCGGGCAGACGCGCTCGCATTCGCCGCAATCGGTGCACCTTCCGGCGACATGCAGCATCCGGGTAGTCTGAAAGAGCAGGTTGTCCTGCCAGCGCGGCAGCGGCGAAAGCCACTCCGGCTCGGTCTCTTCAATAAAGCAGCGGTTGCAGAAGCATGCCGGGCAGACCTGGCGGCAGGCATAACAGCGGATGCACTTGCTGAACTCCTGCTTCCAGAACTCCCAGCGCTGCTGGGGAGCCATCTTTTCCAGCTCTTTGATGTTGCGCAGGCTCATCTCTTTGTCACCGGGAATAGGCTTGGCTTCGCCGAAGAGGAAATCATATTCAGGCGGAGTCTGTGTTTCGCAGCTCAGACAATCGTCATAGAAGGCTTCTTTAGCGGTAAATTCCTGTTTCTTGCCGCCGGCGGTAACAATTACTTTATCGCCGTCGCGGGCAATATCTTCGATATCATCGCGGTCTTTGCCGGTCAGCTTCTCAACCTTGCGGAGGTCGATAAGTCCCTGGCAGGGCAGACCCAGAATAACAACATTTTCCCGGACGACCTGCTGGTCCTGGATGAGGCTGATGAGAGAACGGGCATCACAGGGCTTGGCGACGATGCCAACCTTGCCCTTGAAGTCGTTAAGAAACACGCTGAGGTTATTGGCGATAAAAGGAGTGATGACCAGTCGGCTCGTGTCGTCTTTATCTTTGGTAATGAGCGGGGTCGTGGTGAACTTGAGGCTGCCCGCCGCGTACCCGATGATATGTTCGACTTTGCCCTGTTCCAGCAGTTCTCTGGCTTTAGCCTGTAGTTTCTGTTCCGTGTCCGTCATCGGTAAATAATCGGTTAGGACCGACTTTTTTCACTCCTTTGGTTACTTCGGTTACGACCTGCGCCCACTTATCGCCTTCGGAAGCGGACACCCAGCTTGCCTGCAGACGCTCCGGTTCGATGCCCATGTATTCCATGAGCTTGTTGGTGATGGCGATGCGGCGGCGGGCGCGGTAGTTGCCTGTCTGGTAATGGCAGTCGCCGGGGTGGCAGCCGGAAACCAGCACGCCGTCGAAGCCCATGCGCAGCGCCTTGGCAATGAAGAGCGGGTCAATTCTTCCCGAGCAGGGAATCTTGACGATGCGGATGTTCGCCGGATATTTCTTCCGGCTGGTGCCGGCAAGATCGGCGCCGGCGTAGCTGCACCATTTACAAAGAAAGCCCAACAACTTGGGCTCGAAGTTCGTGTCCTGACTCATATTCGATTTAATTTTAGCATAAACGGCAGATTAGCTTCAACTTTTGTCTTTAACTGCGCTGCCATGTATACTTTTTAGGTATAGTGAATCAGAGAATGAAAACCAGCGATTTTGATTACCACTTGCCCCCGGAATTTATCGCCCAAACACCGATGGAGCCGCGCGACCATTCGCGGCTGCTGGTGCTGGACCGGCGCAACGGAAACATGGAACACCGGCGTTTCTATGATATTACCGACTATCTCCAAGATGGTGATGTCCTGGTGTTCAACGATAGTCGTGTTATTCCGGCGCGGCTATTCGGCAGGCGAAACAAGACGGGCGGCAAGATAGAGATGCTGCTGTTGCATCGGAACAGCGAAGGGACATGGGAGGCGCTCGCCGGGCGGGGCGGCAATCTGCACAGCGGCAGCAAGATAGACATAAAGAATGAGCCGGGAGATGTGGAAGTCTGTGCTGAAGTCCTCGGTGAAAAACAGGGCGGCATCAAAATACTGCGCTTCTCAGACGAAAGCCGGCTTCATAAATTAGGTAAGGTTCCGTTGCCGCCGTACATCCATGAAACGCTGAAAGACCCGGAACGCTACCAAACAGTATATGGAAAGATAGCCGGCAGCGCCGCCGCGCCGACCGCCGGATTGCATTTTACACCCAAATTGTTGCAGAAGCTCCAAACAAGGGGAATCGAATGCCTGTTCGTGACTCTGCATATCGGGCTGGACACCTTTAGCCCGGTGCGGGAGGACGACCCGCGGCAGCATATCATCCACAAAGAGTACGGTATAGTAAGTGAAGAAGTTGCGCGTAAAGTGGCGCTGGCAAAACAGGAAGGCAGGCGGGTCATCTGCGTGGGAACGACGTCCGTGAGGGTGCTGGAACATGCGGCGCAGGGTGGCTCTGTAATTGCACCCTTTTCAGGGTGGGTTGACTTGTTCATCCTGCCGGGATTTCATTTCCGTATGGCTGATGCAATGATTACCAATTTTCACCTGCCCAAATCTACTCTGGTGATGCTGGTCAGCGCCTTCGCCGGAAAAGAATTGATTGAAAAATCGTATCAGGAAGCAATGAGTCAAAAATATCGTTTCTATAGCTTCGGCGATGCGATGCTGATACGTTAGAGCTAGGAAAGGCTGAGCCCGTTTTGTTTCAATATTTTAGATTTAGCCTTCCCGTCACCAACGTACTTGTCCAGTTCAGCCCAAAATCGTTTGCTGTGGTCATGTACTTTCGTGTGCACGAGTTCGTGAAATATGACATAATCTCTGAGGTCATCCGGTAACAACACCAGCTTCACATTCAAGCTGATGTTATTCTTACGGGAACAGCTGCCCCAGCGGGTCTTCTGGCTACGTATGGAGACTTTGTTAAAGCTAAAACCGTGTTTATCGGCAAGGTAGCGGATTCTGCCGGTCAATATTTCCCTCGCAAATATGGGGTCAATTGAAGCGCATAGTGCACGGGTCTCCCGGATTTCATTCTCGCGTTGTTTTGTGGTCGCCAGGTGCTTCAGTATCCACGCCTTTTTCCGGTGAACAAATTCCAGTGCTTCTTCAAAGGATACCCGGGCAGGCACCGCCACCCTGACGCCTTTGAACAGACGGATAGAAATGACGACCCGCCTGGCGCGCAGGCTGCGTTCACAGACGACCCTGCCGATGCCGGGAACATCGATGATGTTAGCAGCAGAAGCTTGTTTTGATGACATTTTCTGAATTGTCTCGATAGTGAAGGTGACTGCCGTTATGAATAATATGAAGCGTCACCTGTGAGACTGAAATTCCTTTCTTCCCGACCGTAATAACACGATGCTCAGGAGAAATGCAACAGCTGAAAGCGCAATATTAATAATGAAAGCAAGCCTGTAGCCGCCGGTGACGTCAAAGATGTATCCGAATAGGGGTGGTCCTACGACTGAACCCATGTTAGCGCAATAGATAAAGATACCGAGAATTGTGCCGACCGACTTGATGCCGAAGAATTCGCTTGGTGCCAGGTTTAAGAGCATCATCAGACCGCCGTAAGCGAAACCGAAAATCGCCGCGAACAAATATAAAGACGTGGTATCTGTAACAAACAATAATAGGAGTTGGGGTAGCGTAAGGATGACGAAGCAATAACACACTGCCTTCTTTACGCCTGTCCTGCTTACGGTAAACCCGAGGAAGAGTTTGCCGATGATGGCGCCCACTGCAATGATAGACACCAGGCTGGCCGCTACCATCGCCGGTATCCCAATATCTGTAGCATAAGGGGCAAGATGCTGCGCCATTGCCCAGTAAGAAATCGTAAACATGATTGTTATAATGCTGAAAATCCAGAAATGGGCAGTTCTGATGGCTTCTGCCAGAGACATCCCTTCAGCCGTGTTGGAAGAATGTCCTGATTCGGATGCGGTCCGGGCTACCTCTTCTCCCTGCAGTTTTATCCCCATTTTTTGTGGGCTGTGTTTCATAAACTGGGAAATGGTGACCAGAACGACAAAGAATATCGCGCCCAACACAATATAAGCTGAACGCCAGCCGAAAGACGATATCAGCCATTGGAGTAGAATCGGGCCTGCTGTGCCGCCGACCGCAAAGCCGGTGACGCCGATTCCCACTGCCTGACCGCGCATTCGCGGTCCAAACCACCTTGACAGGTTGGACATAATCGGCAAGTAGCCGCACGCACTGCCGATTGCTATTGGAAGTATATTTATAACATAAATTTGCCAGAGGGCATTTACCTGAGACATCAGGAAGAAGCCCAGGGCAACCAGTACACCACAAATCGTGACCAGAAACCTGGGGCCATACTTATCGGTCAGCCTTCCGGCATAGATATTGAGGATTCCGCCCAGCATACCCTGCAGCGTCAAAGATAACGCAAGTCCTGCTCTCGTGACGTGCAGTTCTTCGGTGACCGGCTTCATGAATATACCGAAGGAATACCCCTGGATACCTATTACTCCCAGGGCAACGAAAGCCAGGATAACCATCACCCAGCCATAATATAAACGTTTCATCGGAACACTTTCTACGAACGAAGTAGTACAGAATAGGACACCGTAATACCTTGTCTGTCAAAATTAAGTCAATTATTAGCGCAGTACACAGCACCCATTTAAACTCCGATCGTGGTACCGCCATCGACAACCAGGACTGAGCCGGTGGTGTATGAAGACATTTCGGAAGCGTAGTATAATGCCGCGCCGACTATTTCTTCAGGTTTGCCGAACCGTTTCAAAGGGACTGAAGCGATGAGTTTCGGGCGTACATCCGCGGGCAGTTCATCGGTCATATCGGTGACAATCCATCCCGGCGCGATGGAGTTGACCCGGATGTTGTAGCGGCTCCATTCGACTGCCAGCACTCTGGTCAACTGGTCGACTCCACCCTTGGCAGCGCAATAGGCGGCATGCCCGTAGGCAACCCGCTGACCCATCATGGAAGATATGTTGATGATGCTGCCTTTTTGGGCGGCAATCATTTCCCTGCCGACTGCCTGGCAGCATAAGAAAGTTGCTTTCAAATCAAGGTTGACTACTTTGTCCCAATCTGCTTCGGCAAGTTTGTCCGTGCGGGTCACCAGTCCGATGCCGGCGCTGTTAACGAGAATGTCTATCTTACCGAATGAGTTCTTTACCTTTTCGACCATCGCAGCTACGTCACTCGGTTTCGTCACGTCGACAGATATTGCCAGAGACTTTCTGCGCATTCGCTCTATTTCATCGGCAACATCCTTGCATTTAGTAATATCCCGGCTGCATATCGCCACATCTGCCCCCATAGTCGCCAGTCCGAGACTGATTGCTTTGCCGATGCCCCGGCTGCCTCCGGTGACAATGGCGGTCTGTCCTTCCAGTTGAAACAGATTGTTATTCATCTTGACTCCTTGCTCTTTTTGATTTACCTGACGTATTATAGCTAATCTGAAACCCAATGCAAAACTGCTTGCAATCCCGCAGGGCTTAAATCATAATATTATCTATAGCCAGCACGGAGGACACATATGAAGTCTGTCATTATTATTTGTATATTAATAATATTACTGGCAACCGGCTGCGCCACCAGCGCCCCGCCGGCGGCTCAGACGACTGCTGCGCCGAAGCTGCATGGTACTTTCATCGAAGGAGAAAGCGGCGGCGATGCCGAAACCCTGAACTGGCTCCTGGCGGCGGACGCTTCTTCTTTTTCTTACGTTGGGCACACTCTGGACAGCCTGGCTACCTATGACAACGATTGGGAAGTCGTTCTGCGGCACCTGGCAAAGCCGGTGGAAATTTCGGCGGATGGGCTGACTTACACCATGACTATCCGCGACGATTTGAAATGGAGCGATGGAGTCAAGGTAACCGCCGAGGACTACGTTTATACTCTCCACAACCTGATGTTCTCCGATTGGTTGAACTATCCGTATAAAAGCGATTGGCAGGAAACGGTGAACGGCGAGTCCGTGTTTACCGAAGCAAAAGCCGTCAATGAGACCACCTTCACGATAAAGAGGCAGACCATCGACCCTGAGTTCATCGATAATTCAATCTATTCGCTGACGCCATATCCCAGACATATCGCCGCCAAATATGAAGGCGACATCAAAGCATTTACCCAGGCGGAAGAATTCAATAACCTTAGTTATACCGGCAACCTGGGACCATATAAATATAAAGAATGGGTCCGTACGGACAAATTAGTCGTTGACCGTAACCCTGACTACTACCTGGCAAAGTCCGGGAAAGATGCCGGTTCGCCCTTCTTTCTGCAGTATATCGTGAAACTCTTCGGGACATCATCAGCCGTGCTGGCAGCCCTGGAAGCCGGCGACGTCACCTCCGCCGGTATCGAGCCGGAACAGGTCGCCAAGTTCAAAAGCATGCCCCAAATCAAGGTCTACACTTCCCCGACCCGCTCTTACGACCTGATGGTCCTCAATCTGCGTAACAACGGATGGGAAGGACTGAAGAACCAGGCGGTGCGGCAGGCGCTCGCCATGTCAATCGATAAACAGGCGGTTATCAACTCAATCCGCCAGGGTTTCGGCGACCCCGCCTTCAGCTTTATCCCCAAGCCTTCCCCGTGGTACAGCGATGACGGCGTGGCGCAATTCGGCTACGGCGCGCAGTACGATAAAGTAAAAGCCAGGCAGTTGTTGGGCGGCGCAGGTTATGAGGTAAAAACCGTGAACAGTAAGTCGGTATTGCAGGATAAGGCGGGCAATCCGGTTAAACTCGTGCTGGCAACCACTCCGGGCAGTACCATCTCGGAGAACATGGCGTTTCTTGCCAAGCAGGAACTGGCAGACATCGGGATTGAAGTAGAAATAAAGCTGGTGCCCTGGCCCACTCTGCTGCGGCAATATGTCATGAACAAAGAGCCCGGCAAAGACCAGGAAGCCCGTTACAATAACGGTCCCGCGGCAGTGAGTGAACAGTCCTGGGATATGATTATCATGGCATTTAGCACACATCCTATCGCCCCTTCCGGCTCCCGCGTATTTTTCACTTCGGACGGCGGCTTGAACTTCGGGGGCTACCGCAGCACTAAAATCGATGAACTTTTTGCCAGGGTCAGCGGTAAAGAAGCAATCGACAGCAAGGTGCGGAAAAGCCTTTATACCGATATCAGTCGAACCATTGCGGATGAACAGCCTGCGATATTTCTCACTTTCCCGCAGGGCAATTCAGGATTCCAGTCCAATGTCGAAGGAATTGAACCGGGCATGAGAATGAGCTGGAACTATCACATGTGGTATTTCGCCCAGCCATAGTCTTGTAAGGAGTCTCATTTGCGGAAGGGCGGGCTACAGGGCTACATTCTACGCCGGCTTATCTATGCCGTGCTTATCACCCTCGGGGTGGTGACTATTACCTTCATCTTGCTCCGCCTCGGTCCCAATTCACCGGCGGACAAGTACCTGGCAAACATGTCCGCCCGCACCCAGAACCCGACCCAGATTATTGCCGCGATAGAATCTCGCTACGGGCTGGACAAGCCAATCTGGGAACAATACACCAATTACGTGGTCAACCTGTTTCGCGGCGACTGGGGCTGGTCGTTCAGTACCTCGATGCCTGTCTTGAAGTTAATCCAACGCCATTGGATTTACTCCTTTCAACTAATATTGTTAAGTTTCCTGTTTTCCGCTCTCCTAGGTATGCTCATCGGCATCTATTCCGCGGTGAGACAATACACCCGTCTTGATTACCTGGCGACATTTTTCTCGTTTATCGGCATTTCCGTGCCCAACTTCTGGCTCGGTATCATGTTAATTTTACTTTTTTCGGTGCAGCTGGGCTGGTTCAAAACCTATTATGATACTTCGCTCGCTATCTTCTCCCTGGCGAACCTTAAAGCGCTCATTCTGCCCGCGATTACGCTCGGCACCGGGACGATGGCAGGCTACACCCGCTACACCCGTTCGGCGATGCTGGACAATCTGCGCATGGACTTTGTGAAGACCGCCCGCGCCAAAGGACTGCCGGAACGGGTGGTGCTGGGAAAACACGTACTGCGCAACGCCATTCTGCCCATCATCACGATAATCATGTTCGACCTGAGCGGAGTCGTGTTTGGCGGGGCTTACCTGACCGAGGTTATCTTCGGCATCCCCGGGCTGGGGAAAATTTCCTTCAATGCCATCTTCGCCAATGATTACCCGGTCGTCGTAACGATAACTCTTATCGGCTCGATGGTGGTGCTCCTGACCAATCTGACGACCGATATTGTTTACACATGGCTCGACCCCAGGATCAGATATGACTAATAAAATCAGGCGCGGATTTTCCAGCCGTTTCCGCGGGTGGCGTAAGATAATATTCGGGGCAACCATGCTGGCGCTTGCTGGTGTGCTGGTGCTGGACATTCTACTTCCGCAGCAGCTTTTGCAGCCGCTCGATTACCTTTATCTGGTCTTCGGTCTGTTTTTGATATTTTTCGGGATTCTGCCGTTATTTACTCACAAGCGGCTGGTCAGATATTACTGGGAAAGGGTGAAAAAACATCACCTTGCGGTCGCGGGACTTTTTATCATTATCCTCTTGATCGGAATTGCAATAGCTGGGCCATTTTTCACGACCGACCCGACCAAAGCCAATTTCAGGGAGAAGAATGTGCCTCCGGTGGGTTTTTCCGTGCAGCAGTCGCTGTACGACACGGCGACAGCTAAGTTCATCACCACTGAGATTAAAGGCACCTGGCAGCACCCGCTCGGTACTGACGACAAGGGGCGCGATATGCTCGCCATGATTGTCTCCGGAGCGCGCGTTTCCCTGCAGGTCGGCTTGCTGGCGACGCTTATCGCGATTATTATCGGTACAATTTTGGGGGTAAGTTCTGCCTATTTAGGCGGCTGGGTAGATAATATTCTGATGCGTTTCACGGACATCATGATGACTTTCCCCTTCTTTTTACTGCTGGTTTTCATTGTGTTTATCTACGGGCCGTCACTTCTGTTCATCATCCTCGCCATCGGACTTACCGGCTGGACGGGCACGGCGCGATTAGTGCGCAGCGATGCGCTTTCCCTCCGCACCAGGGACTATATTACAGCGGCGAAATCGCTGGGCGCCAGCGATGGGCGCATTGTCTTCCGCCACCTTATTCCCAATGTCTTAAGCCCTGTTATTGTCATTACCACGCTTTCCATTCCCGGCGTTATTCTCTCTGAAGCGGCTCTCAGTTTTATCGGGCTGGGTGACCCTTCCGTAACGAGCTGGGGTGTTATTTTACAGGCAGGTCAGCGCAGCCTGGACAACGCCTGGTGGGTCGCGCTGGAACCGGGCATCATGCTGTTTTTAACCGTCCTTGCCTTTAACTTCCTCGGGGACGGCATCCGCGATGCCTTCGACCCGAGGAGCCAGCTTTAGAATATCATGGATAATGTTTTAGAGGTCAGGCATCTCACTACCCACTTCTTCACGCGCCTCGGTGTCGTGAGAGCCGTCGATGATGTCAGTTTCACTTTGCGTAAAAAAGAATGTTTGTGTCTTGTCGGCGAGTCAGGCTGCGGTAAGACAACTGCCGCTCTTTCTATCCTGCGATTGGTGGACAGCCCGCCGGGACGGATACTGGGCGGAGAAATCATCTATCAGGGTGAGGACTTGATTAAAGTAGACGAGGCGAGATTGCGGCAGGTACGCGGCGACCGCATCGCCATGATATTCCAGAACCCTCAGTCATCGCTGAATCCCGTTTTCACTGTCGGCGACCAGATTGCGGAGACTTTGAAGCTGCACCGCGGGTTAAGCCGGAACGCGGCACTTGAAAAAAGCCAGCAGCTTATGACTCAGGTCGGTATTCCCCAGGCAGCGGAAAGGGGACGGGATTATCCGCACCAGCTTTCCGGGGGTATGAAGCAGCGCGTCATGATTGCGATGGCGCTGACCTGCCAGCCGGAGGTGATTATCGCCGACGAGCCGACTGCCGCGCTGGACACAACCATCAAAGCCCAGATTCTGGACATCCTCATCGACCTGAAACAGAGCCGGGAAATGTCTCTCCTCTTTATCACTCACGACTTCGGTACGGTGGCGAGTATTGCGGACAGCATCGCCGTGATGTACGGCGGTAAAATCGTGGAATCAGGTGCAACTGACGATATCTTCGATCATCCCACTCATCCTTATACCGTAGGACTGCTTAACTGCCTGCCTAAAATAACAAAAGAACGCAGCCAGTTGATGCCGATTCCCGGTACCATTCCCAGTCTTACCGAGCCTGTGGCAGGCTGTATCTTTTACCCGCGCTGTGCCTGTCGTTTGCCCGTGTGTAACCGGAATTCTCCGCCTGATGTGATCGTTGCCGGGGAGCATGTCGTCTCCTGTCATTTGTGTAACGACAACAAACGATAAAAACATGCCGAATAAACTGCTTGAAGTTGAACACCTCAAAAAATATTATCCGGTGACGCGAGGGCTGCTTTCCCGCCATGTTGCCGATGTGCGCGCTGTCGATGATGTATCTTTTCATCTGATTGAAGGCGAGACGCTGGGTCTGGTCGGGGAATCGGGCTGCGGCAAATCGACTTTAGGCAGGACAGTGCTGCGGCTGGAAGAACCTACGGCGGGAAAGATAGTATATCAGGGCAATGATATCGTGTCATGGGACAAGTCGCGTCTGAAAACGATACGCAAAGAAGCGCAGATGGTCTTCCAGGACCCGCAATCTTCACTTGACCCCCGCATGACCATCGGCGATTCCATCGGCGAAGCGCTGCTGATTCATGGGGTAAATGATGAAAAGGAGCGGCTGGAGCGTACTCAACAACTGTTGACACTGGTAGGACTGGAACCTGGTTTCGTCATCAGGTATCCCCACGAACTGAGCGGCGGGCAGAAGCAGCGGGTTGGCATATCCCGCGCTATGGCAGTCAATCCGCACCTTATCGTGGCGGATGAACCGGTGAGCGCACTTGACGTCTCGGTGCAGGCGCAGATTCTCAACCTGCTCACCAAGTTACAGCGCGATTTAGGACTGACTTACTTGTTTATCGCCCACGACCTCTCGGTTATTTACCAGGTCTCCGACCGTGTCGCGGTAATGTACCTCGGGCAGATAGTCGAATTAGCGGATAGAACTGAACTGTTTGAGCATCCCCTCCACCCGTACACGGAAGCGCTGCTGGCGGCCGTCTGCCTGCCTGACCCGCACCAGAAACGCCGCAAGCAGTTATATCTGGGCGAAGTACCGTCCGCGATGGCGCCGCCTCGCGGCTGTCGTTTCAACACGCGGTGTTACAAGAAAAAAGAAATCTGCGAAACCGAAGCGCCCGAGCTTGTCGAATTGCGTCCGGGGCACTGGGCTTCCTGTCACCTGTACCGTTAGCGTAAAGATGACTGAAAAATATTCCACCGTAATTTTCAATCAAAAATACTTATGGGAAATAAAATAACGGAGTTGAGTAAATGATAAACGTGGCAATTGTGGGTTACGGCAACCTCGGGCGCGGCGTAAGAAGTGCTTTAGAAAAAAATGGCGATATGAAGTTTACCACCCTTTTTACCCGGCGTCCTGAGCAGCTCAGCAAGGAATTCAATGATGTGCCCGTTCTGAGCAGTGAGAAAATCGCGCTGCCGAAGGACTTAAAGATAGATGTCGCGATTTTGTGCGGAGGCTCGAAGGAAGACACGCCGGTCCAGGGTCCCGTGTTTGCCCATTTATTCAATACCGTCGATAGTTACGATAACCATTCCAATATTCCCGGGCACTACCAGAAAATGAATGATATTGCCGGGAAAAACGGGCACGTCTCGATTATCTCGACCGGGTGGGACCCGGGCATTTATTCGCTGGAGCGCGTCTTGGGCGATGCCTTCTTACCCGGGAGCAAAAATTACACCTTCTGGGGCACCGGCGTGAGCCAGGGACATTCCGATGCCGCCCGGAAAGTAAAAGGAGTCATTGATGCCCGGCAATATACCATACCGGTTGATTCTGCTTTGCAGAAAGTCAGGGCGGGTCAGACGCCGGAATTTACCAAGAAGGAAATGCACAAGCGCGTGGTCTATGTCGTTGCCGAAGAAGGCGCCGACCGCAATAAGATAGCCAAAGAGATTATCACGATGCCCGCCTACTATGCCGATTACATCACAGAGGTCAACTTCATTACCAAGGAAGAAATGGCGAAGAACCACGCCGCTTTGCCTCACGGTGGGTTTGTGCTGACATCCGGCATAACCGGGGAAAATACCCGGCAAATAACGGAGTATCGCTGTCAGTTGCAGAGCAACCCCGAATTTACCGGCAGCGTGCTGGTCGCGTGCGCCCGGGCGGCGTTCCGGTTGCAGCAGCAGGGCAGTAAGGGTGCCTTTACGATGCTGGATATTCCGCCGGCGCTGCTCAGTCCTCACTCCGCAGTGGAATTGAGAAGCTATTTCATGTAGCTTCCGGAATAGTTCGGATTAAAGCGGAAGGTCGTAGATGCGCCAGGTCTTGTAACGGTGCGCTCCCATAAACTCGGAAGCGCGCAGGATGAGGGCATTTTCTTCCAGCAGCATGGAAGTCTCGCATTTGCGGTAGCCGCGCTTCATGGCATATTCCTTCGATTCGTGAAAGAGCAGGGCGTCGATACCCATGTGGCGGAAGCCCGGACGGATGCCGAAGAACATCAATCGAATCAACGGGATATGGCGGCGCGTCAGCAGCAGGCGGGTGATGCGCACGAGGTCGGAACTTCCATACGGGTGCCAGCGCGGGCGCAGGGCATAGTAGGGGTCGGGGAAAGCGCCGAGGACGGCAGCCGGGTCGTCGTTGACGAACGCAAAGCGTATCAGCCCGGGGTCGATAATTATCTTGAGCGAGTCCGCGAGAGAGTCTGCTTCTTCATCGGTAATGGGCAGGAAACCCCAGTTGTCGCACCAGCTTTCGTTGTAAATCCTCACAATCAGGCGTACCTCAGCGTTGAGTTCTTTCGGGTTGAGCGGACGGGTTTCGATTGTACGGCGGCGCCGCACCTCATCAACGACTTTCTTCAGGCGCGGTAAGACCGGGGTTTGCACATCGAAGGTATAAGCATAATAGTCCTTCGCTTTGTTGAAACCGTAATTTTCTAATAATCCGGCATAATAGGGCGGATTATGAGTCAACTCCATTGTGGGCGGGTGCTGGAAGCCTTCGACCAGGATACCCTGTCGTTCATAGGTAGCATTTGAGTACTCCCCGGGTCCGCGCAGTACCGTCATCTTCCGGTCTTGTACCCACGACCGGGCTTTATCCAGCAACGCTTCCGCTACGGTATAGTCCTCAATTGTCTCGAAGAAGCCGAAGAAGCCGATGCTGGTCCGGTGAAATTCGTTGAAGCGGTGATTGACCGCTGCGGAAATCCTGCCGACAGTACTGCCGTTGCGGTGCGCCAGGAAGTGAGTGACTTCCGCCTGGCGGTGATAAGGATGTTCCGGTTTCAGCAGCCCAACCAGTCCGAGAAACCGGTTGCCGAGCAGGTCGCCGCGCAACGGCGGTATCCAGCAGGGGTCGCCACGGTAGAGCCGCCACGGCAGGTCGGCAAATGATTTGATGCGCGGGTCGCCCAGCGGAATTTCTTCGATTCTCAGCGGTAGTTGTGACATAATAAAGACAAATAAACTTCACACATTATAGCAGAGGTCGCGGCACCGGATATAATGAGTGTGTTGATAAACAAATGGAGGTTCAGACAGATGAAAGCTATCGGAATCGTCGGCAGCCCGCGTAAAAACGGCAACACGGAACTTTTAATGGCTCATACCCTTAAAGCGATTGGCGAGGAAGGCATCGAAACCGAACTTGTCCGGTTAGCCGGTCTGGATATCAAACCATGTAATGCCTGCATGACCTGCAAGACCGAGGAAAGATGTGCCATCAAAGACGACCTCTTTCCAATATATATTAAATTGAAGGAAGCCGATGGTATTATCCTGGGTTCTCCTGTTTATTACGGGTCGGCGACGGGACTGGTGAAATGTTTCATGGAGCGAGTCGGCTATATATCGCGCTGGAACGGAGAGCCGTTGCGCGGCAAAACGGGCGGTCCGCTGGTGGTGGCGCGGCGAGCCGGTAAAAATTTCACGATGGCGCAGCTTACCCTCTGGTTCCAGATTCTGGGATTCTATATTCCCGGTTCGTCCTACTGGAATGTCGCCATCGGACGGGAAAAGGGCGAAGTGGAACATGATGAAGAAGGTATGCGCACTGCCTGGAACTTCGGGAAAAACATGGCATATCTCATTAAAAAATTGAAAGGCTGAAGCGGGTTGATAACAGGACAAAAGCTAAAAGAATACCCCCATAAAAAACAGAGATATTACATATTGACACATTGGTTAAAATGTTATAAATTATTATAACAACGTTAACAATTAAGCCGAATGGTAGAAATAAAACGTATCTGAAGGCTATGCAAGCGAGCGTTGATTTGTTAAAGGCACAGGAGAATTCAATGGTAGTGCTCAAACGGGGCAGAGGGCAGGAAAATTGCCCGAAGTGTGGGGGAAGCGTATATCTGGACTCTGACGAGCATGGCTGGTTCATGCATTGTCTGCAGTGTGGACATACCAAGGACCTCGAAGTCATTGTCAATAATGTGAGGGAACAGGCAGCAACCGGTCGGCGGGGCAGCCGCCGGTAATCAGCCTGCAAATATAACAGCTCTCTAACGGGTCAATGGATAGAGCGGAACTCACAAACAGAGTAATTGAACTGCAAAACCAGGTCTATCACTCGATGGGACGGTATACCCAGGAGGGATGGATGAATCTGGGTTTGACTGTCGCTCAGCTTAAGTGCCTGTATCACGTCGCCGGTGAAGGGTGCACGAATCTGAAAAACCTGGCCGCTTCGTTAAATGTTTCTCCGTCAAATGTCACCGGAATCGTGGAACGGCTTGTCGAGCAAGGGCTGGTCTCCCGCGAAGGCTCCCCGGACGACCGCCGGGTATTGCTGGTGAGAACCACCGACCAGGGAAATGAACTTTTAGGGAAACTCAGAGAGACACGGGTGGGGCATATGTCTCAAATCCTTGCCGGAACCACTAACGAAGACTTGAATATCATGTTGCAAGCCTTCACCTCAATGCTGCAAGCTGTTGAAAATTACACCGCAACGCTGGCGAGTCGCCCTAATCCCTAGTCTTAGCCGTCAACTTATTTTTACTTCGCTAAAACACTCTTAATTATCTCCGCAGCAATAGCCTATGGACTTTTTTCCTTATATAGCTTAAAATACGTTGTTTTTATATTCACACGATAACGGTCATAGAGGTGCGGCAGAGTGGGAGAAGCGGTAACGGCAAATCAGCCTGCGGGACCAGCTAAAACGAAACCGGCAAACACTAAAATCCTGATTTCAATTATCATCAGTATAATTGGTCTGGCGGCATTCTATATGCTGAGCAGAGTCAACTACCTCCTGTTCCACAGTCTCGCTGAAGTATTCAGTGTTGCTATCGCCTGGGGCGTTTTCGTATTCGCATGGAACTCACGCCGTCTTTTAGATAACGGATATCTCCTGTTCATCGGTATTGCCTATCTGTTCATCGGCGGAATGGATTTCATCCATACGCTGGCATTCCGCGGCATGGGAGTGTTTTCCGCAGACTACGGCACCAATCTGGCGACGCAGCTCTGGATTACCACGAGATACCTGCAAGCTATATCGCTGCTGGCTGCGCCGCTTTTTATCCGGAGGAAACTTAACCTCACTCCGGTGATGCTGGCTTATACTCTGGCAGTTGCCGTCCTGCTGGCGTCCATCTTCGGCGGTTATTTCCCACGCGCGTTCATCGAAGGTGTCGGGCTGACGCCGTTTAAAATAATCAGCGAATACATTATTTCATTCATTCTGCTGGGAGCTATCTGGCTGACTGTCAGAAATCGCGGAGCATTCGGTCAGAACGTGGCGAAATACCTGGTGACCGCGATGGTAATAACTATCGTTTCCGAAATGGCTTTCACGCTGTATGCCGATGCCTACGGGATAGCCGGTATGTTAGGTCACCTCTTGAAGATAATCTCATTCGGGTTAATCTACCAGGCTTTCATCGTAACCGGGCTTACCCGTCCTTCGGAGCTTGTCTATAACCGGCTTAGCCAGAGCGAGCAGAAATTCCGTCATCTCTTTGTAAACATGACGGAGGGCTTCGCACTGCATGACATAATTACAGACGAAAATGGCGAGGCGAAAGATTACAGAATAATGGACATCAATCCCGCTTATGAAGCGATTACCGGTCTCAAACGGGAGCAGGTTATCGGTAAAAAAGCCTCCGAACTTTACGGCACCGGTCAGCCGCCATATCTGGATGTTTATGCCGGCGTAGCCAAAGGGGGATTGCCTGCTGATTTTGAAACCTATTTCCCGCCCATGGGAAAGCACTTTAAAATTTCTGTGTTTTCGCCGCAAACGGGTCAATTTGCAACTGTGTTTACTGATGTTACCGGGACTAAGCAAGCGGAAGAAGCATTGAAGATTGAACGCGAGGCTTTGGAAAAGCGTGTCCGGGAACGTACTTATGCCCTCACCGAAACCAATGCTGCTCTTCAAATTGAAATCGACGAGCGCAAGCGTGCTGAAAAAGCTGTAAATGCGGAGCGCCAGCGCTTTAACGAAGTCCTGGATATGCTGCCGGCTTATGTGGTGCTGCTGGCGCCGGACTATCACGTTCCTTTCGCCAACAAATTCTTCCGGGAAAGATTCGGCGAATCGTACGGCAAGCGTTGTTTTGAATACCTGTTCGGGCGTAGCGAAGCGTGTGAAAACTGCGAGTCCTACAAAGCGATGAAAACCAATAGCCCCCATCACTGGGAATGGACCGGTCCGGACGGGCATAATTACGATATTTATGATTTCCCGTTCACCGATGTTGACGGCTCCCATCTTATCATGGAGATGGGTATCGATATCACGGAACAGAAAAAAGCGCAGCAGGCGCTCAGCAAGTCCCGCGATGAATTGGAATTACGCGTCCGGGAACGTACCGGGGAACTCAGGGCTACAATGGACGCCCTGCGCGAGAGTGAAGACCAATACCGGCGCATCGTGGAGACCGCACAGGAAGGCATCTGGATAACCGAGCCTGACGGTAAAATCCTGCTGGTAAACCGACGGATGGCGGAGATGCTGGGTTACTCCCGCGAAGAAATGCCGGGTAGAATCGGGGCGGAATATTTTGCCGAAGGACAGGGCGACATCATCGCAAAAGCACGGGCGGACTACCGGGCAGGAAAAAATATTTCCGTCGAATGCCGCTTGCGCCATAAAGATGGCAGGGTAATCTGGGTTATCGTCAACGGCACTCCCCTCCATGACGAAAACGGAATCCATACCTCTAACCTCGCCTTGTTTACGGATATCACCAAACACAAGGAGAACGAGCAGGCTCTTGAGGAAACCCGTGATTACCTGGAAAACCTGCTGAACTATGCCAACGCGCCCATTATCGTCTGGGACCCGCAGTTGCGAATCACCCGTTTCAACCATGCTTTCGAGCGCCTGACCGGTTTGAGTACCGTTGAGGCAATCAATAAAAAACTGGACATTCTCTTTCCTGAAGAAAGCCGTGAGCAGTCATTGCAACTGATTCATAAGACGGCTGCCGGGGAACGCTGGGAAGTCGTGGAAATTCCCATCAAGCATAAAGACGGCACGGTACGCACCGTCCTGTGGAACTCGGCGACGCTGTTTGGCGCCGATGAAAAGACCGTGATTGCTACGATTGCGCAGGGGCAAGACATCACCGAGCGTAAAGAAGTTGAAGAAGCATTGATACACGAAAAGAATCTGACCGATTCAACTATAGACGCCCTGCCCGGAGTTTTTTATCTGTTCGACGATAAGGAAAGATTTCTCCGCTGGAATAAAAATTTTGAAGTTGTCACCGGCTATTCTGCCGAAGAAATCCGCCAAATATCTCCTGTTGATCTCTTTGAAGGACAGGATAAAGAATCGGTGGGAGTGACCATCGGCAATGTATTTTCGCGAGGAGAATCGAGCGTCGAAGCCGTGTTCGTTTCCAAAGACGGACGCAAGACTCCCTACTTTTTTACCGGTAAACGGATTAAACTGGGGCAAGTATCTTGCCTCGTGGGAATGGGCATTGATATCACCGAACGTAAGGAAGCGGAACAGGCTCTCAAGTTGCGCTCTGAAGAACTGTCGCGCTCCAATGCCGAGCTGGAACAGTTCGCCTACATCGCCTCCCATGACCTGCAGGAGCCGCTGCGCATGGTCTCCAGCTATGTCCAGCTACTCGGCAAGCGGTATGAAGGCAAACTGGACTCAGATGCCGATGAATTTATCAACTATGCACGGGACGGCGCCGCCCGCATGCAAAGATTGATTACCGACCTGCTGGCGTATTCAAGAGTGGGGACGAGGGGTAAAGAGTTCGAGGAAATGGAACTGGAAATCGCACTGGCGAATGCGCTGGATAATCTTAAAGTGGTGATTAATGACAAAAGAGCAACGATAACCCATGACCCGCTGCCGCGGGTATTTGCCGATAGCGGGCAGATAACCCAGGTCTTCCAGAATCTTATTGATAATGCCATTAAATACCAGGGCAGTGAACCGCCGCGCATCCATGTTTCAGTAAAGGTCAATGGTGACGAATGTATCTGCTCGGTGAAAGATAACGGCATCGGTATCGCGCCGGAATATCACACCAAACTATTTCTGCTTTTCCAGAGGCTGCATACCAAGCGGGAATATCCCGGCACCGGCATCGGGCTGGCAGTCTGCAAGAGAATCATCGAACGCCACGGCGGCAGAATCTGGGTGGAATCACAGCCGGGAGCCGGCTCCACCTTCTATTTTACCCTGCCGCTTAAAATGAAGAGAGGTTGAAAATGTACCAGGGTGACAATAAGATAGTTGATATACTACTGGTGGAAGACAACCCGGGCGATGTCCGCCTGGCGATGGAGGCGTTGAAGGAAAGCAAGGTCCGCAACAATGTTTTCGTAGTCGAAGATGGCGTGGAAGCGATGAGCTTTCTCCATCACGAAGGAAAATATGCCGGCGTGCCCCGTCCGGATTTGATTCTGTTAGACCTGAATTTACCGCGAAAAAGCGGCCGTGAAGTGCTGGCGGAAGTCAAATCAGATGAGGAACTGAAGAGAATTCCCGTTGTCGTCCTTACCGTATCGCGCAGTGAAGAGGATATTCTCAAATCATACGATTTGCACGCTAACTGCTACATCACCAAGCCGATAGATTTTGAGCAATTCATGAAAATCACCCGCACCATTGAAGACTTTTGGCTGACCATTGTCCGGCTGCCGCCGAAATAGAATCAGAATTGAAATAACCCTGATAATAGGCGTATAGTTAGGCAGATGTCAACAACTGGTGAATGAATGCGTATTCTGGTAATTGAAGACAACCCGGGTGACGCCAGGCTCGTGCAGGAAACACTCAAAGAGGGACCCGGCGATTACACTCTGGAAATCGCCGAAAGGCTCAAGGCTGGTTTAGACCTGCTGAACTCCCGCGAATTTGACGTGGTGATGCTCGACCTGAACCTGCCGGACAGCCACGGACTGGAAACACTCACCAGCATACAAAAAGGCTTTCCCAAAATGCCCATAGTGCTTCATACTTCAATAGACGATGAGGAACTGGCGGTACAGGCGACGCGCCAATGTGCCGAGGATTACCTGGTCAAAGGGCAAGCGGATAATAAGCTGCTGCGCCGCACCCTGCTGAATTCAATTGAACGCAAACACATGAGGGACGAACTTGCGGAAATTAAGGAAAGCCTGGAACGCAAAGTCAAAGAACGTACTTTCGAACTGACCACTGCTTATGAAGAACTCTGGCTGCAGTCCCGGTTGCTGGATATGGCAGCGGATGCTATTTCAATCCGTAATAGCGACCACATCATAATTTATACCAACCAGGCGGCAAGCCGGATTTATGGCTACAGCAGAGAAGAATTTCTCGGCATGAAGATGAAGAGTCTGGTTGAGCCTAATGAAGCGAAGCATTTTGAAGAAAGAGTCAAGACCGTTATTGCGGAGGGCAAACTCTCTCTGGAATCATTGCACATACGCAAGGATGGTTCAATCTTTCCCGTTGAACTTACTACGAGTATCGTCAAACAGCAGCAGGGCGATTATTACGTTACGGTTGCCCGTGATATCACGGCACGCCGGAAAACAGATGCCGAAAAACAGGCGCTCGCCAAGAGGCTTTTTGAAGTGCAGGAGCAGGAACGGCGCACTATCGCCCGTGAATTACACGATGAAACTGGACAGCACCTGACCCTGATTAAACTGATGCTGGACAGGAGCTTCAAAGCAACTCCTGAGAAAGCGGCGCCTATGCTTAGTGAAGCGGCGAAAGAAGTCGCTGCGGTAATACAGCAGGTGCGCAATATGTCTCTGGACCTGCGGCCGGGCATGCTGGACGACCTGGGACTGGTCCCCGCTCTGGTCTGGCTTTTTGAACGCGTGGAAAAACAGAGCGGATTAAAAGTGAATTTTGAACATAAAGTAATCGAAGACATGTTCCCCGCGGAAGTGAATACCGCCGCTTATCGCATCGTGCAGGAGGCCATCACCAACATCATCCGTTATGCCGGGGTATCCGAAGCCAGCGTACGTCTAAATGCTGATAATAAGAAGCTTTTGATAGAAATCGAGGACAAGGGATTCGGATTTGACATGGGTAAGATGGCGGTCGGGACTTCTACCGGCATCAGCGCCATGCGGGAGCGTGCTCAACTACTGGACGGCAAGCTAGATGTCGAATCGGCTCCGGGTCAAGGGACCAGGATTACGGTAGAATTACCTGTAAATTCAATAGAAGAAGTTTTTGAAGTAAAAAAGTAAACCGCCGTTTGCCTGTCCAACCAGGCGAATGCGCGTAATAATCTATTTCGAGTTTTCCAGCGGCAGATACACGGAGAAGGTACTTCCTTTGCCCGCCTCGCTGGAGACATCAATGCGGCCGCCGTGGACTCCGGCAATGTATTTAGCGATAGCCAGACCCAGCCCGGCGCCGCCCTCGGCACGGGAGCGGGCTTTATCCACTCGGTAGAAACGCTCGAAGAGGTGCGGCAGGTGTTCCGGCGCAATGCCGATGCCGGTATCGGTAATGCTGACTTCCGCCATGCCGTTTTTCCCGGTCAACGAGGCGAAAATACTGCCGCCGTTAGGAGTATACCTGACCGCGTTCTGCATAATATTGAGAAACAGCTGCCGCAGCTTTACGCTGTCGCCTTTGACGCTCAGGTCTTCCATGGCGCCGAGGGTGAACTTCAGGTCTTTGTCCCGCGCCAGCACATCGATATCTGCCGCCAGTTCGGTCAACAGGTCTTTAAGATTGGTCCTCTCGAAAGTTAAAGGTTCTTTGCCCGCATCGCTGCGCGCCAGGAAGAGCAATTTCCCGATAATAGCCGTCATGTAAGATATTTCCTGGGAAATGAGCTCCAGCGCTTTGCGGTATTCCGCCTCCGACCGTTCCTTGCTGAGCGCGAGGGTAGACTCCGCCTGCATTATCGCGAGGGGAGTCCGCAGCTCATGAGAAGCGTCTGCGGTAAACTGGCGCTGCCGTTCGAACGCCGCTTCGAGACGCCCAATCATGCCGTTTAACGTGCCCGCGAGCCTGCCTAACTCATCTTCACCGTGAACATCGATGCGCCGGGTCAGGTCGTGTTCGCCGATTTCCTGCGCGGCGCGGGTAATCCGGTCGACCGGTTTGAGGACGCGGGTCGCCAGGAACAGACCGCCGAAAGCCGCCAGCAGTATAGCGGTAAGACCGGAAACGCCCAGTACATAGCGGAAGGTGTCCAGCACCGTCTCTATTTCAGAGGTAGACCTGCCGAGGATAATCGCGAGGCGGCTACGGGGATCGGGAACGAAAGGAATGGCATAAAGGCGGAACTCCTGCCCGACAGCGGCTTTCATAGTCAGGAAAACATCTTGTCCCTGAAGTGCCTGCTGGACTGCTCCCTCCATACCGGGAAGCTCCACGGACGGGCCGAACCTCTGGAACAGGTCTCCCTGCGAGTTGTAAATCAGGATGAGGTCGGTCGGTTGCGCGGCGAATATGGCGTGTCCCTGTTCGATGGAAAAGGTCGTGCGCAGTTCGGCGGCACGGACCGTCAATGCGTTGTCCAGGCTCCGGTGAAGATTGCGGGAAAGCAACAGGTAGCCTGAAGCGCTGAATACCCCGAGTAGTACCAGGATGACGATGAGGTACCACGCTGTGAGGCGAAATTTGACGCTTTTAATAAACTTCATGCTTTCTTTAGCCGGTAGCCTGCGCCGCGGATAGTTTGAATCATGCTTTCTTCGCCTTCTTCATCAATCTTGCGGCGCAGCCTGCGGATATAGACATCGATAATATTGGATAGGCTGTCATATTCGTAATCCCAGGCATTTTCTTCCAGCATCGAACGGGTAATGACGGCGTTGGGATGCCGCATGAAATACTCAAGTATCGAATACTCCTTGGTTGTCAGCTCGATTGCGCGCTGCCCCCGCCAGACCTCTCGCGTCAGGGTGTCCAACTTCAGGTCGCCGACCTGCAGTTTCTGAGTCTTGGGCACGGCTTCACGGCGCAGCAAAGCGCGGATTCGTGCCAGAAGTTCGCTGAAGGCGAACGGCTTGACCATGTAATCATCCGCACCGGAATCAAGTCCCTTGACCCGGTCTTCAACGCTGTCCCGGGCGGTAAGCATGAGGATAGGGGTGTTGACCTTTTTCGCCCGCAGGGCACGACACACGGCGATTCCGTCTTTCTTGGGGATCATGATGTCAAGGACGATGAGGTCGTAAGCTACATTTTCCGCCATGTATTCGGCCTCTTCGCCGTCGTATACGGTATCTACCGAATACCCTTCTTCAAGCAGTCCGCGTTTAATAATCGAGGCAAGGTGTCTTTCGTCTTCAACTACCAGTACTCTCATCGTCAACCCCCTTGGCTTCTATTATTATATTAAAACAAGATGAACGCAATATGAAAATCCCGAGCTCTTTGCAAAGCTGAATTAAATGCGGTATTCATGTAAGGTTCATAGCAGATTAATGTGGTGATGTTATCATTGCTGATAGAAGGAGGAAATATCCGGGATGAATAAGGTCCGGAGAAAAGGGAGGAAAGATGAAAAGACTAAGAAATATTCTCATGGCTGTCCTGGCGGTGCTCGTCATCGGCGGGGCGGCTTATGCCGGTGGCGCTACGCTGGCGCCGAACAGCGCCTCAGCTACACCGGTACTCTATAGTGAAGATGCCGTTACCGCGATATACGATAACGCAAGCCCGGCGGTGGTAAGCATTAAAACCACCGAACAGGGCAATGGCTTTTTCGGCGGCGGGATGGGAGAGGGCACCGGTTTTCTCATTGATGCCCAGGGTCACATCCTGACCAACAACCACGTAGTCGATGGCGCCACCACTGTCCAGATTGTTCTGGACGATGGCAAGACCATTGATGCCAAAGTAGTCGGTACCGACCCGATGGACGACCTGGCGGTAATAAAAGTCGATGCCACGCAGATAACCGGCATCACTCCGCTCGAACTTGCCGATTCCAGCACGGTTAAACCGGGACAACTGGCGATTGCCATGGGTAATCCGTTGGGACTGGATGATTCCATTACCGTGGGTGTCATCAGCGGACTGAACCGCAACCTCAGCGGCTCCAGCATGACCGGCATGCTCCAGACCGACGCTGCCATTAATCCGGGCAACTCGGGTGGTCCGCTGCTCAATTCCGCGGGTAAGGTCATCGGTATCAATACCGCAATTGAAACTTCCGGCGGCGCGCGCGGTATCGGATTTGCGGTACCATCCAACGTTGCAACGAGGGTGCTGCCTCAACTGATAGCCGGCCAGAAAGTTACCCGTCCCTGGCTGGGTATCAGCGGGCTGGCACTGAATACGGCAACTGCGCAAACGCTGGGGCTATCTGTAGATAAGGGTATCTATGTAGTGACTGTGGTGGCGGACAGCCCGGCAGCTAAGGCAGGACTGAAGGCGGCAAGCGCGGGAACCGGCAATACCCCGGGTACCGGCGGCGATGTTATCACTGCGGCGGACGGCAAAGCGGTCAGTACCGTCGAAGAACTATCCAGCTACCTTGCCACCAGGAAAGTCGGAGATGTTGTCGCTTTGACTGTGCTGCGCAACGGGCAGACTACTACTATCCAGGCGACTCTGGAAGCCTGGCCGGACAGGATTCAGACCGTAACTCCGAATATACCCCAGCCCCAACCGAGAATCCCTAATCCGTGGGGCGGGCGTAACCGTTCCTCGGACGAATAGTACTATTCCAGATCATCAAGAGAAGGCGGGGCGCAAAAGCCTCGCCTTTCTTGTTTGTAAGAAGTATCATGCTTAGAATGACATAACGTCTCAGGTCAATTTCAAAATAGCTTTGAGGTCACGTTTTGACCCATCCATTTCTTTCCAGAGATCGCCCAGTTTTGACAGCCGCTCCGGCATATTCAAAATGGTGAAGTCGGTAGGGTAGACCTTGCCCAGTTCGTCCCAGCGCAGAGGCGTGGAGACAGTTGCCGCGGGGGAAGGGCGTGGTGAATACACCGAAGCCAGCGTTTTACCCCGGGCGTTCTGGTTGTAATCCAGGAAGACTTTTCCGGCACGCTTTTCCACTGCCCAGTCGATGGTCACCTCTTTGGGGTGACGCTTCAAGACGTATTCACAAATCGTGCGGGCGGCGGCATGGACTGCGTGATAGTCCAGTTGTCGGATAACGGGCACATGAAGGTGAAGCCCGGTGCGTCCCGATGTCTTTACAAATGCAGCCAGGGACAGCGAATCGAGAGTCTCTTTCAACCAGAGGGCGGCTTCGCAGGTGCGGGTAAAGGCTTCGCGGTTGAGTTCCGGTTCCGCGCCTTGTGCCTCCTTGCCGGAATAAATATAGGGGTCGATATCGAAGATAATAAAATCGGGGTAGCGGGTCATATCGGCAGCCGCTTCGACCGGTTCGTCGGCTGACGCAGCGGTAATCCGGGAAAACCAGGTATGCAGCTCGATGTCTGCCGCCTGTCCCAGCCAGAGCAGCGCGGCGAGGTTATTACAGAGCAGGTACTCCTGGCGCTTTTCGTGATGTTCGGACAGAGGCACTGTCGCGACAAAATCCGGCACGGCATACCCCCAGTGTTTCTGGAAGAAATGCTCCCCGTCAATACCGTGGGGATAGCGGCTGAGGGTAAGCGGGCGGTCACGCAGGTGCGGCAGAAGATAACGGGAAACTCGGGTCAGATAAACCAGCAGGTCGCGTTTGGTCAAGGGCCGCCGTTTTCCTGTCTGAGGCCAGAGTTGCTTATCGAGATTCGTGACGCTCACTTTATTTCCTTCAACATCAAGGGTGAGGTTGAGGCGCGGGTTTTGGAGTTGTACCAGAATGCCGTCAACCATATTATTTGAACGGTTGGGCGGGTCTGTTCCGATAAGCTTGCCCGGAGATACAATGGTCTCATGTGACAGACGGACTTCAGTGGCAGGTTTGTCTTCCCGCAGGCGCAGAAAGACCGGTGTGCGCAACCGGTTGTCCCGGGTCCACTCGGAAAACTTCACCTCGGCGACGAGTTCCGGGCGTACCCAGGTCGCCGATGCATTGATTTCTGGTGTTTCGGCAAAAGGATTTGTATTGGTCGCAAGAGTATCGAGCCGCTTCCTTAATTCGGCGAGCAGATAATCATCGAAGCCGGAGCCGACCTGTCCCGCCGGGTGTAATTTCCCGTTTCCATCATAATAGCCCAGGATAAGCGCCCCGAAACTGCGGGCTCGCGCGCCTTCTCCCCGCGTGTAACCACCGATAACAAAATCGTCGGTACGCATCGACTTTATCTTGAGCCAGTCCGGCGAGCGTTTGCCCGACTGGTAGACACTTTCTTTGCGCTTGGCGATAATGCCTTCCAGTCCCTGCTTGACGGCTGCCTGGTAAATTTTCTTGCCGTCACCTTCAAAATGTTCCAGGTAGCGCAAATTGGGAGTGGCGAGCAGGATGCGCCGGAGCAGCCTTTTCCGCTCTTCCAGAGGTACATTGCGAAAGTCGTATCCATCCAGATAAAGCAGGTCGAAGGCATAATAAATGACTGCCCCGATTTCCAAACCGGAACGGTCGGAACGTTTCATCGCGTCGAGGTAGCCTTGCAAACACTGGAAGCAGAGCTTGCCCTGTTTATCGAAGGCAATCAGCTCGCCATCAATGATAATCTGCGCTGCCGGTTGAGTTTGCAGACTTGCCGCCACGTCCTTATATTTAGCGGTAACGTCTACACTGTTGCGGGAGAGCAGGCGTACTTTTCCGTTATTTCCAACAGCAATGATGCGGTAGCCGTCCAGCTTGGGCTCGAAGAGCCATTCGGGACTGGTAAAAGGAGCATCCGCGCTGCCGGCGAGCATGGGGTGATTTGTTGCCGGGAAAGATGCTTGCTTCGCTTTGGGGAGCGAAGCAAGACTGAATCTGGCGTTTGCGCGCGAGGGAGGTTGTTTCCCCGCTTTGAGGTCTTCAATGGTCATCCCGGATTGAACGGAAATTCCGTCTTCAAGCACGTTACGTGAGTCGTTTGCCGAATTATCTTTGTGCTTGATGAGCAGCCAGTTGTTCGGCTGGTTTTTCATCTTGACCAGCGTCCAGGAACCTCTGAGCTTTTGACCGCGCAGGAGAAAAGATATTTTGCCCTGCGCCAGCCCTTGCCTGATGCGCTCCTCAGACTGCGCACGGTCATTAAATGTGAGGTTGCCGCCCTCGTCAGGGGAATAATCACCCGCGTCCCAGACAATCACCTGTCCGGCGCCGTACTCGCCTTGAGGAATCACACCTTCGAAAGAGGCATAATCGAGCGGATGGTCTTCCACCATTACCGCCAGCCGCTTGACCGCCGGGGCTAATGATGGTCCTTCCGGGACAGACCACGACTTGAGGACGCCGTCAAGTTCCAGGCGTAGGTCGTAATGCAACCTTCTTGCCGCGTGTTTCTGAATGACGAAAATCAGGGGACCTTCACGCCGGGAAACCTTGACCGGAGGCGGCTCGCCGGTGAGGCGGAAGTCCCGCTTTTCCTGGTACTCTTTCAGCATATCTCAAAATCTATTTGCTGATTCTGGCTGCCTTTTTCCCGGTCGCTTCTACGGAAACCTGCGGGCGGGTCGCGGATTCTTTTGTCGCGGTCTCAATGCTTGCCTTGAGGGCGGTCATCAGGTCGGGAATCTCTTCGATGCGCGGCATCTCCATGACTTTGATTTCCTGTCCGGCAACTTTAGCCTTGATAATCTGCTGGAGCGCCTGCCGGTATTCGTCGCGGTATTCCCCGGGCTGGAATTTACGCACCATCGCGCTTATCAGCGATTCCGCCATCTTCATTTCGTCAGCACTGATTTTCTGCTCAGGGACGTTGATGTCTGAGGATGGCAAGATTTCATCCGGGAAGTGTAAAGTATGCAACGCCAGGAGTGAATCAAACGGTCGCAGGCAGCACAGGTGTTCCCGCCGCTGGAACGCAATCTTGGCGATGCCCACGCGCTGGCTCTTGCGCAGTGCTTCCCGCAGCAGGCAGAAAGGTTTGACGGCAAATTCTTCCGGCTCCAGGTAATGACTGCCTGCGAAGTAAATGGGGTCAATTTCGGCGGCGTTCACGAAACCCACGATGTCAATATTGTGCGTCGTCCGGACAGGTACTTTCTCGAAATCGCTGTCTTTCAGGATGACATACTGGTCCTTGCTGTATTCATATCCCCGTACCGTTTCTTTAGAACTGAAATATTCGTTGTCCTGTTCGCAAAACAGGAGTTGTTTGGGGCGGGTCAGGCATTTCTTGTGCAGATAATGAAAATTGAGCGCCTTACCTGCTGCCGCCACATACATCTTAACCGGAATGCTGACCATCCCGAAGCTGACCGCACCTTTCCAGAATGCCTTCGCCATGATAGCACCTCCTTTAATTCAATAGTATCGTGTGTTTTAGAAACAGTAAATAGCTCTGTGAAAAATGTATGAATTTTGTTATCGGAACCAGTCCGATTGAACACCACGCGCGATTAGTGTAGAATTTAGCTATTGACTAAAGGTGAAATATGAAAGTCGAAAAATACAAGGGCACGCGTGATTTGTCGCCTCAAGAGATGGCGGACTTCCGCCGCATCGAGGCGATTTTTCGGGATTGCTGCCTGAAATACGGCTATCGCGAGGTACGGACACCAACCATCGAGTACCTGCACCTGTTTACATCAGCGGGTACGCTGACGCCGGGTATGCTGGGTAAAGTCTACTCCTTTCTCGATTGGGACGGGTGGAGCGGGGAAAGGGTCGTCCTGCGCCCGGACGGGACAATCCCGGTGGCGCGTTACTATATCGATAATCTGAAAGATCTCGCGCGGCTGTTTTATGTCGCTAACATGTTTATTTTTGATGAAACAGGCAAGAAAAACCGGGAGCGCTGGCAGTTGGGTGTCGAGCTTATCGGCGCCGGTTCCCCGGTAGCGGATACGGAGCTTATCTCACTATCTCTTAATGTTCTGAAAAACCTGGGCATCTCCGGTGTGGATTTGAAACTATCTCACGCCGGACTTATCAAAGCTTTGCTGCGCAAACTCGGATTGAGCGCCGATGAACAACATCGTGTATTCGACCGCATGCTGGACGGAGATACTGCGGCACTGTCGGGGGTGAAATTAAGTAATCCGCAACTTGCCGAGACAGTACTCTCTTTATTGCGCATGAAAGGACAATCGGCGGGGTTCCTCCGCAACCTGCGCGCCCAGTTTGCCGGTGAATTGCGTGAAGCACAACCGTACATCGATGATTTTATTCGTGTGGCGGACTTTCTCGAAATGCTGGGATGCGGCTATCAAATAGACATAACATCCGGGGCAGGTTTTGAATACTATACCGGACTGGTCTTTCAACTTTTTAACGGCGAAGACAAGCTGGGTGGCGGGGGTCGTTACGACGACCTCATTCCGGCGATGAGCGGCAAAGGCGTGCCCGCATCCGGATTTGCGCTCTATCTCGACCGGCTGATGAGCTTAGCCGGAAAACCTGTTGCGGACAAGAAAGAAAAAAGAGTCCTGATACGCGCCATGTTTGATGAGTCAGACGCCTTGCAGAAAACCTTTGAACTGGCGGGTAACTTACGTGACGCCGGCTACATTGCGGAACTTGCCCTTGACGGGCAAAGCCTGGCAAGTTTTGATTGGGTTGTAGATGTAAGGGATAACCCCCTTAGGTTCAGCGCCGAAAACCAGGCGACTGGAAAACAAACTGAAGTGAAAAGTGCGGGCGGACTTTTGAAGATACTGGAGGCAGATAGTGCCGGTAAGAATCGCGCTGCCTAAGGGCCGGCTGCTGCGTAAGACCGCGGCGCTGCTGCAACGTGCAGACTGGGGACTCGATGAGTACACTTCCCGCATCAGTTTCTACCGCCCAAAATCGCCCAGATTCCCCGACCTGCAAATCAAAGTGCTCCATGAAAAGGACATCCCCATCCAGCTTGCGGTGGGCAACTACGATCTGGGGATTTGCAGCCGGGACTGGGTCGAGGAGCTTCTCGTCAAATATCCCAGCAGCGCTGTGGTCAAAGTACAGGATTTAGGGTATGGCTATACCACGCTCTGTGCCGTTAGCAAGCTGAATCTGGCGGATTATGTGTCACGAATACTCAACAGGGATTTTAACGTTCGCATTGTCAGCGAATATCCCAATCTGGCGGAATCATTTGCCCTGAAGCAGCGGCTGGGGCGGTTCCGTGTTTTCCCCGTCTGGGGCGCTGCCGAAGCTTATCCGCCGGAGAACGCCGATATGGCGCTGATTAATGTGAAGTCAGCAGACGAACTAACGGGTATGACGGAAGTGATGAAGTTCTTCGATTCAAGCGCGTATCTAATTGCGAACCGCAATAGCTGGGAACAAAAAGACCTGGGTGAGATTGTGGATTCGATTTGTCGTCAAATTGCCAATGAAGAAAAACCAGCTGCGATACCTGCAATGCGATTTACTCAACCAGAGGGCAGCCCACTGCAGTTTGTTGTGCCTGAAGGACAAAAAGAACTGCCAGTAGACGTTCTGTTAAAGGGCATGGTGAAAATCAACAAACCGGATAGCTCAGATGCGGTCTGGATTGCCTTGCCCGACGGTCACCAGCAGCAATTTACGATTGACCTTTTACGAAAGGCAGGTATCCAGATAAGCGATTATCCTTCGGAGACAGGCAATCGCCGTCCGGATATCAAAATGGATGGCGTCAACGTAAAAGTGGTGCGTCCGCAGGACATGCCATTGCAGGTTGCCAACGGCAGCTTCGACCTGGCGATAACCGGTCGCGATTGGGTGCGCGAGCATCTCAACCAGTTTCCGTCCAGCCCGGTTAAGGAACTGCTGAACCTCGGTTTCGGCAAGGTACGCATGGTTGCGGTCGTCGGTAACGAAGTAGCGGCTAATGACGTGGCCGGACTGCGGGAAATTGTAGAGAGAGCGGAGCGGCCGCTGCGCGTCGCTTCGGAATATGTCCAGATTGCCGACAGGTATGCGCGGGAAAATCACCTCAGTCCTTACCGAGTCATTCCAACCTGGGGCGCTACCGAGGCGTTTCTGCCTGACGATGCCGACCTCCTCATTGAAAACACCGAGACAGGCCGCACCATCGCACGGCATAATTTGAAGATTATCGATACATTGTTTGAATCGACCGCATGTCTGATTGGTAACGAAGCTCCGATTACGAGTCGCAAAAAAAAAGAAAGAGTTCGGTCCCTCATCGCCAAATTCAAGGCGGCAATGGAGGCTTAAGCTGAAAATCATCGAGGGTTTTGCCGCATCAAAAAAAGTCCTGTCCCGGCAGGTCACGACAGTATCATACCCGGTATCGCCGAAGATGCGCCAGGGTCTGCAAAAGCTCTTCGGCACCGGCGAACCGGAAGAGGCAGTACGGAAGATTGTGGCGGAGGTGCAGGCGCGAGGCGATGCTGCGCTTACAGATTTCACTTTCAAAATAGACGGGATAAAACTGACCTCGCTGGAAGTGAGTAAAGAGCAAATCGCCCGTGCTTATAAGGAAGTAGACAAAACTCTGGTCAGCGCACTAAAACAGTCGGCGGAAAACATCCGTTTCTTCCACCAGAAACAGAAAGACAATATCTGGCATGAGTTGAACGAAGGTAATTTACGCCAGATTATCCGGCCTTTGCAGAGGGCTGGTCTATACGTACCGGGCGGCACGGCGTCCTACCCATCCACAGTATTGATGACGGCAGTCCCCGCGAAGGTCGCCGGCGTGGGTGAAATTATCCTGGTCTCACCGCCAAAATCGAATGGCGCGATTCCTGCCATGACACTGGTCGCAGCGGATATCGCCGGGGTCGACCGGGTTTTCAATATTGGCGGGGCGCAGGCGGTCGCCGCTCTGGCTTACGGCACGCAATCCGTCCCTAATGTAGACAAGATTTGCGGTCCCGGAAATATCTTCGTCATGCTGGCGAAGAAGCTGGTCTATGGCACGGTTGCTATCGATGGTCTGCAAGGACCCAGCGAAGTTCTCATTATTGCTGACGAGACCGCGAAACCGGAGTTCTGCGCTGCCGATTTGCTCGCCCAGGCGGAACATGATACTCTTGCCGCCACTGTGCTGGTGACGACCTCGCGCAAGGTTGCGGACGAAGTATTGCAGGAAATCGAAAGGCAAATAACAGAGTTGAGCCGGCCGCAGATTATCAGGGAATCGCTGGAGCACGGCATCATCGCCATCGTTAAGAATGTGAACGAAGCGATTGACCTTGCCAACCTGTACGCACCGGAACATCTGTGTTTGCTTATGAAAGATGCAGCCAAGTATGTGGACAGGATTAATAACGCCGGGTGCGTGGTCGCTGGCGATTATGCTACAGTGGTATTAGGAGATTATGTTGCGGGCCCGAGCCATGCCTTGCCTACGGGCGGCACGGCACGTTTCAGTTCCCCGTTGAATGTCAGTGATTTCTTTAAATTTATCAACGTGATTCATGAAGATAAAGCCAGTGTGACCAGTCTCGGTCAGGCGGCTTCAGTCATCGCCCGCGCGGAAGGACTGGACGCCCATGCCAGGGCAATCGAGCGGCGGATGGGTAAATAGCAGGAGGCGGTTTCCATGGTGAAGAAACAAAAAGGTAAAGTAAATTCGGTATTACAGGACATACTCGCTAAATTAGAGGTTACCCGCGTCGGCGTAGCAGACCTGTCAACAGCACCGGAGCGTTTACGCGCACAGGCAGAAAAACTGCTGCCGGAAGCCCGAACGGCGGTGGTGCTGGCAATGGAAATCTACCCCGAAATTGTCGGACTGACCCGTCCGGAGCGGATTTCCGGTGCGGCTTCCCTGAACGATTTGCTCGACCGGCACATGGACTTTCTCAATAGCCGCGCCACCAAGGCGGCGCACGATATTGCCAAGGCGTCCCACGAACTGGGATTCAAAGCGTTACCGTTGCCTGCTTTCGGTTGTCCCGGCGATGCCCGTTTTCTTGATGCGGTGCTTTCTTACAAACATGCCGGGGAAGCTGCCGGTATGGGACAGATAGGATGGAGCAGTCTGCTCGTTACTCCCGAATTTGGGCCGAGAGTCAGGCTTGCGTGCTGCCTTACCGAGGCGGTGCTGGAGCCGACCAGGGCGAAGGTGAAGGTCACCTGTTCTAGTTGCGGAGCATGTGTTAAGAATTGCCCGTCGAAAGCACTCAGCAGACCTGCCAAAGGCGAGACTTACACCATGAACAAGTATGCTTGCCTGACGTTCCGCAGCGCCGCCGGCGGTTGTGCCGAATGTATCAAAGTCTGTCCTGCAAGTAAGAAATAGCTGAGTTCAAAGTATTCCAGACTTTTGAATTCCCCAGCTATTGGTGTTAGAATGTCCCATGTTTGGCTAACTTAATTGAGGTGATACTTGTCTCCTGACGGAATCGAAAAATTAATACGCTCCGACCTGTCGGCGCTGGGCGCTTACTCGGCGCACAAAGCTCCGGAGACGCTCGGCAATACGGTAGAAGTGCCGGTAGACCAGGTCATCAAACTGGATGCTAACGAGAATCCGTACGGGTGCTCGCCAAAGACACTTGCGGCACTGGCAGAAGCACGCAACTGGAACAAATATCCTGATTCGCTCCAGACGAGTCTGCGCAACGCCCTGCAAAAGCATGTGGGCGTCAATGCCGAACGCATCGTCTGCTCCAACGGCAGCGGCGAGTTGCTGGACGACATTTATGCGCTCTTTCTGGAGACGGGTGATGAAGTCATAAATTGCATCCCGACGTTTGATATGTACCGCTTCCGCACACTGATTAACCGCGGCAAGCTGGTCAATGTGAACCGGGACAGCAATTTTGCGATTGATGTCGGCAAGATCAAAAAAGCTATTACCAAAAAGACCCGGCTCATTGTGCTGGCAAACCCGAATAACCCGACGGGTAACGTTACCCCGGTAAAAGACCTCCTGGCGCTGGCGGAAACCGGTGTGCCACTGCTGGTCGATGAAGCCTATTATGAATTTTGCGGTGAGACAGTTGTCCCCCAAATTGAAAAGTACCCCAATCTGATGGTACTGCGCACTTTCAGCAAATGGGCAGGACTGGCAGGTTTGAGAATCGGCTACGGCATCTTCCCGCCGGAAATCTCCCGCTATCTTATGAAGATTAAACTGCCTTACAACGTGAGCCTGCCCGCGACAGTCGGCGTGCTGGCGGCACTACAGGATGTCGATTATCTGATGGCGAATGTGCGGAAGCTCATTACGGAAAGAGAAAAACTGTTCAAAGAATTGAAGAAGCTAAACTGGCTCAAACCTTATCCTTCGCAGGCGAACTTCATCTTTTGCGCGGTATTAAAAGGCAGTGCCTTGAAGCTGGTGCAGGCGTTACAGCGGAAGGGAATCCTGGTGCGCTACTACGACCAGCCGTTCTTAGGCAATAGCTTCAGAGTGAGTATCGGCAAGACCGAACAAATGACCAGGTTCCTCGAAGTACTCCGGGGATTGGAGGCAGAAATCAATGGCTAACCGAATCGGCAACATAAAACGGGATACCAAAGAGACCAACATCAGCCTTTCATTAAACGTCGATGGCAGCGGACAGTGGGAAATCACCACCGGCATCCGTATGTTCGACCATCTGATTTCGCAACTGGCGCGGCATGGTGCCTTCGATTTGAAGCTATCGGCGACCGGCAGCGACCAGCATCACCTGGTGGAAGACGTGGCGATTTGCCTGGGCAAGGCGCTCGGTAAAGCCCTCGGTGAGAAACGTGGCATTGTGCGCATGGCGGACGTGACTGTACCGATGGATGACGCGCTGGTTCTGGTGGCGATAGACATCAGCGGGCGCGGCTATACCTCGCTGGAACTGAGCTTTGCGGATAATGACATGTTCGGCTTCCCTGCTGATTTGATAAGGCATTTCCTGGAATCGTTTGCCAGCGAGGGTCGGCTGAACCTGCATGCCCGCGTGCTGGCAGGCACCAACGACCATCACAAGGCGGAAGCACTGTTCAAAGCACTGGGTCGGGCGCTGGATAAAGCGACGCGTATTGACGAGCGGTTTGCCGGAGAATTACCGACGACCAAAGATTGGCTGGAAAGCTAAGCCAGTTTCTTGCCGGTCAGCTTTTCGTAAGCTTCGACGTAACGCTTCGTCGTGGCGGCAACTACTTCCTGCGGCAGTGCCGGGGCGGGCGGCTCCTTGTTCCAGCCTGACTCCACCAGCCAATCACGCACCGGCTGCTTGTCATAGCTGGGCTGGGACTGCCCAACCTTGTATTGTGCCGCATCCCAGAAGCGGGAGGAATCGGGAGTCAGCAGTTCGTCTATCAGTGTCATCCTGCCGTCTTCCAATCCGAACTCCACCTTGGTATCGGCAATAATGATGCCGCGGGTGCGGGCATGCTCCCGGGCAAATTTATAGATTTCGATGGTCTTATCACGCATATCTTCCGCGAGTTGCTTGCCGACCATTCGTTGCATTTCTGCCATGGTCAGCGGCTCGTCATGCCCGGTATCGGCTTTAGTGGTCGGCGTAAAGAGCGGCTCAGGAAGCTCCTGGCTTTCCTTTAGACCTTTAGGCAGCGGGATACCGTTCGCCGTGCCGGATTTTTGGTACTCCGTCCACGCCGAACCGGC
>JAQTVW010000081.1 GCA_028706655.1 Dehalococcoidales bacterium | reverse complement strand
CGTCAGTTGCTGGAGCAGGTTTTCCGCATCGCGCAGACTGCCGGTACTCGTCCGGGCAATCAAATTTAACGATTGCGGCTCAATTTTAATGCCTTCGGTCTGGCAGACCTGCGCCAGCTTGTTCACGACATCAGTCTGGGAAATACGGCGGAAATCGAACCGCTGGCAGCGGGAAAGTATGGTGGGCAATACTTTGTGAGCTTCGGTGGTTGCCAGAATGAAAATAACATGCGGCGGTGGTTCCTCCAGTGTTTTGAGCAGAGCGTTGGAAGCCTCTTTCGTCAACATGTGGACTTCATCGATAATATAGACCTTGTGCCGCGCCTGGCTGGGCGCGTAGTTCACTTTTTCGCGAAGGTCACGGATTTCATCAATACCGCGATTGCTGGCAGCATCTACTTCGATGACATCCATCGCTCTGCCTTCAGTAATCGATTGGCACAGGAGACAGGTATTGCATGGTTCTCCCTTGCCTTCGTTGGTGATGCAGTTGATTGCTTTAGCCAGTATGCGCCCGGTGCTGGTCTTGCCGGTGCCGCGCGGTCCGCAGAAAAGATAAGCATGAGAAACGCGTTCCCCGGCGAGCGCATTAAGCAGGGTCTGAGTTACCGCCTGTTGTCCCACCACTTCCGCCAGGGTCTGAGGCCGCCACTTACGATAGAATACTTGAGAAGACATCGTTTATATTATACCTTAATTCGCGTAGTTTCCAAAGGAAAATTGAGGTTAACGGGAAAAAGAAGAGGGGGGCTTTGCCCCCCTCAACAATTATTACCCTGCTGATAATTACGAAAGCAGGGAAGGAATATCTTTAGAAGCGTCTTCAATTATCTTGAGTTTGGCGGCGGTGTCTTCCTGGCGCTTCTTCAACTCCGGAATCAGGTTGGTCGATTTGGCGAAGTAGTTGCGGATTTTCTCGACGTCGCTCAGTTCGGACATGATAACCGTCACATCTACCGAACCCTTTTCACGCGGGTAGTCCCCGTTACGAATAACCGCTTCCGGTGCGACATCGCGCATATAGTCGCCAAGTTCCTTGACCATATCCATGTTCAATTCTTTTGCCGGTCCGGAGACGAGGTACATCGCGCGGCGGGAATCCGCCGGGTTGCACTTGAGCGATAGTTCGCTGAGAGCTTCGTCCATCGCCTGGATACCCCTCTGGATTTCGGTACCTTTCTTGCGGAAATCACCGCCGGAGCCGACCGGCAGGCGGAAGAGCGGCACTTCAGCGCGCCCGTGCCCGATTGCCGTCCAACCGACGAGTGTCTGGATAATATCTCCGGCATCCAGCAGTTTGGCGCCGATATTCTTGGCTTTCTTTTCTTCACCGGCGCAGAGCAGGTTATAGAATGGTTCCGCAATGAGCGAGTTTATCTTGGAAAGGTTAAACTTAAGCGAGCTGTCTTTGCGTACATACCGCTGATTGTCAACGAGGAACACGGCATCGGCAACGGAGTAGCATGACTTAAGGCAGGTTGCGACGTTATAAGCCGTCCTCTCTTCGGTGGTTTCCTCGTGTTCAAACGGAAGGACGATAAGGTTATAGACCGGTTTATCGATATACCGCTGTTTTAAAGCCTGGGTGATTACCGCTACCGCACCGGATCCGGTACCGCCGGCAGCGCTTGCCGTCAGCAGGAAAGCATCGGCTTCGAACAATTTTTTGGCAGTTCTGATAGCATCGACTACTTTATCGCCGTCTTCTTTGGCGACTTCGGCACCCAGTTCGTTCACTTTACCGACGCCATGCCCGCCGGTCTTTCTGCCGCCGATAAGGATGCGGTTGCGATAACTCTTGGGTATTGTGGTCAGTCCGCTCAGATCAGCGGCATCGGTATTGACCGCGAAAGCGCCCATGACGATTTCAATGCCGCGCCGGCTGTGTGCCCTATCATTCAATTTGGCGAATTCATCAGCAATTCTTCCGCCGCACTGCCCCAGACCTACAACAACTAATTTCATGCGCCACCTCTATTTATATATTACGTTAATTTGAACGTTGCCTTTATTCTAACCATACTAATAATAAGTTGTCAATTTGTCCATTCGGACTGCAAATATTTTTCGTACGGGAAACACTTAGTTTAAGCTTGTACATATGATATGGGAAAAACGTCTTATTGCAAAAGTACGATGCCTGTAATAAAATTATGGCGCAGCCAGAATACTGCGGAAAAAGGTGAATACTTAATGTCCCCGGAGATATTGGAAAACCTCGAAGGAAACATCGGGGAATTTGAAAAAGCCGTTGCCAGGGCGGAACAACTAAGCCGTGCCGCCAAACAGGCATCGGATGCTTCGGCGCGTGCTGCCCAGGACGCTGCTTTACGTGCCGAGAAGATTAGCCGCGAAGCCAAGGATGCTGCCGAAGCTGCCGCAAAATCCGCCAGGGAAGCAGTTGCCCGTGCCGAAGAAGTCGCGCTCGAAGGCCGCAAAGCCGCTGAAATTTCAATGAAAGCTGCCGAAGTACTGGTGCAGCAGGCAGAAAGAATCAGCAAAGAAACCAGAGAGGCCGCCGAAGCGACTCTCAAAAGCGCCCGCGAGGCGATTGCCCGTGCTGAAGAATCCGCCCGTGTTCCCAAGGAAACGGCGGAAACCGTAACGCGGGCTTTCGAAGATGCTATTAAACGTGCGGGAAAGACCAGTCACGAGGCCATGGAAGCTGCCGAATCATCGCTTACCGCTTCCCAGGAAGGACTGAGCCGCGTCCAGGAAATGAGCCGCGAAGCTAAGGAGCAGGCGGAAGCCGCCCGCGCGGCATCCCAGGAAGCTCTGGATAGAGCCGAAGCGGCAAACAAGGAAGCCCGGGAAGCCACGGAAATGTCTTCCAAAATGGCGCGCGAAGCCCTTGCCCGCGCGGAACGGTTGAGTAAATCCGCCAAAGAAGCCGCCGATGCCACCGGTCGCACGGCGAGAGATATGACGGCGAAAGCCGAAAAAATCAGCAACGACAGCCGCGATGCGGCGGAGATGTCGGCGCGTACTGCACAGGAAACCGCTAACCGCGCCGAAGCGACGAGCAAAACCGCAAAAGAAGCTGCTGAAGCAGCGCTCCGGGCATCACAGGAAGTCCGCAGCCGGATAGAGGCGATGGACAAAGAAGCCAGAGAGCAGACCGAAACTGCTGCTCGTACCGTCCAACAAGCCATCCAGCAAGCTGAAGTAATCAGCCAGGAAGTAAAAACTCAAGGTGAAGCTTCGGTAAAAGCATCTCAAGAAGCCATTGAAGCTGTTGCCAAAGTTGCCCGGGAAACCATTGAGAATTCAGCCAAGGCGTCTCAGGAAGCTATCACAAAAGCTGAGGAAATCCGCAAAGAATTCAGCGATACCGGTGCCGTCACCAGAAAAGCTTTTGAAGAAGCGATTAAACAGGCGCAGGGAGTCAGCCAGGAAGCCCGGGAGGCATCGGAAATGGCAGTAAAAGCTTCCCGCGAAGCTATCACACGGACGGAAGCAATCAGCAACCTGGCTAAAGAAGCTGCTGAAACCTCGGCGAAAGCATCACAGGACGCCGCGGAATCAGCAATGAGAGCTTCTCAGGAAGCCATCGCCCGGGCGCAAATTACCGCGAGAGAATCACGTACCGCCGCTGATATCGCTGCCAAAGCGGCACAGGAAGCTGCGGAAGCAGCCCGCAAGGATTCGCTGGCTGCCATCGCCCGCATCGAAGATGTCGCCGGCAAAATGAGGCAGGTAGCCCAGGAAACCGCACAGGCTGTGAAACAATCCACAGCTGCCGCTGCCCAGGCTTCCGAGGACGCCGTCAGACAGATGGGCGACCTGAGCCGGGATTCCCACGCGGCAGCGGAAGCATCGGTACAAGCCTCACGGCAAGTTGCGGAAACCATGGCAAAATCAACACAGCAATCTACGGAAGCTACGATAAAAGCGGTCACCGAAGCCACTGAAGCTGCAACGAGAATCGCCCGGGAAGCCGCTATGACATCAATTAAAGCATTTGAAGAAGCGATCAGCGCGATAGAATCCACGGGCGAAACTGCACGCAAGGCAGCAGAAAAGTCTTTACGCGCTTTTACCGAAACGAGAGACGGCGATATTGTGATACCGACAGTTGAAGAACCATCTGTAATTGAGGAAGAAGAACCCATCCCGGAAAATATCGATGAAGAAAATATCGCTGTCGAAGAAGAATTAACCGAAGAAGAACCGGAAGTTAACGCGGAAGCTCAGGAAAAAGAAACCGTCAAGCCGGTAAAGAGCGGGCAAGGGAAAAAGAAAGGCGAAGAATCGCGTAAGAAGATAGAAGCGAGGCTGGCGTTCCTCTCCAAGATGTATGAAGCCAAACAGTCCAAACAGGATGAGGAAAGCGACGAAACCGAGGACGCCTGATCGAAATAAGAGATTTCCACGTTCGTAGAAAATAGGGGAAAACCACCTTGACTTTTAGGTAGCCACACCATATACTTGCGCTTAAATAACACATTAAATCAGTAGAAATTACAGGAGGTAAGGAGTGCCGAGCAGTCAGAAAGACCATGGGAAGAAAGCCGCAGCCGCGGAAGGAAAAGCCGCGCAGGCAATCGAAGAATTACAGGCGTTAGCACCAGCAGGCAGTGCCGAAGAACCGGAAACCAATCCACTGGATGAAGTCCTGGGGCAAGCGGAAAGAGCATACGCTGCGTACATGGAGGCGGAGCGCCAGGTCGCGCGTGCTTATCGCGAGAATGAGCTGCGTGTCACCAGTTCTTACAATAGGACTGAAGTACAACTTCAGAAAGCGTACGAAAACACCGTTGCGCAGGCGATGAAATCACGGAACGATACCATCGAGCAGGCACTGCGCGCCCGCGAGGATGCTATTCAGCATATAGAGGCCGACTTCCGCTCCGCCAAAGAAGATGCCGAGAAGACATTTGAATCGGCAACTGCCGAAGCTTTGAGCGCACGCCAGGCGGGTATCGAAAAAGCCCAGAAGACCCGTGACGAGACCATCGCACAAGCATGGGCAATCTATTCCAAGATGATGTCACGGTAAGCAAACAGTACTCGATAGTACCTGAGATATAAATCCCAAAAAGCAGCGCCCCCATTTAAAGGACGATAGAAGTGGGGGCGCTTGTTTGTGACTATAACAGGGAAGGAATATCGTGGATAGTAACCTCGATATCCTTCTGACGGCTGGCAATACCCTCCTGCCGTTTCTTGAGTGCCGCAATCAAGGAAATTGCCTTGGTGAAGTAATTGCGGATTTTCTCGACATCAATCAACTCAGAGAGAATCACGGTAACGTCAAAAGAACCCCGTTCGCGGGGATAATCGCCGCTGCGGATAACTGCTTCCGGCGCCATGGTCTTGAGGTAGGTCCCCAGTTCCTTAATCAGGTCCATATTGATTTCTTTACCGGGTGCGGAGATCAGGTACAGGGCGCGCTTGCAGTCCGTCGGATTGCATTTTAGAGATAAATTGCTGATTGCCTGGTCGAGCGCTCGGGTCCCTTTCTGGGTATCGGTCGCTTTATCGCGGAAGTCGCGCTTCTCACCGAAGAAACTCTTGAATATCGAACTCTCGGAACGCCCGAAACCCAGAGTCGTCCAGCCGACCAGTGTCTGAATGATATCGCCAGCGTCCAGCATCTTGGCGCCGATATGCTTGGGATTCTTTTCTTCGCCGGCGCACAGAATGTTGAAAAACGGCTCCACGATGATGCCGTTAATTTTGGAAAGGTTGTTGAGAATCGGCGCATCTTTCATAGCGAAGCGCTGGTTGTCAATCAGGAAGACTGAGTCCGCTACCAGATAGCTGGACTTGAGGCACGTAGCGACATTGTAAATTGTACGGTCTTCGGTAATTTCTTCATGCTCGAAGGGCAATACGATAAGATTGTAGACCGGCTTGTCAATGTAGCGCTCTTTAATCCGCTGGGTCATCACCGGAATAGAACCGGAGCCGGTACCGCCCCCGGCACTGGCACAAAGCAGAAAAGCGTCTGTTTCAGCGAAGCGCTTGGTAGCGCGGATAGTCTCGATGACTTTATCGGCGTCTTCGCGGGCAACTTCGGTGCCCAGCTCATTGATTTTACCCACGCCATGCCCGCCGGTCTTGCGGCTGCCGATAAGGATACGGTGCTCATAATCAGGACGGATTGCAGTCAGCCCGCTGAGATCGGCGACATCAGTATTGACCGCAAAAGCGCCGGTGATGATATCCAGACTGCGCATAGCACGCGCCCGGGCATTCAGCCGGGCGAATTCATCTGCGATTCTGCCGCCACACTGTCCCAATCCAACAACAATTAACTTCATTCGTCACCTTAAGATACCAGAGTCGTGTTATTTTACGCATTAGGAATGAGGTCTGTCAATGAGTTTGCCGGCTTAGACACAAAAACAGGGAGGAGATAGTACTCCTCCCTGGATATTAATTTATTTTTCTGGTCCTAAAGTACCAGTTTGTTACAGCCCCTTACCGGCGACAAATGCTGCCAGGTCAGCAAGGCGGCAGGAATAGCCCCACTCATTATCGTACCAGGCAATCACCTTGACCATGTTGCCGGCAATCACCATCGTGCTTGGCGCATCGACAATCGAGCTGGCAGGATTGCCTTTGAAATCCATGCTGACCAGTTCTTCTTCGCAGTACTCGATGATACCCTTCAGCGCACCATCGGCAGCGGCTTTGAGCGCCTGGTTAACCTGCTCGGCGGTCACTTCTTTACTCAGGTCTGCCACAAAATCAACCACCGAGACGGTGGGGGTCGGCACGCGGAAGGCGATGCCATGAATTTTGCCTTTCAAATCGGGAATAACCTGGGCGACTGCCTTGGCGGCGCCGGTGGTGGTGGGAATGATATTAAGGGCGGCGGCGCGCGCCCGGCGCAGGTCTTTATGATAAACGTCCAGAATCCGCTGGTCGTTAGTGTATGAATGGATTGTCGTCATCAGACATTTGGTAATGCCGAAGCTCTGGTGCAGCACTTTGACCAGCGGGGCAATACCGTTGGTAGTGCAGGAAGCGTTGGAAATTACCTTGTGCTTTTTGGGATCGTACATCGCCTCGTTGACGCCAAGTACGATGGTAATATCTTCATTCTTAGCCGGCGCCGAGATAAGCACTTTTTTCGCGCCGCCCTGGAAATGCGCCGCTGCTTTGGTGCCATCCGTAAAGAGACCGGTCGATTCAATGACGATGCTCACGCCATAGTCCTGCCACTTGATAGCGGCAGGGTCTTTGACGGCAATTACTTTAATTTCTTTGCCATCGACAATAATAGCATCATCTTTGGCAACAACCTCACCGGGGAAGCGCCCGTAGTTGCTGTCCCACTTTAATAAGTGGGCGTTGGTCTTCGTATCCGTGAGATCATTGACGACCACTACTTCTAGTTCGCTGCTGTGGTACTGTTTTACCGCGCGGACAAACTGCCTGCCGATTCTCCCGAAGCCGTTGATGCCGATTTTAGTCTTCATGAATGTCTCCTTTGTAAGTATTTATAGGGTCTATCTTTGAACTTCTTAATTTTATCATGTCCAAAAATGCTTCGATTCTAGTGCGGTTATGACTGGTCAAAACAAAATCATCGTTGCCTTCCAGTGTCAGCATGGGCAGTTTGATAGCATCACGGAAGATAATATCCCCGATACCGCGATGGCAGAATGCCTGCACATAATGAATAACGCCATCTATGCGGCGGCGGGCGATTTCATGGGTAATGTCGTGTAATCTCTCGTTAATGGAATAGGGATAGGGATAATTGGAATACTGCTCCGCCAGTGAACTGCCGGGTTCCGGCATGGCGAACTGGCGCTGGACTTCGTTAAAGACAACTCGCGCCCGGTGGTTCTCTACGTAGCGATAGAGTCCTCCGGCATAGACCGAAGGCACGCCGATGTATGCCAGCCGTAAATAATCATCGGGATACGGCACCCGTTGCCGGCACTCGCTGATAAACTGCTGCAATTGCGACCGGTATTTATGGTAGTCCTGGTTGAAATCGGATGAAGAGACAAGCCAGAGATGGTTTTCCGCACCGCTGACCACACTTTCACGCCAGGTAAGATCATCCAATTGGTGCGCCAAGGCGCGCACCGGCGATAATTCGGCCCTGACTATTTCGGCAGCTTCTAAGATTGTGCCCAGCTTCTGCGCCAGTTCTTGCAGGGTATATTCCATCTGTTGAGGAAGCGGCTGCTGCGGATAGGCGAAGGGAATGACGTTCAATTTGCGTAGCTTTAATACTTCCATCAGCATGATGGTATTGGAGCAATCGCCGCTGGTGACGCAGAGTACATTATCAATTCCGTAAGCCATGCAGGCGCCGTAAATTCCTTTAATCCAGCTGCAACAGTTGAGGGGAAAGCCGGCTTTTTCCGCGATATTGACCAGCCGTGCCGGGTCGGGGTCGGAGATAAAAAGATTATTCAAGTCGACCGGCTGGTAACCGGCGGCTAACAATATTTCTATCGGAACGGTGGTGGTGATGCCGATTTTCTTCATTTTGCTGTTTTCAGATTAGGAAATGCCTTTGTTCCCGCGTATTTCGCTTTCTTGCCCAGCTCTTCCTCGATGCGGAGCAGGCGGTTATATTTAGCGGTGCGCTCGGAGCGGCAAGGTGCGCCGGTCTTGATTTGCCCCGTATTTAAACCTACTGCAAGGTCGGCGATAGTGGTATCTTCCGTTTCCCCGGAACGATGGCTGACCACCGCCGTCCAGCCTGCCTGCTGCGCCATCCTGATAGCGGCAATGGTTTCCGTAAGAGTGCCGATTTGATTCAATTTGATAAGCACGGAGTTGGCAGCCTTGATTTCAATGCCGCGCGCGACACGTTTCACGTTGGTCACGAATAAGTCATCACCGACAAGCTGAATCTTTTTGCCGAGTTTCCTGGTCAGAAGTTGCCAGCCTGGCCAGTCGTCCTCCGCCATACCGT
>JAQTVW010000004.1 GCA_028706655.1 Dehalococcoidales bacterium | reverse complement strand
CGTCCTGCCGCCCTCGATATAGTGGGTCAACCCGTAGCGATAGATAATCGGAAAGTCATTGCCCGCTCCTTTGCGGATAGAATCAATAACCTCAATCGGAAAGCGCAACCGCCCGTTCAAATCGCCGCCGTATTTGTCCGTGCGTTTGTTCCACAACGCCGTCATGAATTCGTCAAAGAGATAACCCTCATGCGCATGCAGTTCAACAGCGTCGACACCGCCCATCGCCAGCAGTTCGGCGGCGAACTGGAAGGATTTTATCAGGCGCTCAATCTCACCGACAGCCAGTTCGCGCGTCTTGTAGTTTTTATCCCAGAAGCATGGCAATACCGATGGACCGACCGCCTGTCCCGCTCGGACATAGGCTACCCCGATGACCCGTCCCAGTCCGGCGGTCAGTTGCACGCAGAGCTTCGCACCGTAATCGTGGACGGCATCCGCCAGTTCGCTAATGCGGGAGAGGTAGATGTTGTTATCAATCATCAGGTTATAGGAGTACGGGATATTGGGGAACTGCTCGATTTCCCGCGAAACGCGGAAGATAGGCGTGATAATCAGACCCGTGCCGCCTTTAGCGCGCGCCACGAAATAGTCAATCGCCCGGTCGGAAAGCCGTCCATCCGGCTCGACCAGCCCGCCGACGGTCATCGGCGCCAGCGCGATGCGATTTTTAACGGTCAGTTTACCGATTTTTCCCGGTTCAAACAGCTTCATCATAAACCTCCGAATATAAATAGATGCTCCTACCTAAAACGCCCTAGAATAGCACTTCACCAGTCCGGTGTCAATTACTTATAACATGATTCCGCTGCTTTCCAATAAAAAAGCGGAGAACCTTGCGATTCTCCGCTTCGTTAATCAGTTCCGGTTGATTACTTGACCATGATGCGGGCATCGACGACCCAGTAACCCTCACCCTGCGGCATGACCTTGACCGGGTTCAGGTCCAGTTCGGCGATTTCCTTGACATCCTCAACCATGGTGGACAGCCGCAGCAGCAGGTCTGCCAGGGCAGCCTTGTCCGCAGGCGGCGCCCCGCGGAAACCATCGAAGAGCTTGACCGCTTTGATAGACTCTATCAACTCGCTGGCATCCAGGTCGGTGAGCGGGTGCAGACGTAATGCCACATCCTTGAACAACTCGGCATAAACGCCGCCCAGACCGAACATGATAAGCGGACCGAAGGTGGGGTTCTGCGTGACGCCGACGATGGCTTCGACGCCGCCGGTGACATACCGCTGGATGGTAACCCCTTCCATTTCGTCAGCCTTGCCGATTTTCGCCAGCTTGGCTTTAATATCGTTGAATGCCTTTTTGACATCGGCTTCTGTTTTTACATCGAGGACGACCCCGCCGACATCAGTCTTGTGGGTGATGGTGGAAGAATGGAGCTTGATAACCACCGGAAAACCGATTTTCGCGGCGGTGGCGGCTGCTTCGCCCGGCGTCCGGGCGATAATCGTCTGGACAAAGCGCATCCCGTAGCATGCCAGCAGTTCGGCAATCTCTTCTGCGGAGAGCCAGATGGGACGTTTGCTGCTCCGCTGCATGACTTCCCGGATAATCTCCTGCGCCCTGTCCCGCTTAATACCCTTGAACTGCGGAACGACACCCTTCGGTTTGCGTACCATTTCGCCATGTTCGGCGGCTCTGGCCAGTGCGACTACCGCGTCTTCCGGGAACAGGAAGGAAGGCACGAACCTCTTGCCTGATGCCAGCTTCCGCTGCACGCCGCGTTGCCCGATAAAACAGGCGAGCAGCGGTTTGTCCTGCTTCTGAAAAACCAGCGCCGCTCGGCTGACCGCAACCTGCATTTCTTCAGGGCTGATGGCAGTTGCCGGGATAAACATCGGCAGCGCCGCATCTACATCAGGGTCTTCAGCGAGCACTTTAAGAATTCCTTCAAATTCCTCGGGTGACGCTCCTGCAGTCACGTCGATGGGGTTATTGATACTCACGTCGCGCTTGATAACTTTCTTAAGCGCTTCTTTGGTCTTGGCGGAAAACTCCGTCAGAGTCAGACCCTGGCGGGTGCAGGCGTCCGCCGCCATGATGCCGGGACCGCCGCCGTTGGTAACGATTGCCAGTCTTCTACCGCGGGGCAGCGGCTGGTTTGCCAGCAGGATAGCGACATCAAACAGTTCTTCCACAGAGTTGATGCGCGTAATGCCTGCCTGGCGGAACAGCGCATCAGAAACAATCTCCGGTGTTGCCATTGCCCCTGTGTGGGACGAAGCTGCGCGCGAACCTGCCTCAGTGCTGCCGCTTTTCACGACGAGGATAGGTTTCTTGACGGATACCCTTCGCGCGATGCGGCTGAAATGCCGGGGATTACCGAAAGACTCCATGTACAGCAGGATGACCTTGGTCTGCGGGTCCTGTTCCCAGTACTGGAGCATATCATTGGGGGAAATATCAGCGCGGTTGCCCACGCTGACGAATGTGGAAATACCCATGTTCACGTTGCGGGCATAGTCCAGGATAACCAGACCCATCGCGCCGCTCTGGGTCAAAAAAGCAACATTCCCGTGCGGCGGGTAAATCCGGGAGAAGGTGCCGTTAATACGTACGGACGGGTCCGTATTGATGATGCCCATGCAGTTGGGGCCCACCAGTCGCATGCCGTGTCCCAGCGTGATGCTCCTCAGTTCGTTCTCCCGCGCCGCACCCTCCGCACCTCGTTCCTTGAAACCATCGGAGATTACGACAATAGCGCGTACGCCCTTCTGTCCGCATTCGTCCGCTACTTTTGAGACAAATGCGGCGGGCACCGCAACAATTGCCAGGTCAACCTGTCCGGGCACATCAACAATCGAAGGATACGTCTTGACTCCCATCACCGATTCGGCATTGGGATTAATCGGGTAAACGACACCGGCGTAATCGTTACGGATAAGTTGTTCCATCAAGAGTTGCCCGATAGAACCTGCCTTGCGGGAAGCCCCGACCACCGCCACCGAGCGCGGGTAAAGGAGGTATTTCAAAGAAGCTACCGTTGAGAGGCGCTCCCGTTCCTGTTCTTTCTGCTCAACGCGCTTGGTACGGGCGATAGGAAAAGACACGCGGATGATATCGCCGGCAAGCTGGCTGGTCACGTGGAAACCATAATCGCGGAACACGGTAAGCATCAGTTCGTTCTCAGGCAGGACTTCGGCTTCAAACATGGTAATACCGTTGTCCCGCGCGACGTTTGCCAGCCATTCGAGCAGCTTGGTGCCAATGCCTACATCCTGATAGCCGTCTTCAATAGCGAAAGATATTTCCGCCGAATTCTGCGTGGGCAGCCGGTAGTACCTTCCGATGGCGATGATTTCCTTACGCTGTCCTTTCCTGATTTCTGCAACGAAGGCGAAGGTATTAAAGTAATCTACGGTACAGTACCTTTGAGCATCTTCCTGGGAAAATTCTTTAGGAATATAATGGAAGCGGAGGTACTTCGTGTGATCGCTGAGCCGGTTGATGAAGGCAAGCCAGCGCTCGGTGTCTTCCCGATGGATGGGTCTGAACATTATCTTCTGGCCGCTCTTCAGCAGCACTTCAGCTTCGTAATGCGCGGGGTATTTTGCCTCAACTTCTGCGGGCATGCAACATATTCTCCTTTTCTTATACTTGCGGGCGTTGTCTCAGGATAGCGCCCAGGCAATTTGGAATCTGATACCGGTCGATAAATGAATGAAGTTTGTACCAAGTCCAATTATAATGCAAACAGATAGCAGATAACAAATTACGGTATTTATAATTTGTTTATTTCTATCGTAAAAACGTTTATGCCCCGTTTGCCGCCGGAACGATACTCTGGGTCATATATAAAGCACAGGATTTAAGAGAATCAAATGAATTACCGCTACGAAAGACTGCTGAGAGACGCCAATCCGACTCATGACATACCGCTTAAAGTCGGTTACCTGTTCCTGCAGCAGGCAGACCTGTTGTTGACCCTGGCGGCAGTATCAGCCGGGTTCAGTGAATTAAACCCTTTCATGGCTAATCTGATTCACACGCCGGTGGACCTGCTTCTGTTCAAACTTGTCCTTCCCGTGCTTCTGGTACTTCTGGTACCCGGCAAGTGGTTCCTGCCCGCCATCGTCCTGCTGACACTGGTGGTCGGCTGGAATATCAAAGAATTACTGCTGGTATTAATATAACCTGACAACGCAAACAAATGGAGGACGCCAATGGCTAAACCGGGAAGCATTTTAATTGTCGATGATGAAGAAACGCTTCGTTATGTGCTGAACCGCAAGCTGTCAAAATCCGGCTATCAGTGCGACGAAGCCGGCAACGCCGAACAGGCAATAGCCAAACTTGTCTTGAAACCGTCCGACCTGGTGGTTCTGGACATCGAGATGCCGGGCAAGCATGGCAACGAACTGCTGCCGGAAATCCAGACCCGGTTCCCTGAGACATCGGTAGTCATGGCAAGCGGCGTAACAGACACCCGCGTTATCGCCCAATGCATCAAAGACGGCGCCCAGGACTACATCCGCAAGCCCTTCACCCTCGATGATGTTCTGCTGAGCGTGACTCTTGCCCTGGAAAAACACCGCTTGGAATTGCAACTCCGCGATTACCAGAAGACCCATCAATATAAACAGGGACTACGGAGCCTCTTTCTGGGCACTATCCGGACGCTCGTCAGCACACTGGAAGCTAATGACAAATATACGGCAGGCCATTCACAGGATGTGACGGAAGTCGCCCTCGCCATCGGGCAGAGGCTTAACATGAACTCGGAAGAGCTTGATGACCTTTACTGGGGCGCCCTGCTGCATGATGTCGGCAAGGTTGCTATCGACCCGCGTATCCTGAACAAACCCGGCGAGCTGACCACGGAGGAATACCGCCACATCATGACCCATGCCATGGTCGGTCCCCACCTGGTCCAGCCATTGGTAAACGATGCGGTGGTTTCCATCATCTCCCACCACCACGACCATTATGACGGCGGGGGCTTGAACCAGCTTATTGCCCGGGACGATATCCCGCTCGGCGCCAGGATTGTGGCGGCTGCCGACGCTTTTGATGCGATGACCTCCGACCGTCCCTATCGCCCCGCGATGTCGTTGCCGGAAGCATATATCGAGATGAAACGTTGCAGCGGCACCCAATTCGACCCGGTAGTGGTCAACACTCTGCTCGGTCTCAGCCAGCACAGCATTTAGCCGTCTTCATTTGTATCCAGATTGCGCCGGGACTCCGTTTTGACTTATATTAAAAGGAATGAACCCCAAGCGTCTGGAACCAGAATCGCCGCCGGCTGCGAACGAACTGCGCCTGCGCCATCTCACCCAGGATGAAGCACTGCCCCTGCTCGATAATTTCCTGCATGAATCCTTTGTCGCCGGTTTTTACCAGGTCAAAGTCGTCCACGGCAAGGGCACGGGGACTATCCGCAATCTGGTCTGGCGCTATCTGTCGACCCATCCGCTGGTCAAATCATACCGCGGGGGTATTCCGGGAGAAGGCAGCGCCGGCGTCACTATCGTTGAACTTTCCGACAAATAGTTAAACTCATTCCGCGTATCGTGAGCCCGCCGAGCCACCAGCTCAGTGTGAGTGGCTTATCCTCCCCCGCATTGAAACAAGCCCGCTGGATAGGCTATAATAACTAGGTTTATGGTGAGTGTAGCCCAGCTGGTCTAAGGCGCCAGGTTGTGGCCCTGGAGAGCGAGGGTTCAAATCCCTCCACTCACCCCATCATCCTACTTGTTAGACGGTCCCTCCACGAAAATCTTTGCCAGTACCCGCCCCCAGCCCCCGCAGTTAATGCCCACATCCACACATCCGATAGTATCAGTGAGCAATCCGTTGGGATCGAGACCGGCGGCGAACCGCTCGAAAACGGCTGCCACGACACTGTTCAACTGGGAGACCAGCCCGATGCACATAATCGGCGGGCATTCGGCACTAACCAGGGCGCCGTTGCCGCTCATGACGATACGCTGCCCTGTCTTGTGCTGACAGATGCAGCCGTGCGATTCGACTACCTCGGCGATAATTTTATGCGTCCGGTACGCGGGGGTATTCATCATCTTCATAAATTTGGGGTTCGCTTTGAATATCGCCAGTTCTTTGTCTGTATAGCCGGTAATATCCTGGAAACGCCGCCAGACCTTTGCCGATTTATCTTCCATATTTAGAGCTTGACCTCCTCTTCGTCATAATACACAACGATTCTATCCTTGATGCGAGATGTGAAGCCATTGTCTTCGATGGTCGCCTTGCCTTCCGGCGAAGCGAAGCCGGCGCTCATCGCATCTTTATCATCAAAATAAAGTTCCGCGATGCGGTAGAAGGGATGGTCTTTACCTCTCCCTTTGCCGATGATATATTTGCGCAGACCGGGAATCTTTTTGGCGATGGGTATATGCTCTTCATAATATTGCTTTTCGGCTTCTTCAGGGCTGACGCCGGGGCGCAGGTTCCAGAGGGAAACGACTTTAAACATGGGCACCTCCTTGTGCCAATATGATAGCACAGAGGCGTAAGAAATGCAGTGCAAATTTTTGGGGTATCGTCTATAATTGAGCTTGTGCGCCTGTAGCTCAGTGGATAGAGCATCGGTCTTCGAAACCGGTGGTCGTGGGTTCGAATCCCCCCAGGCGCGCCAGAATTTCTTGTGAAATGGGCATTAAGCCCAAGTTGACATGCTAGTAAGGTGTAATTAGAATAACCTCAGAATATGCGAAGTGTAGATGCAAAGGGTGAAGTGTGACTAAAACATCTATATCCAATGCAAAACCAAAGTACATTTTCTGTAATAAATGTAAATGTGAAACCGAGCATACCTGTAAGGGCGAACATTTCAGAGACTATCCAAATTATGACGATTTTGACGGTTCATTAATCTTTGTTGAAAGAGCAGGATATCGTCTAAGGGTTTGCTCTGGTTGCAAGACCGGATTGTTGGAGGAATACTACATTGTTGATGTAAATTCCGATAACCTCAATGATGAGAGTTCATGGGACTTTACCTACCATCCACCACGAAATGAGTTCCAAATAAATTCTAAAGAGTTCAAACAATTAAAAGATAAGCTGAGTAACATATATAGAGAAACTCTTGGCGCGTACAATAACAAATTGAATATCTTATGTGCGCTAAGTATACGTTCGTTACTTGAGGGGATATGCTCTGACAAGAAAATAGCTGGGCAGAACCTTCAACAAAAGATAGACAACATGACGACAATCTTACCTAAGAATATCGTGTCAAACCTTCATAGCATAAGATTCATCGGAAACGAAGCAGCCCATGAATTATCTGCGCCAAGTACTGAGGATCTTAGGCTAGCAATAGAGCTATGTGAAGATCTTCTAAACTTTTTATATGAACTGGATTATAAAGCACGGACTCTTACAGCATCAAGAAGATCGAGGAAAAATAAGCAAAAGGCTAAGACTGTGAGATCTTCTTAGAATTATTTATATCATAAACATGTCTTGGTAAAATTTACTTGAATGCAGTTACAGCTTCTTGTAATCCTAGTGCGCCATGACTATAAGTATCAAGGGAAGCTGAATGCTGGAATAGACTACCTATCCTGAACTATCTTGGGATTGGCAAAATAAAAGAGCCCCTATTTCTGAGGGCTCTTTACCTTCCATTCAAATAATCAGCTAAGTATCGGCGGGGTTGTTTTCTTTCTCCAGCCTCTGCCGGACCGCCAGCGCGGCATAGTTAATGAAGGTTTCGATTACGGCAGAATCGCGGATTTCCACTCGGCTCAACACCGCCACGCTGCCCAGGATCCTATCGTGCCAGGTCAGCCCCATTGCGTAGGTATATCTGATTCCGATAAACTCTTCCACGCCGGAGCATACGATTTTGGGTAAAGAGTGATTCGCAAGTTCGTAAATCCCCCCGCCAACGTTGGTGAATTTGCTGGTAACCAGGCCCCTGCGGCAATCTTCCGTCATCGGTGTAGACAAAGCGGCAGGATTTGAACCAATCATATGTACTATCTTTTCGGTATAGCCGCCCAATCCAGCCAGTCCCTGCACTTTCATTATGTTCTTAGGCTGGTCATATGAACTGACAAACACCACCGAACTGTTCAGAAATTCCGAGAGTGACACGGCGATAAATCTGTATATATTTTCTGTCTCGGGAAGGTCAAAGAGCATCTTCACCTTGCTGAGCAGGAACATAAAATCCTGCACGGAAGGCTTGCTCTGGCGCGGTACCGCAGCGTTCGCGCCAGTTGCTACTGCCGTGGATTCTTCAACTAGTCTGGTTAAAGATTTCGGATTCATAGGTCACTCTCAACCGACATCAGACTATCACGGTATCTATAAACAAACGATAAACAAACCCGGGCTAATAATATCAATCCTGTTAATATCATTTCTGTAAACAGGTCACTCGCATTGAATAATTATAATTGCTGCAGTGCCTGAAACGCTATGCTTTTGCCTAGTACTAAATTGCCATACGCAAATGACTAAAAGACTATTGGATTTACCAGGTATTTCGGTGAAAATATTATAGGGGGGTTTGCACTTAAAAACGGGATATACAGGCATGAAAGCCGAACGCGGTTTTATTCTCATTGAAACTCTTGTCGCGCTGGCGATACTCGGTATCGTGGCAGTCGCCCTGCTCAGCGGTATGGCAACGACTACCAAAGCTACCGTAATCACCAGCGAGCAGGCGATTGCTGACAGCCTCGTGCGCAGCGAAATTGAATACGTTAAAAGCTGCGCGTACCAATCCCATCCGGCAACTTATCCCATTGATGGCTCGATGGACATTCCCGCCGGCTGGACGGTTCCCGCGCCTTCAACGTCGTTGGTCCACGTCAGCGATGACGGCATACAGCAAGTGACGGTCAGTGCAACACGCAACGGCAAGACTGTACTATCCGTTAAAATATATAAGGTAGACCGATGACAAGAAGTGAAAGGGGCTTCTTTACAATTGAACTGGTCGTGGTTCTCGGGCTTTCTTCCCTGATCGCGATTGGTGCCGGCATGACGGTAACGCAACTGATAACCAGTACGCAGCGCAACGATAACCAGGCGGTGGCGGTGAGCCACGCCCAGCAGGCAGGCTACTGGATAAGTCAGGATGTCATCTGTTCTCAGAATATCACGCTCGGTGATGATCCCTGTACTTCCGATGATGAGTTCATCTCCATCTTCTGGAAGGATTGGGAGAATGGTGACTCTTACGATATCCGTTATCTCTGGCTCAACTCGGGTTCACTGCAAAAGCTGAACCGCACGTTCGTTGTCCGGGACAGAGAAAATGTGGTTACAGAAAACAAGACCAGGCAAGTAGCGGACTACATCGCTGGCGCTGGCTTCACCCAGCAAGGTCATGTCTGGCAGTTAAACATCCAGACACATTTTGGTGAAAGGACAGTTTCCCGCGAATATGGAATTGATCAGCGGCAATGATTTTACAATGTGAGTGTGCTTTGAAAAAGTGGTGGAAACGCATCTGTTGCGGCCAGTCCGGGCAGGCGCTGCCGATTGTCCTGGCGCTGCTGGTTTTTGGGAGTCTTGTTACCGTACCTTCCCTGAATTACGCTGCTACCAGTCTTAAAAGCAGTGATGCAACCGAAGCAAAAACAAAAGGACTTTACGCAGCGGAAGCCGGTATCGAGGATGCGCTCTGGAAACTGGTTAACGACAAGCCCGCTTCGTTCCCTTATTCGTACGAACTGACCGGCATCAACGGGATGACTGTAGGCGTGACAATAGACGAAGTGACTGTTGTTTTCGGCGAAATGATTGGCGGGTCCGGAGAACACTCGGATTGGCTGATTATTACCAAGGAAATAACCTGGAGCGCCGGCGTTTATTACTACACGATGAATCTTTTTAACAATGGCAGCGGCAACATGAAAATAGAACAAATATTAATCGATTTTCCGGCAGGTATCAGCTTTGTCGAAGATTCTACCGGCGGTGACATCACAAGTCTTGATCCCGATGTCAACGGGTATCCCGGTTCCGGCATCACTGTCATCTGGACTCTGCCAAGCCCGACGACTATCAGCGCGGGATCCAGTAAAGATCATTCCTTCGAACTCAGTGGGGCGGAAGGCATCAATGGGATCGAGGGACACGGTTTCGTCCGCGCTACCCGTGATGATGTCGGCACCGTTTGGGACTCGGACAGTCTCCCGTATACTATCACAGCGCAAGCATCCAACGATTCCGGACAGAAGTCTTCCATCAGGGCTGGGGTATGGCAGGGTACCAGTCTACTTGACATCAGCTGCTGGCAAATAAATCCGTAGCGATACTAACCGCCGCCCAAAGCTATTCTACGTCTGTATTTGAGTCATTACTCAACAAGCCGCCCCCGGTTTGCTAAAACCTATTGACTTTTCACTCAACATGAGCTAGAATCAGCTATATCTGTGAAGGTATATCTATGGAAAACATTGAAGATGCCAAGAGATTCGGCAGTCGCCTTAAACAATTAAGAATAGAGACCGGGCTGACGCAACGCGCACTGGCTGCAAAAGTCGAGGTTGATTTTACGTACCTCAGTAAGATTGAAAACGGTATCCTGCCGCCACCCAGTGAAAAAGTAATCAACAGTCTTGCCGGGGCTTTGAATACCGATAGAGATGAATTGATAGTGCTCGCCGGCAAAATACCTTCAGATATCGCCGAGATGCTGAAGGACCACAAGACACTGAAAAAGTTACGGGCGGAGAGCGGAAATAGAGAAACAAATCCTGTCAGTGAGAAAAAGGGAGCGTTTCGGTCGTTTGAAGGATTGTCTACAATGATCACGGCGCATAAGAACTGGGCGAGGGTAGTGTTTTCTGCTTCGCTGGCAGTGTTGTTCGGCGTAATGTTGTGGTTTAGCGCGCCAACCTCAGAAACAGCCATTGCTGCCAATAACCAGGGAGTCAGTTTTAACAACAGCGAAGAGTACACCAAAGGCATCGAAGCTTTTAACAAGGCGATTAAACTCGACCCGGGATTTGCTCTCGCCTACAATAACAGGGGCTGGGCATATCTCGAACTGGGACAATACGAACAGGCGATTACAGATTGCACCATGGCGATTGACCTTGACCCGAAACTTGCACTCGCCTATAGTAACCGGGGTTTAGCCTACGTGAAATTGGGGAGGTACGAACAAGCCGTCGCCGATTGTACCAAAGCGATCGAACTTGACCCCGGTCTTGCCCTCGCGTATAGCAACAGGGGTTTAGCCTACATCAGTCTGGGATATTATGAGCAAGCAATTTCCGATTTCGATAGGGCATTAGCACTTGACCCGACACTACAGAAATGAAGCGATTGTTGCGAAAACTTGGGGCAGTCCGATAGGACTTGCACTGAAGTAGCAAATATATTTAGGAGGTTATTAACATGAAGAACAAGGTTTACACTGGAACGGTAGCAATATTATGCCTGGTGTTGCTGACAGCCTTACTGTCGTTCGTGCCGCCATCAACAGTCTACGCGCAAGGTTATGGTGATTCCGCCGGCGGCGGCGGCGGCGGCGGCTTGCCGGATGGCTATACAACTTTATCAGATACCATCACCGGCAGCGGCGTTGTCACGAATGACGTGACAGCCACATCGGCTGATGGCTATTGTACGGTAGATATTAACGATGGCACCACAGCTTTATCCCAATCCGGTACTCCTTTGAACAGCATATTAATCGTGCTGTCCCAGACACCGCCTCCGGCACCTCCTGATGATGCCCGCGTTATCGGTCTGGCGTATGATTTTGGACCAAGCGGCGCCACGTTCTCACCGCCGATAACCATCACTCTGAAATATGTCAAAGCCAGCTTACCGGTTGGTGTTGCTGAGAAAGACCTGGTTATTGCATTCTATGACCAGACAGCAGGGAAGTGGGTGACACTGTCCAACATTGTCGTCAATACAGTTACAGGTACCGTCAGCGGTACGACTTCCCATTTCACTGTATTTGAAGTCATGGCTGTACCTCCGGCGCCGGCACCGCAGCCCACGCCTACTCCTACACCCACTCCTACACCCACTCCAACGCCTACCCCAACCGTGTCGCCGACGCCAACGCCTAAACCGACGCCGACCCCTACGCCTACCGTGTCGCCGACGCCAACGCCTAAACCGACGCCGACCCCTACGCCTACCGTGTCGCCGACACCGACGCCTAAACCGACGCCGACACCCACGCCTACGCCTACCCCTACTCCGCCCACTCCGACGCCGAGCGGATTTAACTGGTGGATTGTTGTGGCGATCGTTGTCGGTATCATCATCATCGCAATCGTGGTCTGGCAGGTAAAGGCACGCCGCGAATAAAACAATAAAACAAATATAGATATACATTGCTCCAGTCCGGGACTTCATCCGATGCTCCGGCTGGAGCAATCTTTTTAAAACGATAAATTCAGCCACGCCCTGATATTCCGAATCAGACAGGGATAGACTTTTGCTATATGCTGATATATACTTAGTTACAGTTTCAGGGAGGAGGCGAGGGTTGCGTACGAAAAACCCGTACATATGGGCGGGGCTGGCATTACTCATCACCGGACTCATTTTATTTCCACCTGCCTACTTTGTTCTTGAGGTTACGTGGCTGGCGGCTCTGAGCATTTGCCTGCTGATACTGTCTTTTATCCTGCTGGCGCTTGGGAGTACGGTACCGCGCCTGCCTCCTGAAGTCTGCCAATTACTCCTTGAAACCGGTATTGATAACATCGCCTCTGTAGTTGAGGAACTGGGTATCAAATCACGTGCTATTTACCTTCCTTCTTCTTTGACCGGCGAAAAGCCACGCGCCCTTATCCCGTTGAACGTCAATTCAATATCCCCCACCATAACTAAAGCCATCCCCCAGCGGTTCATCACCCGGTACGGTACCGCGCCTGATGAAATCGGATTACTTCTTTCGACTATCGGAAGCAGTGCCGTCGATATGGTAGAGACACGCCCCGGACCGACACCAGCTGAGTTAGAGAACTCCTTGACAGCTCTTTTCAGCGGTAAGCTGGGCGTCGCTGACGGCGCCAGTGTCATTTGCGAAAACAGTCACATACAGGTAACTATCCGAAATCCACGCATTGACAACCGCGCCACCTGGTCGCATCACAGTCTCGGTTACCCGCTCGCTTCAATAGTCGCAACGCTTGCTGCCGAAGCCTGGAACAGACCCATGACGATAGCTCAGGAAGACTTCGGGAAAAAGAAATACTCCGTTTTGCTAAAGGTACTTGATTGAAGATATATAACTTCTATATTCTGAGTATATCGACAGCTCTTTTGGTCGGCACTGTCGTCATGACGGCGTTAGGTGTAAAAACCCTGGCAACCTACTACACGGTATACGTTGCCGTCGCGCTTGCCATCACTGAACTATTTATCCATCTGGATGCTAAAGCTAAGCGCAGCCTGACTGTTATCAGCATCGTGCTATTCATCGGTTTTCTTTTTGCACTATCACTACAGATACTCCGAATTATTTCGTGACAACCAAAGATTATCCATGAAGAGGGCGATTCTCATTGCTTCGTGCGCTGTCACACTAGCGGTACTGTTTCTTAATATACCTGCCTTCGCTAAACAATCACAAATACCCCACGAAAATCCCTCTCTTGCCGGAGAACGCATCGATACGGCGATGCTTCTTCTCCAGTACCGCAATTTTTTCAACCGCATTTCCGCCGGGCAATACCATGACGCCGCAGTGGTATTAGATGACATGACCGACGTGCGGCTGCCTCAGGATCTCCGCTATCTTGTTAATCGTTATAACGATTTTTGCAGTCAACTCTCCGATACCATCAGCCGATTAGAAACACTGCTGGAGGAGGCTGCCAACCTGATTGACGATAACCAAATCGATACCGCCGTACCGGTTCTGGCTGAGGCTGATGTATCCCTGCAGCAGGCAGGGATGTTATCGACCGAAATCACTGCCGCCACTGAGAGCCTGACAAATATGACGGGACTGATGGCAGGTGCGTCATCCAGCATCTATCAGACCCAATACGACCTCCTGCAAGACAGCCTGCGGCGGATTCAGCTGCTTATCGCGGAATTTGACAGGCTGCAGGATACCCTTCAAGAGAGCCGATTACAGCAGCAGTCCGAGCTTACACCCACACAACTCACACTCATAATCGATACGCCATCAGTGCTGGCCGGAGATACCGTGACTGTTTCCGGCATACTCAGCGCTGTCGGAATGCCGCTGCCTGCCCGCCCGATAGAAATAGTAACAGACAATAAGACTATCGCCACCGCCATCACTGATGGCAACGGAACGTACACCGAGAACATTACTGTTCCAAATGAATGGACGTTTCCGTACCGCAACCGGGACACTTTCACCGCTCCGTTTCCGGTAAAAGCACAATACACACCGGGTGACAAAGATGCCGGGGTCTATTCGGGTGTCATCAGCAGGGTTGTCGTTGACGCCAGCGTCTACCCCACGAAACTCGACCTTGCCGCGCCCGGAACAGCCTACCCCGGACTGCCGTTTAACATCAGCGGCACAATCACTACCCGCGACATTCCGGAACGTGATATCCTTGTGATGCTGGATGAATCATTACTCGCTGCCCGGACTGTAAAAGAGAGCTTCAGCGTTGAAGTGAAAGCACATCTGAATATTTCCAGCGGTGAACATGTTTTGAAGGTCATCGTTCTGCCTGCCGGGGCGTCTTGCGGGACAAGCGTCAGCCAGTCCATGGTCATGATACGGGAATTACCGGTCACCGCTGATATTCAAATGACTCCGCTTGTCTTCCTGTCCCGGCAAATTTCCGTCAGAGGTACAATCTACTATGCAGCACAACCCATCGCCAATGCTGTAGTCACTGTCCGTTTGAATGACGCTGCCGGCACGGTCAACACCAGCGCTGACGGCAGTTTCGCCGCATCTCTGGCGTCCGGCATCCATTGGCCTGTTTTCAGCCGGCAGGATGTTTCCATCACGATTCAGCCTTTGGCTGACATCCCGATTACAACCTCCATAACAAGGCAAATATCTGCTTTTAACCCGTTTACAATATTACTTCTGGCTATTGTTATCACTTTCCTGGGAATACGCTTCCGGCGTAACTTTGTCCCGCAGCCCCGGCGGGAAACACCGCCATCGATCTCCCAGCCGGAACCTGCTCTGCTGATTTCCCGGACAACAGAAAGCCGCAAGCCGTCCGGAATCAGTATTAAAATCCTTGAAGCCTACCGGGCTGGACTCAAAGCTGTGGAGGACAAAACCGGCGCGCTGATGCATCCGGCAGATACCCTCCGTGAATTTCTTGGACATGCCGCCGCCTTAACACAGGAGACAAGCCAGCAATTTGCCTCACTGACTGCGATTGCCGAATCGGCTCTCTATTCCACGCGCAATCCAGATGAAGCCGCCGCAGCACAGGCGGAAAAGATTGCCGCAACGATTAAAGAGGAGCTTTGCCGTGATACTCCGTAGATTTTTGCTGATACTGGCGATTACCGTGACCCTCACCCTCGTTATCGTCGTCTGGCTGTTTCCTTCCCATGAAGATTTTCGCTTTGAAAACCATTGCTGGAACGGCACCGGGAATCTGCAAGCCGGCAACGAAATCAAGCCTATTGAATCCCTCAGCAGACTGCCTTCCGCCTCAGCAGGAACGACTTTCATTCTCGTCCCCTATCTTCAATTTACTCCGGACGAGCTTGATACCATCCGCAGCTTCACCTCAAGCGGCGGGGCTCTGGTACTGGCAGATGATTACGGCTACGGGAACGATGTTCTGGAGTATCTGGGATTGACCGCACGGTTTTCCGGGCGGGCGCTGCTCGATCCGCTTTCCAATTACAACAGCGAGTGGCTGCCCCGCGTTTCAATCTTTACCGATGACTCTCTCACCAGTGGTTTGGAGAGCCTGGTACTGAACCATGCTACGAGCCTGCTTAATATCGCGCCTGGCGAGATTATGGCACAATCGTCCCTGTTCAGCTTCCTTGATGATAACAGTAACCGGACCTGGAACGAAGGCGAACCAACCGGCAGAAAGCCGGTCATTTCCCGGCACATGCTCGGCAGCGGGCAAGTCATATTGATTGCTGATGCCAGCATCTTCATCAACAGCATGGCAACAATGGCAAGCAACAGCAATCTGTTGTCAAACATTATCAAAACAAGTCCGGAAGGCGTGTATTTCGACCAGTCGCACCTGTCGTCCTCCAATCTGCAGGAGACAAAAGCAATGCTGGCAAAGTTGCGCAGTTTACTTGCCGCGCCGTTAGGGCTATTATTACTGATAGCGCTGGTATTCGCCATCACTCTTTTTCCATTATGGCGCCGCCAGCCTGATTATCTGAATAGGAGTCTATCGTGACTACTGACCTGACAAATCGACGCCAACTTCTGAAAAACATCATTGCCGAGGTTTCCAAGGTAGTCATCGGCAAGAGTGAAATCAAGGAAATCCTGCTCATCGCACTGCTGAGCCAGGGACATGTCCTTATTGAAGGGTTACCGGGCACAGCCAAGACTACTATCGCACGCACGTTTGCCACCGCCATCGGCGGGAAGTTCAAGAGGGTGCAGGGTACGCCGGATATGCTCCCTGCTGATATCCTGGGTTTCTATCTCTACCGTCCCGATGCCGCCGCCACCTTCATGCCCGGACCTATCTTCGCCAACGTAGTTCTGGCGGATGAACTGAACCGTACCACTCCGCGCACTCAGTCTGCCCTGCTGGAGGCGATGCAGGAACAACAGGTCACCATCGAGCGGGAAACTCACCGGCTGGAACAGCCGTTTATACTTATCGCCAGCCAGATTCCCTATGGCAGCATCGGTACTTCACCGCTCAGTGAGGTACAGTCAGACCGGTTCATGTTCCGCGTCTGGAGTTCTCTGCCGAGTGTCGAAGAGGAAGACCGCATTCTCCGCGATATTGATGCTATTTCGGCGCCGCAGGTTGTGGCTGTCGCCACCCCGGCTGATATCATCCAGCTCCAGCAGGATGTAAAACAAATACACATCGCCGATAATGTCCGTCGGTACATCGTCGATATTATCGATAACCTACGACACCAGCCCGATGTTTCCCACGCCCCGGGTCCCCGCGCCAGCATCGCACTGTTCAAGGGCGCCCGCGCTCTGGCATTCATTCAAGGTAGAGATTTTGTCATTCCTGATGATATCAAGCGGCTTGCCCTACCAGCACTGACTCACCGCATCCGCCTCAGCAGCGAAGCAGAGATGGACAACGTGAGCCCTGAAGCCGTTATCAGAAAGATAATCCAGGAAACGGCGGTACCCAAAGAAGGCATCGGCGAAGCACGCAGTGCAAAACCAGTTCCTGACCTTTCGCAACCAGCGAGCCATAACGTCCGGCCTCCGGAACACATTACTCCATCGAGTCAAAAAACCGACTCTTCAGTTTCCCATGCTGTCAGTCCTCCCGTTAATCAAAATGAAATACCACCGCAAACCGTTGTTGAAGCTGCAACGGGAACTGGGGCTATAACCGTTCAGACTCTTTTGAAGCGGCACTGGATGTGGATAGCCCTGGCACTGGTTGTTGCCGCCGTTGCCGTTAGTACCGGGCTCTCTCTCAGATAACCATGGGCAGTTTGGTGAGATTATGTCAATCATATTCACTGTTTATATTACTGGTTGCCGCCATCCTGTCACCGCCGCCTTACCTGTTTCTGGCTCTCGTGCTATTTCTGGGTATGACTGTCCTGACCCTGCGACCGGCGGCGCCGCGTATTAACATCGTCGCCTCAATTTTCACTATATTTCTCCTGCCGCTTGCGATTGCCGCAATTCTCGCTCGAATGACCGGGCTCACACCTTTCGTCATCGAAATTATTTCGGCGGCGGCACTCCTGCCGTTAATCTATCTACTCGATTATCACCTCAGGCAGAGCTCTTCTGACTTTCATGCGGTAATCGTTGTCGGGGCGGGACGCCGGGTCACGACCGTCTACCGCGCATTACTGACTACCACGCTGGCAGTGGTCATGATTGCCGTCCTCCTCGATATCCGCGTTCTGCTATTAACCGGAACCTTGTTTGCGCTCTATTTGATGGGCACGACCATCAATATATTAATGAATATCCCGCGCTCTCCGCTTGCGCCGACGGATGTAAGCCTGCGGGTTGTTGCCGGCGCTACCGCGAAAGCCACGATGGAACTGGGCAGCAGGACAAACACCTTGCTGTACGTCTCGGTACAGACGGATGACGATTGGGTTGAAATCACCCCGCAGGATTTCATTTTGAACGGACATGATGTCAAACTGGAGTTGAGCCTGACGCCACCGCTGGCAGGACCGACACACCCATTGATTCGCGCCGTAGTTACTGACGCCCGGGCGCTGATGGTAGTCAACCAAACGCTTGAACCGCTGGATTTACACGTCATCCCGCAGGCACAATACGCGGAATGGATGGCGCGGAAATACCTGGAACAATCAGGAGCCGGCGAAGCCACGGATTCCGAATCCGCTCCGGAGAATATCCGGTTGCCCCACCGGGGAGTGGAATTCCTCGGCAGCCGTACTTATCAGGCAGGCGACCCGCTTCGCGGCATCGATTGGAAACACACGATTAAATTACAGCAGCTCATTGTCCGGGAATTTGCGGCGGCGGGCGGACCCCCGGCAATCATCGCCGTTAATCTCTCCGTGAGCAGCGCTGAAGAAGCCGATAACCTGGCATTTAACCTGCTCACGGCGGCGCTAACCCTCACCCGCGAGCATATCCCTGCCGCGCTGACCGCTTACAACCAGCACGAAGTCCTGCTTACTACTGCCATCACCGAACCTCGTGAAATCCTGAAACGGGCGCTGGCTTTGACCCGGGACATCACAATGACCGAGTCTCCGCAACAATACCTGGCAAAACCGGACATGGCAAGACTGCGCCGGAATATCTCCGAATTGAAGCGTGTCGAATCCGAGTCAGCGCAACGGCTGCTGGCGATGCTGGATTTTGAACATCGGGCGATAGAGGAGGCTGCCCTCAACCATCCCGCTACCGTTGCTTTAACGACAGCAACCCGGCAAGTCGCCGCGCCTGCGGTCATCCTGCTGGTGTCCCAACTGAACCATGATGCGGAAGCAATACTGGTGAACAGCGAGAAACTCGCCCGAAGAAAGTACGCGGTGGTGCCGGTTAATTCCGAAGCCTGAGCGACCTACTCTACCGTAACGCTCTTGGCAAGGTTGCGGGGGAAGTCAATCGGACAGCCTCTTTGTTTGGCGGTGTAGTACGCCAGCAGCTGCAGCACAACCACATTCACCACAGGCGAAAACAGGGCGTCAACACCCGGTACCGGAATAATCCAGTCTGCCAGTCCGCTGACTTCATCATCGTCGTCCTCTACCAAGGCCAGCACCGGAGACTTGCGGGCTTTGACCTCTTTAATATTCGCCAGCATCGCCTCGTAGGTGTTGTCCCGCGCCACGACAGCCACTACCGGCGTCTCCGGTCCCAGCAAGGCGAAGGGTCCGTGCTTCAATTCTCCGGCAGAATAACCCTCGGCATGAATATAGGAAATTTCCTTTAGTTTAAGTGCACCTTCCAGAGCGATGGGATAGTTGATGCCGCGTCCCACGAAAAAAGCGTTGTTGAATCTGGCAAACTCGGCGGCAAGACTTTTAATAGCCTCTTCATTATCAAAAACCTGCTGGATTTTCCCCGGGAGCTGCCGCAAGCCCAGCACCATCTCATCCAGCTGGCGGATATCGACGCGGGAATAAGGCAGAGTCAGCCAGTATAAAGCAATAAGCTGCGCCACGAAACTCTTGGTGGCCGCTACGCTGATTTCCGGTCCGGCGCGGGTATAGACAACCTGGTCCGCAATACGACTGACAGTACTCCCGACGACGTTGGTAACAGCGATCACATGGCAATCTTCATTCTTAAGTTGCTTGATTGCCTTGAGCACATCCGCCGTTTCCCCGGACTGGCTGATGACAATCGCTTTATTACGCGCCGAAGCCCGCCCTGAATAGCTGAATTCAGAGGCGATTTCTACTCTGACCGGAATTTTCACCAGTTGTTCGATGATGTACTTGCCGACCAGCGCGGCATGGTATGAAGTGCCGCAGGCAAGCATGAGTATGTCTTCCATCCCGCTGCCGCCTACTACCGTCATGTCCGCCGCCGGCTGCGCGATCGAGATATATTCGCTGAGGGTATCGCGCACCACCTTCGGCTGTTCGTGGATTTCCTTGAGCATAAAGTGCTCGTAGCCGCCCCGCTGAGCATCCTTGACTGTCCAGGGTACTTTGTGTTCTTCCCTGGCGACTTCCACACCGTTACCCCTGACTTTCACTTCGTCTCCGGTAACGACGGCGACATCGCCTTCTTCAAGGTACATGACACGACTGGTGTAGTCCAGTATCGCCGGGACATCCGACGCGATGAAGTTTTCCCGGTCGCCGATACCGATTATCAGCGGGCTGTCTTTCCGGGCGACGACCAGTTCCCTTTCGCCTTCCATCAAAACAACTATGGCGTAAGAGCCTTCGATTTCATGTAAAGCCGCTTCAACGGCTTTGGGTAAACTATCTTCGTAGTATTTCTCGATGAGATGCGGAATTACCTCGCTGTCCGTCTCGGAAACAAAAAGGTGACCTTCGCTGACAAGCTGCTGTTTTAGCTTCTGGGAGTTATTGATGACACCGTTATGGGCGACGGCAATCCTGCCTGTGCAGTCACAGTGAGGATGGGCGTTAATCATGGACGGCTCGCCGTGAGTTGCCCAGCGGGTATGCCCGATGCCGGTCTTGCCTTCCAGTTTCGGCAGCGTTTGCGCCAGCGCCTTGACCCGCACCGCGTCTTTGAAGACCGTAGTATGCTCTGCGGCAACCGCGATGCCGCAGGAATCATAACCGCGATACTCTAATCTGCCCAGGCAGTTCAGTAAAATCGTTTGAGCCTGCCGCCCGCCGATGTAACCCACAATTCCACACATACTTCCGCTACCCCTTAGAAGACCAGACTTTTATCCGGCAACCTGCCGCTGATTGTCTTTTGCGCTTTAATCTGGCAATAGTTTCCGGCGATTGCCCCCGGCTGGGCAAAAACATTGCTGCCCACGCTGCAGCCTTCGCCGAGCATTACTCCCACGTTAGTCGGGTGATAATCACCGTTGACCCTGATCTCCACCTGTCCGCTGTCTGCTGTAAAATGGTCTTTGATAATGCATCCTTTATCGATGACCGAATTCTGGATGACGCTCCCGGCGGCGATATTAACATCATCACCGATGACGCTGTTTTTTATCTCGGTGAACGAAGAAATAATCACATTGTCCCCGATACTGGTCGCCGGGCGGATGGTAACGTTGGGACCTATTTCACAACCTTCCCCTATGACGACCGGCCCCACGATATAAGTACCCGAACGTATCAGGGTATCTTTTCCCACCAGCACCGAACCTTTAAGGAATACCCCTGATTCGATATTACCGGCGACGCTGCCCTTCGTCTGGGCGAGCACCGCATTGTTCAGGCTCAGGATGTCCCAGGGATAAACAATATCCAGTCTCGTCTCCATGGTTTCCAGGACACTGACGTTCCTACCGGACTCAACCATCTTGTTTAAGACATCCGGGATACCGGTTTCGTTCTCAATAAAATCATAAATATCTTTGGTGAAAGAGTAAATACCGGTATTTATTGTGTTACTGCCGGCTTCTTTCGGTTTTTCCTCAATCTTTTTCAGTTTGTCGCCGTAATATTTCACCACGCCGTACCGTGACGGGTCGGTCACCTTTGTGACCAGCACCGCATCGGGCTTGATTTTTATGAATTTGGCGATGGTGGCGGCAGTGATGAGATTATCCCCGTGCAGCACGAGAAATTCTTCGCCGGTGGCTTCCTTAGCCTGTAATAAAGCATGGGCGGTGCCCAGTTGCTTCTCCTGCGTCACATATGTTATGTCAACACCTAATTTTTCCCCGGAACCGAAATAATCAAATACCTGCTCCTTACGGTAGCCTACCACAAGAACGATATCGCGGATGCCGTTCTGTGCCAGCGATTCGATAACATACTGAAGCATAGGTTTGGCAGCAATATAGAGCATGGATTTGGGGCGGTTCACGGTAAAAGGACGGAGGCGCTGTCCTTCACCTGCCGCCAGGATGACCGCCTGCTTCATAAAGCTACCTCCTTTCAGGATTTGCATCTGTTTATAATATGTGTGAATCAGGTGCGATGATGCCTTTAGCCAGAGCGCCCGGACCGATACTGGTGTTGTTGCCAATCACGCAGCCGACGTTGATAGAGGCATTGATTCCCGTTTCCACCCTGTCTCCCACAATAGTACCCAGTTTCCGCCGACCGCTATCGATGCCGCCGACGATGACATTCTTCTTGTCTAATCTCAGGTTTGCCACCTTGGTGCCGGCGCCGAAATTGCAGTCTTCGCCGACCACGCTGTCACCGAGATAATTATGGTGCGGCAGTTTGCTGCCCCGCATAATAATACTGTTTTTGATACCCACCGCGAAACCTATTTTGCACTTATCGCCGATAGCGGTACAAGGACGGATATGGCACGATGGCCCGATTTCGCAATCTTCCCCGATGATGACCGGCCCTTCAATATACGAACCCGACCGGACTACGGTGTTTTTACCGATAGCAACCTGTCCTTTTATTACTACGTACTCTTCTAGTTCGCCGTGGACTTCCGGCGTCAGACCCACCATCAGCTTTTCATTTGCCTTGAGCAAGTCCCACGGGTAGCTTAAATCGAGCCACTGTTTGATTTCCTGGCACTGCACAACCTGTCCTGCCTCAATTAACAATTTGAGAGAATCGGTGATTTCGTATTCCCCGCGCGGCGATTTGGGTGTCTTGTGCACAGCGCGGAAGATTTCCGGTGTGAATAAATACAGTCCCGCATTTGCCATATGTGAGGGAGGATTATCCACCTTTTCATAGATTTTAAGCAGTCTGCCCTCAACCATCTCTACAATGCCAAGCCCGCGCGTATCCGCCACCTCAATGACGCTCATGGTATTCTGTTGGTGACTTGCCAGCCGGCGGATGTCTTCCTGATGTACGATGATATCGCCGTTCAGTACCAGGAAATTCCCTTCCACCAGCCCCTCCAGGCTTCGCACGGCATCAGCGGTACCCATTTGCCGGCGCTGATTGCAGTAAGAGATGTGAACTTTCCACTTGCCGCCGTCGCCGAAGTACTGGCGCACCTGTTCATCGCAATAACCAACGACAAAGATGAAATCTTTAATCCCGGCGGCGCTCGCCTCCAGAAGTAAATGCTCCAGAATCGGTTTATTGACGATAGGCAGCATGACTTTGGGTCGGGTGTATGTGAGCGGACGCATGCGGCTTCCTTCGCCGGCGGCTAAAACGACTGCTTTCAACTATCCCCCTTTTTACCGTGGTCTAATAAACGCTCGTGGTGAGCCTGTCGAACCACGAGTACATCCTTCGACAAGTTCAGCGTGAGCCGTTGGTTATACGTTCCCGTTGATGGCGCTCCTGATTATTTTTTCTCCGGCCTCATATAGCTGGCGCACCCGCGTTTCAGTCCTGGCTTCGGCGGTCAGGCGGATTTTCGGCTCCGTGCCGGACGGGCGGACGAGCAGCCAGCCATCGGAAAAGTTCAATTTAACGCCATCGGTATTGTTCACCGAAAGCGGCTTCATCTGGGATAATCGCGATGCCAGTTCGACAGGCATTTTCCCGGCGATACTGCCGCGTTTCATCGGATAAAACGGAATGCTGTCCACCAGTTCCGAGAGCCTGCCCTCGCTTACGATTGCTATTGCCTGGGCGGCGGCATAAATGCCGTCAGGGCACAAAGAAATGCCGGGGAAAATCCAGGCGCCTGCCGGTTCGCCGCCGAAGCTGCCGCCTTTGCGCAGTTCCTCGGAGACCGCAGTATCGCCGACTACCGTACGGCGCACGGCAAAGCCCGCTTCCTCAACTGCCATCGAAGTGTCCACGGTGGTCACGATGTCTTTTGCACCAAGATCACGGGCGAGCAGAACAAGTAAACGGTCTCCCGAAATGAATCGCCCCAGATTGTCCACCAGCATCATGCGGTCGGCATCGCCATCGTGGGCGATACCCAGCGTCGCGCCGGACTCACGAGTAGTTCTCATCAGGTCGGACAGGTTGGCTTCTACCGGCTCGATGTCGCGCGGGAAGAAACCGGAAGGATGGCTGTTTAATGCCAGGACTTCACAGCCCATTCGCTGTAATAAATAAGGGGTAATGACCGAGGCGGCGCCGCAGCCGCAGTCCAGCACCACCTTGACTTTCGTCTCATGCGGAAAGTCCTGTATTATCCGCGAGATGTGTTCGGGGACAGCATCTTCGTAATTCAGGCAGGTATGCAAGTCCGACCATGATGCCGCTTTCAACGAAGGACTCAAAATCAGAGGCTCCAGCCGCTCCTGCTGTTCCATAGTAAAGGAAGAACCGTCCGGGTTGAGCAGCTTGAGACCGTTGTATTCGGGAGGGTTATGGGAAGCGGTGACCATAATGCCGCAGGAAAACTGGCGCGTAGCAAAAGCCACTGTGGGTGTAGGCAGAATTCCGGCATCGCGGCAATCGGCGCCAGCAGCCAGCAGACCGGAAATTACAGCGTGTTTGAGAACTGCGCCCGAGGTGCGGGTATCCGTGCCCACAATAACATTCTTGTAGCCTGCTCCCACCGCCAACCCCACCCGGAATGCCAGTTCCACGAGGTCACGGTCGAATAGGCGGCGTATGCCGGAAGAACCAAACAATCGCATGATGGTTTTATTCTACTACTACGGATTGTATTGTCAACAGGGGCAGCTACCAGCGGCTAGCATCTTGAAGTGCGTACGCCGAGATACTGCTCGACGACTTTCATAGCACAGAAGGCGCCGCACATGGAACAGGCTTCCCCGGCGGTGGCACGCCTGGCATGAATTTCTTTCGCCCGCTCCGGGTCGATGGAGAGCTGCGCCTGCGCCTGCCAGTCAAGCCGTTTGCGCGCCAGCGACATCTGCAAATCACGGTCGGCAGCGCCTTTTACGCCTTTGACAATATCCGCCGCATGCCCCGCAATACGCGAGGCAATCACACCCTGGCGCACATCTTCCGCATCGGGGAGACCGAGGTGTTCCGCAGGCGTCACGTAGCACAGGAAATCGGTGCCTGCCGCCGCAGCAATCGCCCCGCCGATAGCCCCGGTAATGTGGTCGTAGCCGGCGCCGATGTCAGTGACCAGCGGGCCTAACACATAGAAGGGCGCACCCTTGCACAGCGATTTTTGCAGTTGGACATTCGCTTCAATCTGGTTCAGCGGCACATGCCCCGGACCTTCCACCATGACCTGCACGCCGGCTTTCCAGGCGCGCTCCACCAGTTCGCCGAGGGTAATCAGTTCTTCAATCTGGGCGCGGTCGGTGGCGTCGGACAAACAGCCCGGGCGCATGCCGTCACCGAGGCTCAGAGTCACATCATATTCCCGCGCCAGTTCCAGCAAGCGGTCGTAATACTCATAAAGCGGGTTTTCCTGCTCATTGTGGAGAATCCAGCCGATGAGGAAGGCGCCGCCGCGTGAGACGACATCCGCCACCCTGCCCTGCTGCTTAAGCCGCGCAATCGCCGAGCGGGTCACGCCACAGTGAACCGTAATAAAATCGACGCCGTCGCGGACGTGCGCTTCGATGCCGGCAAAGAGATCATCCACCGTCATTTTGACAATAGCGCCATATTTGTTTATCGCTCCGATGCCCGCCTGGTAGATGGGCACCGTGCCCACCGGAATCGGGCTGGCGTCAATGACCGCCCGGCGCATTGCGGGGATATCTCCGCCGGTGCTCAGGTCCATGACCGCATCCGCTCCCGCGGCAATCGCCACCCGCAGTTTCTCCAGTTCGACAGACTTATCACAAAAATCGGACGACGTGCCGATATTGGCATTAACCTTTGTCGAAAGTCCTTTACCGATGCCGCGCGGCGCGAGGTTGGTATGCTTGATATTCGCCGGAATAACGATGTTACCCTGCGCGATACCCTGCCGGATAAATTCAGGTTCCACCTGCTCGGCATGTGCGACCGCCGCTATTTCCGGGGTAATAATACTCTTTCTCGCCGATTCTAACTGTGTCATTGCAGTCTCCCTAAAATAATAAAACCAAGGGCTGCGGCATTAAGCAGTAGACCCCTGGTCTCACTGCCGCTTCCCTACGCTCGCACTACCGAGAGCAGGTTCCAAGGGTTGTCCCGGTTACCCGGGACTCTCAGCCCTGAGCACCCCTAGCGGTTTATGTTCAATTCTAACCCAGATTTTATGCAGAATGCAAGGCGCGGCATTAGAAAGGTAGCCTAAAGCGGCTGCCGGCGTTATTCAAAAAGAAAGCGTCACCGAGTTCCTGCGCCAGGTACACTGAAGCGGGAAATCCGGTGCAGTGGGAAAGTCCTATCTTTTGTACGCCCATTTCTCGCAGCGCCGCCGCCGTCAGGGGCAGCCGCTCGGGGCTGGCGCCAATAAGGTGCGGTCCCCCGATAACAGCATAGACGACGTCATTGCCGGTCAGTTTGCGGGCATGCTGCAGCGTGTTGATGATGCCGTGATGCCCGCAACCCAGGACAACCACCAACCCGAAATCGGCGTTGATTATCAGCGCCAGGTCATCATTTAACGGGTCAGGGGTGGTCTTGCCGTTTTCCTTGATGAACATCACCGGCTCAATCGACTCATATTCCGTAATCATGGGGATTTCGCCGGTCGTCATGATGTTTTCCGAAAGCTTGACCGGCTCGCGGGACAATGAGAAAGAACCGCCCAGCGCTTCCAGTTCCTCACGGGCAAAGGGAATACCGATGAAACGTTCCCGTTCTCCGTGCCGGTTGGCGTACTTTTTCGTCCAGATGTCAGGGTGGGCGAATATTTCCTTCGGTCCTGACCTCTTCAGCACATCGCGCAGCCCACCGGTGTGGTCGGCATGACCGTGACTCAGCACAATACAATCGATTTCCTTCAAATCAACGCCCAGCAACTGGGCATTATACACTGCGGAATTACTTAGCCCAGTGTCCATCATAATTTTCTTGCCGTCCGCCTCGATAAGCATGCTGATGCCCCATTCGGCGCGGAAACCGTAGTTCGCCGTATTCTCGCTCAATGTCGTAATTTCAATTTCCACAAGTCCTTCCTATATCGGCAGCCCCAGCCATTCGAAAACACCCAGCATGCGCAATCCGGCGTAAAAAAGCAGGGAGATAAACAGATAGACCAGCTTGCGGGATTGCAGCCGGTGAGCGGCGATAGCGCCGACCTGCGCCATGCCGATGCTGCTGATTACCAGCAGTCCCCATGCCGGCAGGTAAACATAGCCCAGAGAGTATGCCGGCAAATTGCCGGCGTTGATGCCATTGATGATATATCCCACGACGGCGCTCGTACTGGTGAACATCATCAGTGCGAGGGAAGTCGCCAGTGCCCGGTGCACTTCGTATTTTAATGCCAGCGTCAGCACGGGTACTGTTACCACACCCCCGCCAACGCCCAGTATTCCGGTCAAAGCGCCGATGGGTATTGCCCATGCCGCCCAGAGCCAGGGATTCTGATTTGGCTCCGGCGTTACCGCCGGTTCTTTCGCTGTTAACATCCGTACGGCGCTCAGGATAACAACTACTCCGAAGCCGATTTTCAACCAGTTTCCGGGCAGATGCGCTGACAGCATCGCACCCAGAAAGGCGACGATAGAGGCGCTTAATCCCATGGTTACGGCAATGCGCCATTGCACCGCGCCTTTTCGGCTGTGCCGCCACACCGCGCTGGTTGCGGTGGGCAAAATGACCAGCAGGTTGGTACCGAATGCCAGTTTGATGGCAACGTCCATGGGCAGACCCATATCCATGTAAATAAAATATTGTACCGGCGTCATGATAAAGCCGCCGCCGACACCCAGCAACCCACCCGCAAAGCCGGCAACGACACCGGTACCCAGCAAAAGGGCCGCGTGTACCGGGGTCATCCTATTTGCCCAGCTTTTGCCGCACGGACGCTACTTTACCTGCAATGCTGGATGGTTTATCCCTTCGTTCATCGATGCGGATACTGGTCACCAGCCGCGATATATCTTCCGTAAAAGCCGCCCGGTGCATTTTCCCGGCAATTTCCAGAAGCTTTTCGAGTTCGCCTTCAATAATAGTCCCCATGGCTGTCAATTCGTATTTTATATCTTTTTCTTCGCGCAAAACCTTCACGGCACGGGCGACATATTGGCTCAACGAAGGATTCTTTGTTCCTACCGGTACGATGCTTACTTCAATCATTGCCATCGGCAGACCTCCTCAACACACACAATTCTAGTCATTTAAGATATAAATAACAACCGCTGCAAATATTTGACTTTTGTATGATGTTGGGCTAAACTTATACTCATTCCATCGCAGGCTAGATAGAGACACAGGCTGTGAAGCGCAGTTGTTTTTTAAACGCTCGTTCTTCACATTACCTCTCCGGCGAACTATCGATTTCGCTAGAAATCCAAAGGTTAATTAAGATACGGATGAAACTAGCTATTAGCGGAAAAGGCGGCGTCGGCAAAACGCTGCTGGCGGCATCACTTGCCCGGCGCTTCGCTGCGTCAGGATTTTCAGTCATAGCCATCGATGCCGACCCTGATGCTAATCTGGCGGCGACCCTCGGTTTTGCCCATCCGGAAAAGATTACCCCCATATCCGAATTGAATGAAATCATCGAAGAACGTACCGGCGCCAAGCCCGGACAGTCCGGCTCGTTCTTTAAGCTGAACCCCCGCGTGGATGACCTGCCCGAACGCTATTCCGCAAAGCTGGACGGCATCAAGCTCATGGTGATGGGACGCATCAAGCGGGGCGGCACCGGCTGCTATTGCCCTGAAGGCGTCCTGCTCCAGGCATTGCTCTCCCATCTCCTGCTGCAGCGTGATGAAGTGGTTATCCTGGACATGGAAGCCGGCATCGAACACCTGGCACGGGGCACTTCCAAAGCCGTCGATAAACTTATTGTAGTTGTGGAACCGGGGCACCGCAGCATCGAGACTGCTCGCACTATTTACCAGCTGGCGCAGGACCTGGGTCTGCCCAGCATCTCGGTCGTCGGCAACAAGGTCAAGACCCCTGCCGAAAAGGACTTTATCACATCCAGTCTGCCCGGCTCTGATTTCCTCGGCTTTATCCCTTACGACCAGGCGATTATCGATGCCGACCTGGCGGGACATCCCATCTTCGAAGCCAGTGGTCAGGTCGCCGCAGAAATCGATAATATCTTTCGCAAGCTTCTTCCGGCAAAGGCAACACACTAGGAACATCTGAAAGGCCGGGTATTAAAAATCATAAATTGTAGGTTTTACCTGTTTTGAAGGAGGCATAATTCATGGCTTACGATATCACCAAGATGGCGGACTGGCAGATTGCCGAAGCTGCCGAAGAGCACATGCCGAATCCGGAAGAATGGCGGGCGCGGCTCAACCTGCAAAAGGACGAAATTATCCCCTTCGGCAAAACGCCCAGGCTCGACTTTCTCAAGATAATGAACCGCCTGGGCAACAAGCCGGACGGCAAGTATATTGAAGTTACCGCTGTCACCCCCACTCCGCTGGGCGAGGGCAAGACCACTACCACGATGGGGCTCATCGAGGGATTGGGTAAGCAGAAGCTGAACGTCGGCGGATGCATCCGGCAGCCCTCCGGCGGTCCTACCATGAACGTCAAGGGTACTGCTGCCGGCGGCGGCAATGCCATTTTGATTCCCCATACCGAATTTTCCATGGGCTTGACCGGCGATATCAACGATATTATGAATGCGCACAACCTGGCGATGGTCGCCCTGCAAGCCCGCATGCAGCACGAGCGCAACTATGATGACGAGCAACTCGCCCGGCTGAGCGGCATCCGCCGCCTTAATATCGACCCTACCCGCGTCGAGATGGGCTGGGTCATCGACTTTTGCGCCCAGAGCCTGCGCAATATCATCATCGGACTCGGCGGACGCATGGACGGTTTCACGATGCAGTCCAAATTCGGCATCGCGGTAAGCTCGGAACTGATGGCGATGCTGTCCATCGTCCGCGACCTTGCCGACCTGCGCGAGAGAATGAATAACATTACAGTAGCCTTTGATAAGAAGGGCAAGCCCGTAACTACCGGCGACCTTGAAGTAGCCGGGGCGATGACCGCATGGATGCGCAACACGATTAACCCCACGCTCTGCTGCACGGCGGAATACCAGCCCTGCATGGTGCATGCCGGCCCCTTCGCCAATATCGCCGTGGGGCAATCGTCTATTATCGCCGACCGCCTCGGGCTGAAGATGTTTGATTATCATGTCACCGAAAGCGGTTTCGCCGCCGATATCGGTTTCGAAAAGTTCTGGAACGTCAAGTGCCGCAACAGCGGTCTCAAGCCGAACGTCTCGGTGCTGGTCGCTTCCATCCGGTCGCTTAAAATGCACGGCGGCGGTCCCAAAGTGACTCCCGGCGTCCCGCTGCCCGATGCGTACAAGAAATCCGCCCCGGAACTGGTGGAAAAAGGCTGCGCCAATATGCTGCACCACATCAAGACCATCCGCACGGCAGGCATCAACCCGGTGGTTTGCATCAACAGCTTCCCAACCGATACCAAAGAAGAAGTGGCTATCGTGCGCAAGGCTGCCGAGGCGGCGGGAGCGCGCTGCGCTGTTTCCACCCACTTCGCCAACGGCGGCGCCGGCGCCCTGGAACTGGCGGATGCCGTCAAGGAAGCCTGCAACGAAAAGAACGATTTCCATTTCCTCTATCCCAACGAGACGAAACTGCGCCAACGCGTCGAACAGGTTGCTAAAGTGGTCTACGGCGCGGACGGCGTCGCCTGGAGCCCCGAAGCCGAGGCGAAAGCCAAGGCTTTTGAAGCAGACCCGAAATACAACGAATATTCCACGATGATGGTCAAGACCCACCTCAGCCTGACCCATGACCCGACGCTCAAGGGTGTCCCCAAAGGCTGGGTATTGCCCATCCGCGATATCCTGATTTATTCCGGCGCCAAGTTCCTCTGCCCGATGGCGGGCACGATCAGCCTGATGCCGGGCACCGGTTCCGACCCTGCCTTCCGCAAGGTCGATGTCGATGTCAAGACCGGCAAGGTCAAGGGGCTTCACGAGGTAGACTAGCTACCAGCAGGAGAACGGGTGGCGAAAGATTTAGCTCATAAAAAAGTAACCGTCCATTTCAATCCCGATAATGTCGATATTGTCGTGGCGAAGGGCGAAAATCTGCTGCAGGCTGCGATTGCCGCCGGGGTGCGTCTTCATGCCTCCTGCGGCGGCAGCGGCACCTGCGGTACCTGTAAGGTCGTGATTGAAAAGGGCGATGCCGAGACGACCCGCACCACCAGAATTTCGGATGAAGAATACGGGCGCGGCGTCCGCCAGGCGTGCCAGACCCGGGTCCTTACCGACCTGACAGTCTATGTGCCGGTCGAATCGCGTCTGGAGCGTGCCATCGTTGCCCGGGAAGGCAAGAACGTCTCGGCGGCGCTCGCCACCGGCTGGCGCTTTAAACCGCCGCTCAGCAAGTTCTACCTTGAGTTACCGCCTCCCACCATGACCGATAACGCCAGCGACCTTTCCCGCCTGCTGCGCGGTCTCAAACAGCAGTACAAACTGAAGAACGTGGGCGTGGACTTTGACATCCTGAAAACTTTACCCGGGATTGTGCGCCGGAAAAACTGGAGGGTCACGGTCACGCTGCTGACGACCGCGGTGCGCGAGGGCAGGAAGGATGACGGGCGCCGCCTCCGTATCGTGAATGTTGAGCCGGGCGACACCCGCGAAAGACATTATGCCCTCGCTTTCGATATCGGCACAACTACGGTCTGCGGACAGCTTCTCGATTTGAATAAAGGTAAAATTCTCGCGGACAGCATCGAGTTTAACGGGCAGATACCGTACGGACAGGACGTCATCACAAGAATTGCGCAGGCGCAGAAGCCCGGCGGACTCAAGAAGCTGCAAACTGCCGTTATTGATACGATTAACAAGGTAATTGACAATCTGCTGGCGAAGAGCCAGGTCAACCTGAAGGACATCGGGCACATGACCCTGGCAGGCAACACCACCATGACAGAGTTGCTGCTCGGCGTCGACCCGCAGTATATCCGATTAGCGCCTTACATTCCCGCCGCCAATTTTTTTCCCCCGGTCGAGGTGCGTTCGCTGGGTATCCATCTGAGAAAAGGTGCGCTCATCTTCGTCTTCCCGGCTGTTTCCAGCTACGTCGGCGGGGACATTGTTTCCGGCGTCATCGGCACGGGGATGTACCAGCGCAACAAGCTGACCTTCTTCCTGGATATCGGCACCAACGGCGAAATCGTCATTGGTAATTCGGATTGGCTGGTGACAGCGTCCTGCTCGGCGGGACCCGCGTTTGAAGGCGGCGGTATCCGTCACGGCATCGTCGCCACCGATGGCGCCATTGAAGATTTTGATATCGATGAAAAAACCTACGAGCCGAAAATCGGGGTCATCGGCAAGTCCAAACCCAAGGGAATCTGCGGCTCGGGACTGATTAACACCATCGCCCGCATGATGGAAGCCGGTGTCATTACCCGGAACGGCAAGTTTCAGCACAACCTGCCCACCAAACGTATCCGCACCGGCGAAGACGGCTACGAGTACGTCATGGCATGGGCGCCGGATACACAAATCGGCAGGGATATCGTACTGACCGAGATTGACATTGAAAACCTCATCCGCGCCAAAGCCGCGATGTATGCCGGCTGCCAGACCCTGAGCAAGAGCGTCGGCACCAGTTGCGCCGCGTTCGACCAGGTTATTATCGCCGGCGCTTTCGGCAGCCACCTGAACATAAAAAGCGCCATCACCATCGGACTGCTGCCGGAGCTTCCCGAAGACCGCTTTATCTTCGTCGGCAACGGCTCCTTGCTGGGTGCACGGCTGGTCTCCTTCTCCACCGACCTGCTCGATGATTCGCGGCGCATCGCCGCCATGATGACCAACATTGAACTCAGCGACAGCGCCGACTTCATGGACAGCTATACTGCCGCTATGTTCCTGCCGCATACCCACGCTGACGTGTTCCCTGAAGTCACAAGGAAACTCAGCGAGCGGCAGAAGAATACCGGAAAAAGGAAATAATTTGACGATAAGTATTGCAGTGGCGGGCAAAGGCGGCAGCGGGAAGACCTCGTTGACTACCCTGGTCATCCGCTACCTTCTGAAAAAAGGACTCACGCCCATCCTGGCTGTAGACGCCGACCCCAACGCCAACCTCGGGGAGAGCCTGGGCATTGCCGTCGGCAAGACCGTAGGGCTTATCCTCGATGAATTCCAGAAAGAAAAGATCCAGATTCCGCAGGGGATGACCAAGGAACACTATCTCGACTTCAAATTGAACGAAGCGATTGTCGAAGCCAAAGGACTGGACCTGCTCAGCATGGGCAAGGGCGAGGGTGCGGAGTGCTATTGCTACCCCAACCTCATGCTGCGCAAGTTCATCGACCAACTTTCCGGCAACTATGCCTTCGTCGTTATCGATAACGAAGCGGGCATGGAACACCTCAGCCGCCGCACCACGCAAAATATCGATGAGATGCTCCTTGTCTCCAATCACTCGGTAAAAGGGGTACGCACCATCGCCCGCGTGCGCGATATGATTAAAGAACTCCGTTTGAATGTCAAACGCCAGTCGGTACTGGTCAACCAGGTTCCCGCGGGCAGCATCGACCCGCAGGTGGAAGCGGAATTGGTGCGATTGGACATCAAGCCAACTGCTGTCGTCCCCCAGGACAAGATGATATATGAATATGACCTCGGGATGAAGCCGCTTGTCGACTTGCCGGACAACTCGCCGGCGGTGAGCGCGATAGATACCTTGATGAACTCATTACTAAAAAATAAATAGTTGAAGGGAGCCAAAACATGACTGCACAGTTAATCAGTGGTAAAGACGTAGCGGAAAAGATCCGCGCCGAGTTACAGCCCCGCATTGCCGCGCTCAAGGCAAAGGGCATCAACACCGGACTGGCGGCGATTGCCGTCGGGGAAGACGCCGGCGCGCAGTCCTACCTGAAAGGGATTGCCAAAGCATGTGAAGCACTCGGCATCTATACCGAGACCTTCAATTTCCCGATTGATGTTACCCAGCAAAAGCTGGAGCAGCAGGTTGAAGCCCTCAACAAAGACACCCGCTTTCAGGGTGTCATCATCCAGCGCCCGCTGCCCAAGCATATAAATGAGAATACCGTCCTCAGACTACTGGCGACGGAAAAAGATGTCGATTGTCTGAATCCCCTGAGCATGGCGAAGTTGATGATGCGCGAGACCGATGGCTTCGCGCCCTGCACTCCTTCGGCGGTTATTGAACTGCTCGACCGCTACAATGTCCCGATTGAAGGTAAGCGCGTGGTCATCATCGGCGGGGCAGGCAACATCGGGCGCACCGCCGGCATTATGCTGCTCAATCGCTGGGCAACGGTCGTTCTTTGCGATTATAAGACCCAGAATCCTGCGGAGGAGTTCCGCCGCGCCGAAATCCTGGTCAGCGCTGTCGGCAAGCCGAAAATGATTAAGAAGGATGTCGTCAGTCCCGGAGCAGTCGTGATTGATGTCGGCGTCAGCCGCGGCGCGGACGGCAAGCTCAGCGGAGACATGGACTTCGATGAGGTCAGCCAGGTTGCCGGCATGATTACTCCGGTTCCGGGCGGCGTGGGCGCGGTCACGACCACCATCCTGCTGGCGCATACAGTACAGGCCGCGGAGAGGTTAAGCAAATAACATGGCGGTCATCCTTGACGGCAAGAAGACCTCCGCAGATATCAAAGCGGAACTGGCGCAGCAGGTTATCGCCCTGAGGGAACGCGGCATAACTCCGGGCATCGCTGGGGTGCTCGTGGGAGAAAATCCCGGCTCAGCGAGTTATGTCAAGCTCAAGGAGAAAGCCGCCGAGGCGCTGGGTATCAAGTCCAACATGCTCCGTTTGCCCGTTGAAATCAGCGAAGCGGCGCTGCTCTCCGAGATTACGAAGCTGAATGCCGACCCCGCGATACACGGTATCTTCGTCCAGCTTCCCCTCCCCACCCATGTCGATGAAAACCGGGTGCTCAACGCGGTGCTGCCCCGGAAAGACGTGGATGGCTTCAATCCCGCCAACGTGGGCAAGGCATGGCTGGGGCAAGAAGCATTTCTGCCTGCCACTCCCGCCGGCATCGATGAAATCCTGCGCCGTTACCGGTATAGCCTGAAAGGTAAGCATGCCGTCATCGTCAACATAGACAACCTGGTGGGCAAGCCGCTGGCTTCTCTCTGGGCGCAGGAAAAGACAGGCGCTACGGTGACACTGGTGCCCCCGGATAATCCGGGACTTTCGCATTACACAAAACAAGCTGATATAATAATAGTAGCGGTCAACAAACCGAACTTTATTACCGCCGAAATGGTAAAAGAAGGCGTTATTGCGATAGATTTTGGCGCAAACTATATCAAACAGCCGGGTCAGGAAAAAGAAATACTCGTCGGCGACCTTGACTTCCCCGCGATAGCCCGGAAAGCGGAAGCGATTACTCCTGTTCCCGGCGGCATCGGTCCCATGACCGTTACGATGCTGATGTCCAACACAATAAAAGCAGCAATTTTGGCGGCTGGTTTAAGGTAACTATTTCTCGCAGGAGGGTGGATATGGCGGAATACAAAATCGAACAGAAAAGTGCCCCGAACCGTGACAAGGTAGAAGTGCTCGGCGCTACGTATGAATCCGGCGAGCCACAGGGCGAACAAGCCGGGCAATGGCGCCAGAAACTGGACAGCCGCGAGGAGAGACTTAAGTACCTGCGTTCCGGTGAACGGTACTGGTATAGCAAAGAGTGGTTCGGCAGCGAAAAACGCAAGAATCCGGCTTAAGGAGGGAAGATGGCTCTGGAAATCCCGAAGACAACGTATACCGGCAAGATTAAAGAGATAAAACTGGGCAAGGGTGACAAGGTCGTCACCATTGGCGGCGAGAGCGCCTATCCGTTTTATCTGTTTGAAGGCGCCATGCCCAATAAACCCAAAATCGCGATGGAAGTGTATGATGCTCCGCCGGAAGAATGGGCGCCCGCCGCTCTGGAACCATTCAGCGGCGTCACCGGCGACCCTGTAGCCTGGGCGCAGAAGTGCATCAAGGATTACGGCGCGGAGATGATCTGCCTGCAGCTTGCCAGCACCGATCCTAACGGAATGAACCGCGGGGCTGAGGAAGCGGCGCAGGTCGTCAAGAAGGTGGCGGATGCCATCGATGTTCCCCTGATAGTCTGGGGCACCGCCAACCACGAAAAAGACACCGAGGTGATGCGCCGGGTTACGGAGCTTTGCCAGGATAAGCGCCTCATCATCGGGCCTGTTGAAGAAGGCGACCACAAGAAAATCGGCGCTGCCGCTATCGGTTACAACCAGACGGTAGCTGCTTCGTCGCCAATTGATATTAACCTGGCGAAACAACTTAATATCCTGCTCGGTAATCTGGGCGTGCCGGACAATCTGCTCATCATGGACCCCACGGTGAGCGGCATCGGGTACGGCATCGAATACTGTTACTCGGTAATGGAACGAATGCGCATGGCTGCCCTGACCCAGCAGGACGATAAACTCCAATTCCCCATTATCTGCAACATCGCTAAAGAATCGTGGAAGACCAAAGAGGCTAAAATAGCCGACGACCCCGCGATGGGCGATGCCAAAAAGAGGGGCATTATATTGGAATCAATGTCCGCGATGCTCTTGCTTCTGGCAGGCGCGGATATTTTAGTCATGAGACATCCGGAAGCAATCAAATTAATCCGTGAGATGATTACGGATTTGACCACCGGTTAATCGGGAGAGGTGAGGACAATGGTAGAAAAAGAAATAAAGAGTATTGACGCCGCAACGAACGAGATGCTGGAAAAAGCCGCTCAGGAAAAGGTACGGACGGTCTTTGACCGCGCTGCGCAGATGAAACCCTGCCCCATCGGCGGAGAAGGCAGCTGCTGCAGTAACTGCGCTATGGGACCCTGCCGGGTGCCGCTGGCGAAAAACAAGACCGAGACCCCTGAAGAGCATGCCCTGCGCACGGGCGTTTGCGGTGCGACCGCGGAGACTATCGCGGCGCGCAATTTCGCCCGCAAGATAGCCGCCGGTACCGCTTCCCACAGCGACCACGGCAGACGTGTCGTCGAGGCTTTCAAACTTATGGCGGAGGGCAAGACCAAGGACTTCGCCATCAAAGACGAGCAAAAGCTCCTCAAATTGGCGCTCGACCTCGGCGTGGAAATCGGCAACCGCAAGAACGAGGAAATCGCCCTCGATGTTGCTAAAGTCTGCGAAAAAGAATTTGGCAAACAGGACGGCGAATTAGCCTTTATCAAGAATGCCCCGGTCAAGCGCCAGGAACTATGGCGCAAGCTGGGCGTCGTGCCGCGCGGTATCGACCGCGAAGTCGTCGAACTGATGCACCGCACCCATATGGGCGTCGACCAGGACTACAAGAACATCATGCTGCAGGGTACAAGGGCAGCGCTGGCGGACGGCTGGGGCGGCAGCATGATTGCCACCGAAATCCAGGACTGCATGTTCGGAACACCCACACCAACATTAAGCGAAATTAACCTCGGCGTGCTTAAAGAGGACATGGTTAACGTCATTATCCACGGGCATGAACCGGCGCTCGCCGAGATGCTGGCAGTAGAAAGCCAGGACCCCGAGCTTATCAAGTACGCCGAATCCAAAGGCGCCAAGGGCATCAACCTGGCGGGCATGTGCTGCACCGCCAATGAGATTATGATGCGGCATGGCGTACCGATTGTCGGCAACTACCTGCAGCAGGAACTGGCGATTGTCACCGGCGCGGTTGAAGCAATGGTCGTCGATGTGCAGTGCATCATGCAGGGGCTCCAGGAAGTCGCCCGCTGTTTCCATACCAAACTCATCACCACTGATGAACGCGCCAAGATTACGGGGGCCACCCATATGCAGTTTGATGAGCACAACCCCAGAGAGTCCGCCAAAGCCATCATCAAAGCCGCTGTTGATAACTACCCTAACCGCGGCAAGAATGTCAGAATTCCCAACATAAAAACCCCTCTCATCGCGGGTTTCAGCCATGAGACCATCAACTATCTGCTCGGCGGTCTCTTCCGCGCGTCATACCGTCCTCTCAACGATAACATCATCAACGGCAGAATCCGGGGCTTAGCCGGAGTCGTCGGCTGCAACAACGCCCGCACCACCCACGACGGCGCCCACGTCGCTATGATAAAAGAGCTTATCAAGAACGATGTTCTAGTGCTCTCCACAGGCTGCGGCGCGATGGCGGCGGCTAAAGCCGGGCTCATGGTGCCCGAAGCCGCCAAACAGTTCTGCGGACCCGGCCTCGCCGAGATATGCGAGACAGTCGGCATCCCGCCGGTGCTCCACATGGGCGCCTGTGTCGATAACAGCCGCATCCTCATCGCCGCTACCGCCGTCGTCAAAGATGGCGGACTGGGCGATGATATCAGCGATCTGCCTGCCGCCGGTGCCGCTCCGGAATGGATGAGCGAAAAGGCAATCGCCATCGGGCAGTACTTTGTCGCTTCCGGCATGTACACCGTATTCGGCACCACCTGGCCTACGCTCGGCAGCGGTGAGTTCACCAACCACCTGTTCAAAGACATGGAAGAGATGTACGGCGGCAAGTGGGACTTCCAGCCCGACCCGGTACAGGCGGCGAAACTGATGATTGAGCACATAGATAAGAAGCGCAAGGCTCTGGGCATTGACAAGTCCCGCGAGCGTGTCCTTTACGATATGGCAATGCGCCGCGAGCTCGATGCGGTCTAACGCCGGCGATAAGAATTAGGAGAACAAGACAATGTCTAAGATAATTGCATCCGCAGTGATTCGAGGAGCGCACAAAATTGTCGCCCAGGCGGAAGAAAAATGGAAGCTGGCGATGGAAAAGCACGGCCCCAACGAGCCGGTAGGCTTTCCCAATACCGCCTACTACCTGCCCGTCATCTACGGCATCCTGGGCATGAAGATAGAAAAGCTCGGCGATATGGAGAAGCTTATCAAGAAGTGCAAGCAGATTCTCCCGCCGCCGGTCAAAGAGACCCACCCGCTGCCCTATCTCGGTCCCGCGCTGGATGCGGGCATGGTCACGTTCTTCGCCGAGGAAGTCATCGAGGCTATCCGCTACCTGGAGCAGCCGAACTTCTACCTGAGGGGCGAAGACGTCACCGAAGAGAATATCTGGCTCGGCGCCGCCGATGATGTCATCCTCCGCAAGCGCGGCATCGAGTTTGTGGACGGCACGGCACCCGGTTTTGCCGCCGTGCTCGGCGCGGCGCCGACCAAGGAAATCGCCGCCAAGATTGCCCAGGAACTCCAGCAGAAGAACATCTACGTTTTCATGTCCGCGGAATACAACGGCAAACGCTTCTCCGAACAACTGGTGGAAGCGGGCGTGCAAATCGGCTGGCCGACGCGGCTGGTCTCCTTCGGGCCGGATGTTTCGGCGACGGTCTTTGCCGCCGGATTCGCCACGCGCGCCGCCCTTTCCTTCGGCGGTATCGAACCGGGCGATTTCCGCAAGGTGCTTATCTATAACAAAGACCGCGTCTTCGCCTTCGCGCTGCCGCTGGGCTATGTCACCGACGAATGGTATGCCAACGCCGCCGGCGCCATCAACTTCGGCTTCCCGACCATCGCCGATACGCCTATCCCGCAAATCCTGCCGACCGGTATCACCACCTACGAGCATGTCGTCTCCAATATCCCCCACGACCAGATAGTGGCGAAAGCCATCGAGGTCAGGGGTCTTAAAGTCAATGTCGCGGAAGTACCCATCCCGGTCGCCTTCGGTCCCGCTTTCGAGGGCGAACGTGTCCGCGGCGATGACATCTACCTGGAATGCGGCGGCGGGCGCACGCATATGGTGGAATGGGTCACCAGCAAGCGCATGGACGAAGTGGAAGACGGCAAGATTGAAGTTATCGGGCCGGAACTGACCGATGTCCAGCCGGGTTCCAAACTTCCCATGGCTATTGCCGTGGAAGTAGCCGGACGCCAGATGCAGGAAGATTACGAACCTATCCTGGAACGCCAGATACATCATCTTATCAACTACGCCCAGGGCGTGATGCACATCGGGCAGAGAGATATTGCCTGGATTCGCATCAGCAAACAATCAGTCGAGAAGGGCTTCCGGCTCAAGCATATCGGCACCCTGCTCCATGCCAAACTGCACCAGGACTTCGGGCGCATCTTCGACAAATTGCAAGTTAAAATTTATACCGATTCCGCCAAGGTGGATGAAACACTCGCCAAGGCGAGAGATGTATACCGTATCAGAGACGCCAGAATTGAAGGCATGACTGACGAAACGACGGAGATGTACTATTCCTGTACCCTGTGCCAGTCGTTCGCCCCCAGCCATGTCTGTGTTATCAGTCCGGAACGGACGGGGCTCTGCGGTTCCTACAACTGGATGGACTGCAAAGCCGCCAATGAAATCAATCCCAC
>JAQTVW010000003.1 GCA_028706655.1 Dehalococcoidales bacterium | reverse complement strand
CATATTTTCCCCCTTATTCCCGGTAACTAAACCGTCCGTACCAGTTCCGGCTTCCCTTTGCCGGCGGGTTCTTCCACTGGCAGGCTGAAGCTGAATTTGGAGCCTTTACCGCTGGCGCTTTCCACCCAGATTCGCCCGCTGTGCGCTTCGATAATGCCCCTGCAGATTGCCAGTCCCAGGCCGGTGCCCTTGCGATTGCCCCGCTTACTGTTTTCCACCTGATAAAAGCGTCCAAATATCTTGTGATGAAGTTCCGGCGGAATGCCGATGCCTTCATCGGTCACACTGACCACTAACTCGCACCCCTTTTCAGGATGGGCGCTGATAGTAATGCGTGTGCCCGTCTCGGCATGCTTGGTGGCATTTTCCACCAGGTTGGTCAATACCTCACCGATACGTCCATCGTCAACTTTGACCGGCGGCAGTGCCGGTGGAATATCAATCAGCAGTTGATGTCTCACGGTGATGCTGTCCAGTCGGTCTTTCACGCCGGCGATGACTTCCGCCAGGTGGTGCGGTTTCCGCTTGACTTCCAGCGCGCCCGCTTCCAGACGGGACATCATCAGCAGGTCATTGACCAGCCGGCTGAGCCGGTCGGCGTCTTTATCGATAGACTGCAGAAAATCGCGGCGGGTCTCTTCATCAAAATCAACATCGGGCTGGAGCAGACTGCTGGCAGAACCTTTAATAACGGCGAGCGGCGTGCGCAGTTCGTGGCTGACATTCGCCAGAAATTCCGTGCGCAGAGCATCCAGTTCCCGCAGCGCCCGCGCGCTCGATGCCTGTTCATAAAGCCGCGAGTTCTGGATGGCAATGCCAATCTCTTTACCAATGGCGGTTAAAAGCGCGATATCGCTATTGGTGAAGTGCCGCTTAACGCGTGTCACCACTCCCAATACTCCGATGCTTTCGCCCAGAATCGCCAGCGGGACGCACGCCCCGGACAAATAACCTTCCTTTGCCAGGAATGCCAGATCCGGCTCGGCGGAAATATCATTAATCGCGACAGGCTCGTTCTGCTGATAGACCCTGCCAATAAGCCCCTGCTCCACCTGCTCCGCCATCCGCCCGGCGAGCGATTCGGGCAAACCGTGCTGTCCCTTGAGAACCAGTTTTTCTTCGTAAAGATAAAGAAAATCCGCCTCAACGGTGACCGAATCAGTGACCTTCTCCAGGGCGGTTTCGATAATTTGTTTTAAGTCCAGCGTCTTGGCAGCCGCCTGCGATATATTCAACAGGATGTTGGTAATGCGGTTGCGCTCTTCCAGTTCGGCAACCAGACGGTGGTTCTCCAGAGACAGCCGCTGCTTTTCCAGACCCTGCTCCAGTACCGAAAGCAGGTGGTCCGGGTCGAGCGGCTTTTCCAGGTAGGCAAAGGCGCCCCGGTTGAGCGAAACGACCGCATTCTGCACCGAGGAATGCCCGGTAAGCATCACAGCGATAGTGTCCGGGTGCATTTCAAGAAGGACGCTCAGAAGTTCCGTGCCCGCCATGTCCGGGAGGCTGATATCCAGAATCGCCGCGTTATAGAAGTGCGTCTGCGCCCTTGCCACTGCTTCGCCTGCAGTGGGCGCAGTAGTTACTTCGTAACCTTTGACCTGTAAAATACGCTTGATTACCGTGAGGAAATCAAGCTCATCATCAACAACCAGAATGCTCTTTTTGTTTTCCATTACGGGAACCCGCCTTACCTGCGCTGCGGAGATGACTGACCATTTCCAGCGCTTTTACCGGGCTGAAAGGCTTGAAAAGGCACTCAATCGCTTTTGCTTCCTGCGCCTTTTCCAGGGCGTCTTTGACTTCATCGCGGAAGCCGGTCATCATCACCGTCATGATATTGGGATTAATCTCTTTCAGATGGAGGTAGGTCTCCAAACCGTCCATCATCGGCAGCTTGACATCAACGAAGGCTATCTGGCACTGCTTTTCTTTAGCCAGTTTGACCGCTTCTTCGCCGCTGCCGGCGGCAAGCACGCGATACCCTTCGATTTCAAATGCCTTGCTCATCGTACCGAGAATATCTTCGTCGTCGTCAACGATAAGAATCGCCTGGCTCTTTGCCGCCTCTTTAAGCAGCGCTATCATCTGGTCGATGCTGATGGGTTTATGCACTACCTGATGAGCGCCCCCATCGATGGCGCTGCGGATGAGTGCCTCCTCGGAATAAGCCGTCATCAGAATAACGGCGGCGCCGGGGTCCATCTCCCTGATTTTCCGGAAGGCTTCCACGCCGTTCATATTCGGCATGACGATATCCATCAAAGCAACGTCGAAGTCACGCGCGGCGTATTTTTCTACCGCGGCAGCTCCGTCAGTTGCGGTATCGACATTGAAACCGCGCCTTTTTAATATCAGTGCCAGGGTCTCCAGTAAGTCCTCGTTGTCATCAACCACGAGTACGTTAATCGGCTCTGCCATGATTAGCTCCTTTCATTAAGCGGCAGTTTTACCGTAAATGTCGTCCCTTCGCCAACCTTGCTGGCGACGCTGACAACCCCGCTGTTTTGCTCCACCAATCGCCTGGTAATTGCCAGTCCAAGCCCGATGCCCTTGGGCTTGGTGGTGAACAGGGGCTCAAATATCCTGGTCAAGTTTTCTGCCGGTATGCCGCAGCCGTTGTCCGTGAACTGCGCCCAGGCATAAGCGTCATCGGCGTCAATGGCGACCTTGAGTTCGCCGCCCTTACCGTTCATCGCCTGGTAGGCGTTGCTGATGATGTTGGCGAACGCGCGGCCGATTTGTTCGGCGTCTATCTTCACCTGCGGCGATTTCCCGTTGAAATCCGCAGTTACTTTTGTCTTGTCCGGCGCAGCCACCCAGGAAAGGCTCTCTTTTATCAGCCCGTTCAAATCGACTTTACTCCGGGTGGGCGGGCGGATGCGGGTAAAATCGAGCAGGTCGGAGACGATGCGGTTGGAAATATCAATCTGCCGGTCCAGCAGTTTGAGGGTATTGAGCGTTTCTTCATCCGCCTTTTCGTCCATACCCATCTTGAGCAGGTAAACGCAGTTGCGGATGACGTTGAGCGGATTGCGCAGCTCATGTCCGACTCCGGAAGCCAGTTCCCCCACGGCAGCCAGCCGCTCCGAGCGGATGAGCTTTTCGCGGGTTTCTTCCAGGTCCGCGGTCCGCTTCTCCACCATCTCTTCCAATTGTGTGTAATAGCCTTGGAGCGACAGCGCCAGTTCTATCTCATGCACCGCACTCACGATTCTGTCCGCGACGGTGTTGATAAACGGCTGCTGCTTTGCCAGGTAGGCATAGCCGTGCGTTGAATATATCTCGATACGCCCCAGCGCCTCGCCGCTGAGCATCAGGTCTTCTTTGAGTAGTTTACCGCCTTTTTCATCAAAACCGGGGCTTTGTAATACCTTGTCCCGCAGGGTAATCCTGACCTCTGCTTCGCCCGGATATCGCGTTGCCTGCGGGATGAGCGTCACCGCCGCCATAAGAAAATGTTCTATGGAATCATTCTCTTCAGCTACCCGCCCGATGTCATAAAGGCATTTCAATTCTTTCAGGCTCTGGCGGCGCTGTTCATCGCTCCGTTGCAGCATCGCCACCACCGCGCCTACCGCGCTCAGGATAATGCCGAAAGAAGCCGGTTTGAACATGACGTTGGGATACGGGTCGAAAGCGATGGCATAAGGGATAATCAGAACGGTAGAGATTATCGCGACCACTATTGCCCACTGTACGCCAAGCATATAGGCGGTATAGACCACCGGCGCAAAGAAGACCAGGGCATAAAAATCGATGCCGTAAAAATCATGGAAGATGCCGAGGTTGTCCCGGGCGACCGTCCAGCCCGCCATACCTGCAATTACCGGCAGGTAATACAGGATAGCACACACCAGCGTAATCGCCATGATATGCCATAAATACGGACTGACTTTTATTCGCTTCGTTCCGTTTGCCATGTCTGTTACCCCCTTGATGCGGAGTCTGGTTGCCTTCAGTACCGGAAAACGGTCGAAGTTACGCGAATCGCCCCAAACTATACCCATAGCTTCAAATTACTCCTGCGCATCCCGGGCGACAACCACGATACCCCCTATTGTTCTGGGAGTCTACCCTTACCTCGTTTTGTTTACGCCTGATATGAATCATTTAGCGCCGCCATTCCCTGATGATGGTACTCACTTCTTTGGCTTCGTTGAGGAGTTCGCCTGCGGAGACTACCGGTAAAGAGCGGATAAGCCCCGCGAGGGGATTTTCTTTTTCATCTTCCTGATTGAAGAGGTCAGCCAAAGAATCACTCATGATTTCTTCCGGCTTCTTTTCGGCGACTACCTTCTCTACCGCCGGAGCGGCTTTAACTTCAACCGGCGGCGTCTCGGTTTTAAGCAAAGAGTTGAGGTCTACTGTCTTGAGCACGGTCTCTTCCAGCTTCGCTGCTTCCACCGGCGGAGCGGGTTGTGTAAAGAGTGCATCCACCTTGGGGTCTTCTTTCCCCTCTTTGGGAGCGGCTTCCGTGGTCAGCTGGCTCAATTGCTGCTGGGCTTCCTTTAGTCCCTGGGTCCGCCTGGCGACCAGTTCTTCGAGGCTTTCTATTTGCTGTACTTTGAGTTCCGCGCTGTCTTCGCCCGGTTTCTCTGGCGGGACACCCTTATCTTTGGAGCGGCGCGCATTAAAAAACATTTCGTACCCCCTTCGTTACGGCTGCGGACCGGATTTTAGCGGAAAAGCCCGTCCCGTTTTGCCTTGGACAAAATAGCATATACTTCATAAAAGTTGGTCTTTTTTTGGTCGGCAATCCTTTTTAAAATATCGGCGCGCTGCTTAAGCACCTTATATACCTCGCGGCGTTTTTCGTGCGGCAAGCCGCGCCGCGGCGCAATCTTGTACTCCAGCAGATAGGAGTTCTGAAAGCCGCGAAAATTGAAGGTATCGGTCAGCGGGTCCCAGTTAAATACTTCAATAAATGAAAATGAATCGGATACTGAATCATAGCTGACTATTTCATTGATGCTGGTGACGCGGCGGGCGAGCGAGCCGCTGGGCAGACGCACCTGTTGTGCAATGATAATCACGTTGAGGTTATCGACATAAGTCTTGGGCACGTTGATGGGATTGCCGGTGACGCGCTGGATGAGCTTGGCGACGGAGGCGGCATGGAAGGTACTCATGCAGGCATGTCCGGTCTGCATTGCCTGGAATGCGATTGCTCCTTCCGCACCACGGATTTCACCGACAATAATCAGGTTGGGTCTCTGCCGCAAGGCAGCCTTGAGCAGATCGAACATGGAGACCTCTGAAGATTCCGAGTTTTTGGCGGAGCCGCGGGTTACGCCGCGGATCCAGTTATGGTGCGGCACCTGCACTTCCGGGGTATCTTCGATGCTGACGATTTTAGCTTCGGGCGCAATGAAAGTAGTCAGCGCATTGAGCAGAGTCGTCTTACCGGAAGCAGTCTCTCCGGACACCCAGACATTCATCCCTTCCTGGAGAATAATCGAAAGGTACGCCGCCATTTCATAGTTCATGGAGTTGAATCCCACCAGTTCCAGTACGCTGATGGGGGTATCCGAAAATTTTCGGATGGTGAAGTTGCTGCCTCTCTTGGAGACATCCGTGCCGTAGACGATGTTGATACGAGAGCCGTCCGGCAGCGTGGCGTCGACGCAGGGTTCGCGGAAGGTAACCGGGTGCCTGATACCCTCGGCAAGCTGGATGACAAATTTGTCCAGCTCGGTATGTTCTTCAAAGCAGATGCTGGTGCGCAGTCCGCCGAAGAGCTTATGTTCGACGAAGATGTTGCCCAGTCCGGAGCAAGAAATATCTTCAATGTTGGGGTCGTCAATCAGGGGTTGCAGCAGCCCCAGTCCTTCCAGTTTGCGGCGCAGCAGGTAGCGCAGACTGGCATATTGCACGGGCGTGATGACCAGTTTTTCTTTTGTGGCGGTCAGCATCCCGAATCTGCCGCTCTTTTTCCCGGCGCCGGCTTTAGGCGGGAGCACAGCCCTCACATTGACCACCTTGTCCACGATTTGCATCACGACTTCCAGCCGTTTGGCGGCTTCGGTAATCCCTTCCAGGTCTTCCACATAGTCCGCCAGCCGCGCCTCAATCTGATCAAGGAAGTCTTCCTGCCCGTCCGCGAGACTGGGTTCGATGGGAACGTAATGGTCGCGGACATCTTCAGGATTAGACAGGATATGAATGAAGACATCACTGCCTGCCGGGTAAATCAGGTTGGGGTTCTTCTTCCCTTTCAAGCTGCGCCCCACCTTGGCGAAATATTCCGGCATGCCCAGTTTGTCTATCGGGAAGGCATGCAGGTAATTCAGCAGGTGCGGGCTCTTCTTGCATACTTCCTGGATCGGCGGCGGCAGTTTTTGATACGTCGAGCAGTGTTCGACTTCCGTGCCGCAGATTTTGCCGCACTCCTGGGTGCAAGACTTGAACTCAAACGGCAGCTTGAGCACGGAGCCTCCTAGACCCTCGCCTTAGCCAGCGGGATGATACGCATCCCAACTTTGGGTTCAATATCAAAGCTCACAACATCTCCCGTGGGACGGTCGGCGCCGCGCACCTTGAGTACTTCCATCAGCTTGACCATACGGTCGCCGATCTGCTCCAGCCGGAGACGGAAACGGGCATCACATAGCGAGCGGGTACGCGCCAACATGTCTTCTTCGAAGGCATACGAGTGGGAGACGACGATGATAGAGCGTCCGTCATCGCACAGCTGTTTGCACTGGGAAAAGAAATCGATAATCGAGACGGGGTTACTGTGCGCCACGAGAATCGTAATCGAATCGATAATCACCAGCTTGAATTGCTTGGGCAGTTTTGAAAAATGGTGCGTCAGCACCATAAACGGTTTTTTGCCGTCATGGGTGTTGTTCCGGAATATCAGCGGATAAATGCGGAAATGGTCTGCCAGAAAATGGTCCATGGTATACATGGAGAGCGAATCCATCTGCGTGACCAGGCTGCGGATGCTGTTCTCCGTAGTGTAGTAAGCCACCGATGACTCGGCGTTGGAGAGAGTACCGTAGGTCAGGTGCTGGCAGAGCACGCTCTTCCCGGAATCAGAGTGCCCTTCAATCAAGCACAGCGAACCGACGGGTATGCCGCCGCCCAGCCGCTCGTCCACTTCCGCGACCCCCGTGCAGATTACCTCTCTTTTTACTTTCGGTTCCGCCATAACATCACTTCCCTTTTCCCTGAGGAATATAATTTACTATTTGCGCTTAGCCGGTGGTTTTTTGGTTTCCGCCGCGGGAGTGAGGTTGAGATTGAACTCGCGGTCGTTGCCTTTACTATCCTTTAAAACCAGCTTCAGCTGCATCGGCTCGTCTTTGGGCTCCTCAACCTTTTCTTTAACGGCAGGTACGGCGGCTTTGCCATCGTTCCAGATGGGTTTCATCGCATGCGCCGGAGCGTCTGCGCCGGTGAGGATGCCATGCAGTTCCAGCAGCAACCGGCTCCAGACATCAGCCGCACCCGCTTCTTCAGATTGCGGCTGCGCCACATCAGAAAGCCGGATAATCACTTCTTTAAGCTCCGGTGTCAGGTGCCCGCAGATGCCATAGACTTCCAGGAAGGTCGCCAGTTGCTCGACGCCGATTTCTCTTCTGGCGGCAGCCACCCAGCGGATGAGGTTCGCCAGCAGGTTGACCCGCGGCGTATCCTGGGCGATTACCCTGCCCATCCTTGCGTATGCAGTCTGCGGTTCCATGAGTCCTTGAGCCATCTGTTCCCCCTGTGACAGTTCGCCGCCATTTTCAGCAAGCATTTCTTCTCCGGCAGCTTCTGCTTGTTCTAACGCTTCTGCTTCCGGAGACCCGTCTGATTCGTCAGCATCGTCCGATGCGCCGGACTCTCCTAACTCTTCTTCCGATTCTTCAACATCGTCGCCGGAATCTTCGGAGTCCTCAGCCTGCGAATCGTTCGATTCATTATCCTGGGTCTCTTCCAGTTCCTCGACGATTTCCTCTTCCTCTTCCGGTTCCGGCTTCTTCGGCATGGCGAAGTCGCCCTTCATTTCTATCTTCTGGCTCTCGGCGCCGCCAGCCATCGCGGCAAGAATGGTAGTGTATTCGGAATCGGGCAGCCCGGTTTCCATCAGATATTCGCGGACACTGGTCAGTGTCTGTTTCAATTCACCTTTTATCAGTTTAAACTCTTCTTCCAGAGTCTGGATTCTCGCATCATTTTCCATTAGGCTTTACCTCCTCTGTCCGCTACCTGTCGGGAAGATTCCGCCCTCATCTCCGCGCGCTCCAGGTCGTTCGGGATAGGAGTCTGCGCCTCCATAAGGTAAGTGCGGATATCCATCAGTATCTGCCTGATTTCTTCCTTCGCCTGCTGAAATTCCTCTTCAAGTGCCTTGATTCGTTCTTCGCTGGTCATTATTTTCACCTCACATATCTGTCGATAGGAACAATGCTTGTGCCAGACCGGGCAGCGCCACCAGGCTAAAGCCGGAAATAGCGGCGGTCATGCCCAGATTAAAGAGAATTTTTTTCTTGCTTCCCCCGTCCGCCAGCATGGGCGCGATGGCATTGGCTATGGTAAATATCAAAACAAGGGGCAGCACCAGAGAATGCATTACCTCCAGACCGGAGAGGTTGAAGCTGGTGAAAGCCGCCACGGACGGCGCGCCTGATACGCGCGGCATGGCTTCCTGCGCCTGGGAGACCATTCCCGCGAAAGACATGATGACTTCGCTGACGAAAACAAGAAGCACCACCACCGAGCCGTGCATCGCCAGGCAAAGCCAGCGGAAAGGACCGGAAACCGTCTTGCGCCTGGCGCGAAGCAACGCAATTTTACTGGCAAAGAGTGACGCCTGGTAGCCGGCTTGACCTGCCGATCCACCCATATCGATAGCATCGTAAAACATGCCGACGCTGCGGTTGGTCAGCTCGCTGCCGGTCTCGTCGATAAACCGGCTCCAGCACATTCGGGACTTGATACCGGCGACGAGCCTGGTGCGCAGTCCTTTGACCGGGCTTCGCAGGTTGTTGATGGAGTCCAGGTCCAGCCGGTTGAGCGCGGAATTGACCGTGGTGCCCAGTGCGGCGCAGACGCCGCCCAGCGACCGCAGGAAAGTGCCCACTTCACCATCGCGACTGGTCACTTTCTGGTCGTCGCGGGTCATGACGACACCTATTGGAAGGACCAGGACCGCCGCGGCGATGAGCACCCAGCCGAGGTCTGCTTTCAATATCAACAGGGTGAGCCCCCCGATGACCGCCAGCGGCAGGGTAAACTTGAGCAGTCTTTGCGCCATAAGCTGTTCACGGGAGCCTGCCCAGCTCAAGACCATTGTTTCTTTAGGCGATACGACATATATCAGCCAGACGCCTGTCGCCGTAGTCATGATGGAGATGAATGCCATGGCAATAATCAGGCTCGTCTCGATTTTCCAGATCATGGTGGACACAATGCCGATGATAATGACCAGTACCGCGGAAAGGATTAGCGACACGTAGGCATCAGTCCACATTTTCATGGCTTCCAGGTTGCGTCCGTATTCATTATCGTAGTTATCCGCCTGCGCCTCGGCTTCCCGCGCCAGGAACTCCGCTTCCGGCTCGCCGGATATCAGCGAGGCGGAAAACCGTAAAAGCAGCGCTTTTATAGATTCTTCCTCGGCGGATTCCCCCACGAGGCGGCAAGCCTGGGCGTAGTCATATTTCAATCTTTTGGAGGCAAGCTCGATGCGGTTGAAATAGTCCGCCGCGGTGCAGGGCAGCTTGGCGGCGCGTTCAAATATCTGGGCGCGCGGCACGCCGCCGGCGGCGATGACGGACATGTAAGAAAGCTGATAAAGCAGGTCAAAGCTCATCATGTTCCGGCGCTGGTTCTTACGCAGCGGTTCGAAGACGGCTTTCAGTTTATTGGTCAGGCTTTCAAACATTTATATATCCTGTATCTCCGATATTATTTATATTTTATGGACCGTCAAACTGGGCGGAGATGGGCACTCCGTTAGAGGTCGAAATAGTGACCATGTTGACGGTATCATTTCCGATATCCGGGCTAAATTGAGCCCGGATCCGCATACGTTCCCCGGGATTGAGGATATTCGGCTCGAACGTCTCCGGGTCTGCGCCGTAATAAATCCACTGCACCGTCCACTGCCCGGAAGGCGGAGGATTGGTGGTAGTATACGGCATCCAGATATTATGGAGGATGCCGGCATCATCGTAGTACTGGACGATGACATCCCATTTACTGAAATTGGATAACTTCGTTTGTCCATCGTTGTCCAGAGTCACATATAAATACAAGCCGCCAAGGCTGGTATAGATATCCTCCACCGAAATCTGGGTGCGCATGATATCTTCGCTGCTCTGCCCGATTTCCTTGAGACTCACCGTGGTGCTGTCCACAGATGTAAGAAAGCCCTGAGACATCGTCATGCCCCCGAAGACTACCAGTGCTAAACAAATTATCGAGACTATCGCTGTCTCCATAACTTCCCCCGCTACATGCTGAAGTAATATTCGTCTTCAATACCGTTCGGTATGATGACTTTAATATAATAGGTGCCAGAGCTCGGGGCGACCGTATAAGTAATCGTGATTTTCACCGTCGCACTGGCTTTCCATTCGGTATCATTTTCAATGGTGTACGCCCACTGGGGATAAACGCCCCCCGCATCACTTTCGTGCGGGATGCGGGCGAAGTTGGTTTCCAGGCCGAAGAACACATCGGTGCTCTCGACATCGACGATGCGGGACGTACCCACGTTCTTGACCCAGATATAAATTGTCCGGCGGTCGGAGGAATTAGTGGCGTGCACGATATTCACGCGGCTCTTCATCCGCTCATCAATAGTATCAGCCATGCTCACCATAGCATGGCTGGAGCGATTGATCATGGGGTAGACGCTGTTGAAAACGAATATCATGCAAATCACTCCCGTTATGATGAGTAAAGCTGTAGTTATGGCTTTTTCCACAGAAGCCCTCCGTTACTCCTCGTGGTCTATCGCTGGGGCTCTTGCCACCTTTGTCTTTTCCCACAGCTTCAGGACAGCGGGTGACCTACAATGTCCCACGGGCGGGCGGGGTAAGGGTGGGGACAGTAGTGCCATCCCCACCCTCATAAACAGGCAGTTATTAGCGCAGGTTCATGATAGTATCGATGATGGGCGGAGTGGTGCGCTCGATGACGAGCACCGCGCCGTTCGGCGGTCTGATTTCCAGGGAGAACTTGGTGTTGGGGCCGAGGTCGGTGCTGGCAAGGGCATCAATCAGGTTGCCCGGGGCAACGCCGGCGGTATCGCCGCCAACGGTGATCTGGAATTTCTCGGTATCTTCGAGAATGTCATCGCCGTCATCTTTCCCCAGTTTGGTAACAGTCCAATACAGGTCGTCTACTCTCTGATAAGCATCGATGTAGGAAATGACTACGACGTTGTTGCTGGTAGCATTGGCGACGCCGGTGGCAGAAGCCGCGGCGGTGGGAGCCGTGAAGTCAAGAGGTTCGCCATGCAGAACGTTGGAAACGGTGAAGGTTATCTGTTTGATAGTGCCGCTGGCGCCGGTGGCGTTGGCAGTGGCAATGACTGAGCCGCGCAGTTCCAGGGTGCTCTGGGCTTCTTTAAGTCCGGCATAGACCGCTTCGGAGCTCTTCTGGGTGGAGAAGAGACCGGCGGATAACGCGGTATAGGCGAATACTGCCGCTACGACGACAAAGGCAATCAGGATGATGGCGGTCTCAAGACCGGTGATACCCTTCTGCCCGCGATGCATTCTAAAAAGTTTATTCATTTTATTTTATTCCTCCAAAAATTCTGTTTTGTTGCGATTAGTGCAAATCCGTTTACGTGTTTTCTGCTTAACGCAGATTCATGATGGCATCGAAGTAAGGCGGAGTGGTGCGCTCAATGACCAGGATAGCGCCGACTGCGGGCTTGACTTCAAGACTGAATTTCTTGTTCGGGCTAAGGTCCGTGGTCAGGGCATCGATCATGTTGCCGCCGCCGGCAGCAGTGGTTGCGTTACCGACGACGATCTGGAATTTCTCACCGTCTTCCAGAATGTTATCGCCATCTTCTTTCCCCAGCTTGGTAATCGTCCAATACAGGTCGTCTATCCGCTGCGCATCATCCACATATGAGAGGACGACAACGTTGGTGCTGGCTGCGTCAGCCAGACCGGTGTTACCTGCGGCTGCGGAAGGCGGAGTGAAGTCAATCGGTTCGCCATGCAGAACGTTGGAAACGACGAAGCTTAACTGCTTGATGGTGCCGCTGGCTCCGGTGGTGCCCGCGGTGGCAACAACGGAACCCTTGAGTTCCAGCGTGCTCTGGGCTTCCTGGAGTCCGGCATAGACCGCTTCGGAGCTCTTCTGGGTCGAGAAGAGACCGGCGGACAATGCGGTGTAGGCGAATACCGCCGCTACGACGACAAAGGCAATCAGGATGATGGCGGTCTCAAGACCGGTGATGCCTTTTTCGTCCCTTCTGAGAGTCTTAATTAATTTGTTTAACATTCTACCTCCTTGGATTCTTACTGGTTATCGTCAAGAAAAGTCATTTCCTGTGATTTCTAATTCGTTAATTATGTCGGGCGACCACCTCCTTTTATGCCTTCACAAAACAACTTGCGGCAAATGATTATTAAAATATCCCCCGTTAATGCAGGTTTACATACTGGCTGATGCGCGCGGGGACGGTGCGTTCGATGGGTGTTACGGCGCCTACCGGCGGTTTCAGTTCAATGGTGAAAGTGTGGTAGGCAGTAACGTTATCCGTAACGGAAAGGTCGACAGTAATCTGGAAAAGCTCGTTCTGATCGAGGAGGTTATCCGTGTTTGTGGTATTCAGTTTCTGGAGCGTCCAGTTCACCGAAGAAAATTTTTGAGTATCGTCCTGGAAGGAGATGACTACCTTATTAGTACCGGCGGAGGTATCTGTGAAATCAACCGGTTCGTTGCCCGGGCGCCCGCCTACAGTAATATATAGTTCGGTAATTTCGCCGCCTACCATCTTGCCGATGACATCACCCTTGATTTCGATGGTGCTCCGGGTCTCATCCAGGCCGGCATAGACCGCTTCCTTCGCTTTCTGTGCTGAGAATAACCCCGCGGAAAGTACGACATAGGCAAATACCGAAGCCACTATCACGAAAGCGATTAGAATGATAGCTGTTTCCAGTCCGGTGATACCTCTCTGATTAGCTTGCAGCCTTTTAAACCACGTAAGCATCGCTGCCCCTCCTGACTATAAATGGACATTACTAATCTACCTCTGACTTCCACGAGTGGGCTACCAGACCATCCCCAACTTTGGCGAACTTATTCCTCAAATGCGGTCAGGCGCAGCACCCAGTACTAAAGTAAGGAATCCACCGTCATGGTTTGGGGGGCAGTACCTATTGTCAGTGGTGGCAAACCGTGGCACAATCTAACCAGTTTGTGCCGCATGGCGAAAAAGTACTAAGTCAGGTAATGCCAGCAGGTACTATTCGGCTAAGGACTCGCCAAATGGCAACAATATGGAAGGCGTAGTGGTGGAGTAAGTTCGGTGGCAACGGCACTAGCTGTGAACTTATGAAATATTAATAAATATTTTATGTAATGTTTATGATTCTTTATTCGTATCTTTATACGAGGGTTCTAGAATCAATAAGGTTACTAAATAAAGAATAAAGGCAGAGTGGAGTTCATGAAACCGACAAAATCAGATTCAGTCAGGCTTTACGTACTTGAAGAGCAAGAGCTTTACCGTGAACTCTACCGCTCGGTCCTGACCAATAAGACTGCCGTGGAACTCCTTGAGGTAACCAGCAGCAGCGAGATCGTGAATCTGAAGAGAGCAGTGAGTGAACTGTCCCCGGATGTATTGCTGTTAAGCACCAAGAGACTCGAAGCCGGTTCCGTCGAGGCGCTGGAGCAAGTGCGAACCAACAATCCCGGGGTGGGGATTATCCTCGTGCTGATGCACTATAGCGCGCAGGACATCGATATGCTGCGCCGTCTCGCGCTCAAAGGCGAGGGCGGCATGGCGCTCTTCCTGAAGCAGTCCCTCGACCAGGTCGACCAGCTGCTAAGGACAATCCTCGCGGTGCGACAGGGACAGGTCATCCTGGACCCGCAACTCGCCTCTTTCATGTTCGCCGGTAAACCGGAATGCCCGTTCTTAAAGCAACTGACCTCCCGCGAACTGGAAATCCTCAGCCTTCTGGCGCAAGGCTACACCAACGCCGCTATCGCCCAGACATTATTCATCGATATTAAGACGGTGGAACACCACCTGAACAGCATGTACAGCAAACTCAAGGCAGACGCCGGATACAACGATAAGCACCTGCGGGTGAGCGCCGCCCGGCTCTACCTGGAGACCATGGGTGAGCCCCGCCGCCGGGAAGAAGCGCTGGCAACTGCCGGCAGCCGCCGCTGAAAATCGCAGTTATTAAACAGTTAAAAACAGAGAGGGGCTTAAAAGCCCCTCTTTTCGTATTACCGGAGAAATATTAATCTAAGTTTCTGAAGCCAGCTTGCCGGCGTTCGCCCAGTTGTGTTTGGGAATATCCCTGATAAGTATCTGCACGTGGCTGGCGGGCACGCCCAGCTTCATCGTTGCCTCGGTCAGGTCTTTCACCAGCTGCCTTTTCTGTTCGATGGTACGTCCTTCATACATATCGACGGTAATGAACGGCATAATTTCACCTCGTGTCGCGACTATTTTTTAGTGTCTTTTATCACGTCATAAATGACGCGCCATTTAATGGTAAATTTAACGTCTTTGAAGGTCTCTTCCATATCCTTGACGGCGGCGGTGCGCTCCGGGCTCTTCATATATCCCTCATAATCCGCCATGCTATCGAACTCATACATCGTGAGATAAGGCGCCATGCCCGGTTCTTCTTTCGGCATTTTGCCCCGCCGCACCCGCTTGACCCCCTTGAATTTGGTCAGCATGGGGATATGGACTTCGTCATACCATTTGTTGTACTTGGCTTCTATCGCCGCCGGGCAATCGATACCGAGCAACAGTAATACCGGTTTATTTGCCATTGACTTCCTCCTTAAAATTACGCTTTTAGGACAATATAGCGCATTGGGAGAGGGAAGGCAAGAAAGGAGAATATCTTAAGCCACAGACCCCAGTCTTATCATGACTATGTTCTAACCTTTCCGCACCAGTAAACATATATTCCGGGAAAACCACTTCACGGGAAACCTGTAGCGGCTCTCCGGGAACGATTTGATAATCGTGAATCCTGCCTGCCTGACCAGCTTCTCCAGTTCCCCGTAGGTGAAGAGATAATAATAGCGGTTAACCGTGCGCCCTCCGGTGCGCCAGGGCACCATCACCTCTTTGCTTTTACCCCAGAAGCGCGGCTGCAGCCAGTTCCACACGGTTAAAAAAGCTTCGCCGCCGGGTGTCAGCACACGTTGCAGCTCCCGCAGGGCTTGCAGTTGCTCGGTATGCCCCTTCAAATGGTGGTAGGTCGCCACCGCAATCGCCCATTCGAACGTATTGTCCGGGAAAGGCAGCCGGCAGACGTCCGCCTGCGTCAGGTTGACCTTGAGATGATATTTATCGGCATATTTCTGCGCGTGCTTGAGCATCTCGCCGGAGAAATCGACGCCATAGAGCTCGAAGCCCTCTTTGAACGGCAGAAAATCGGCGCCGTGTCCGCAGCCTAAATTAAGTAGCTTGCCCTTCTGCCAACGCTGTGATAGTTCTTCCAGTTCTTTGCGGAAGATAGTGTGATGGCGGTAGTTGTACCAGCCGGGCGCGATGCTGTCAAAAGCGTTTTTTACTGTTTCCATAATCTCTGTTAAACTGGAATTGAAATCCACTAGAAGCATAACATGAAAAAGTTTGCCAGGACAATCTCCGGCGTGACGCCCGTAGCGGTGATGACCGCACCCCTCCCCTGCCCGGGCAAGTGCCTCTACTGCCCCACCTTTACGGTCACGCCGCAGAGCTACACTCCGGAGTCGCCGGCGGTGCTGCGCGCCCGCCAGTGCGATTATGACGCCAAAAAGCAGGTACAGACGCGCCTGCGGATACTGACCGAGATGGGGCATCCCACCGATAAAATCGAGCTTATCGTCATGGGCGGCACTTTTCTGGCTTACCCGGCAGACTACCAGTGGCAGTTCATCAAGGACTGCTACGACGGCTTGAACGGAACCGATTCTCCCACGCTGGACGAAGCGAAAAAATACAACGAGACGGCACAGCACCGCTGCACCGGACTGTGCATCGAAACGCGACCCGACTGGTGCGGCGAGCCTGAAATCAAGCGGATGCTGGCGTTCGGTGCGACGCGGGTCGAGCTGGGCGTGCAAACACTGGATGATGACATTTATAAACTGGTGCGGCGCGGGCACACTATCGCCGATGTCGCCGGCGCCACCCGCCGACTTAAAGAGCACGGCTTCAAGGTCTATTATCACTGGATGCCGGGGCTGCCCGGACTGACTCCCGAACGTGATTTTGAGCTGTTCCAGAGACTATTTACCGATGAGAGTTTCCGCCCCGACGGGCTGAAGCTCTACCCGACGGTCGTCGTCGAGGGCACCGAACTGGAACGGTGGTGGCGCGAGGGTAAATACCAGCCTTACGATAATACCGATATGATAGGGCTGATCGCCCGCATCAAGGCTACCGTGCCGAAATATGTGCGCATCGCCCGCGTTCTGCGCGATATCCCCTCCAAATTCATTGTCGCCGGCTGCAAGGACTCGATACGCGTATCGGTGAAGGAACGCATGCAGCAGGACGGGACGGAGTGCCGGTGCATCCGCTGCCGGGAGTACGGGCACCGTCTGAGCCGCGGCTATCAAGCGGGAGAACCGCGCCTGGTCAGCATGGAATATGAAGCCTCCGGCGGCAGGGAAATCTTCCTCTCTTTCGAGGATGAAAAGGAAACCCTGTTCGGCTTGCTGCGGCTGCGCCTGCAGGATGTTCCCTTAGTGCAGATGTCCGGCGGGAAATGCGCCGTCATCCGGGAACTACACGTCTTCGGTACTGAAGTGCCTTTGAGCGAGCAGAAAACCGGGGCGGCACAGCACAAGGGACTGGGCAAGGCGCTGCTTGCGGAAGCGGAACGGATTGCCGCCGGGTCCGGCAGTACGCAGATATTCGTGCTGAGCGGCGTGGGCGCTAAAGAATACTACCGCGAGTCCGGCTATAAATCTACAGGCGAATACATGGTAAAGAAACTTAGCTAAAATCCCTCTCCATTTTTCAAAGGGAGAAGCTTACCCTTCTTCTCTGCCTTCCAGTTCATCCAGCCGCTCATCGCTGATGCCGAAGTGGTGGGCGATTTCATGCCGCACCACCTTGCCTATTTCCCGCACAATTTCAGAATCGCTGCGGCAGTACTGCTCAATCGGAAGCTGGAAGATGGTGATTTTATCCGGCAGGACCAGTCCGTACTGGCTGCTCCGTTCCGTGAGCGGCACGCCCTCATACAGACCGAGCAGCGTTTCGCCGCGAGGCATCCGTTCATAACGAAGCTGTCGCGCACTGGGTTTTTCCGCCACCACCACATCGATGTTGTCCAGCCGCTCCGCAAACTCATCAGGGAGCGCCTCTACCGCCTGGACGACCAGTTGTTCAAATCTGGCGCGTTCCATAATCAGTCCAGCTCAGATAAGACAAACTTCATGCCATCGCGCGCGGCAATGACTCTGACGCCGGTCGATTGCGAAAGTTTTTCCGCGATTTCCCAGGGGTGCGCCTGCCAGACCCGCGTGCCGAAGTGGGTCAGAATGGCGACCTTAGGCTTGAGCTCACGGATGATGCGCTCCGTATCGCCGACGGCAAGGTGGTCGACCGTCTCGCGCGGCTCCATAAGCAGGGTATTGATGATGAGCATCTCGCCGTTATAGGTCTGCACCAGCTTATCAAAATAGCGGGTATCCGCAATATAAGAAAAGCTGTGCCCGGCGGCGCGAAAGACAAACCCGTAAGTCTCGACCGGATGAATGTGGCGCAGCGGCGTACTGAAAGAAATACCACCAACGGAATAAGACTTGCCTTCCCCCAGCGTCTCAACTCCATCGAGATAGCTCCGCAGGTAGGAGTAAATCACAGGCTCGTCCCCCAGGGCATCGGCGGGAGCGAACAGCCGCCCGTGCCGGTTGAAGCCGCCCTCGGTCATAGCTTCCACCATGATATTGGTATCACCGGAATGATCGAGGTGGCGGTGGGAAAGGATGACGGCACTGAGTTTTTCCGGCTTGAGCTTCCTTTTCGTCGCCTGCACAATGCTGCCCGGACCGGGGTCGACAAGCACCTGCGCGCCATCGGCATTAAGCCACCAGCCGCCCGAAGCCGCCAGCTGCTTGGTGACCATGAAACGGGCGCCGGCAGTACCGAGAAAGGTAATGGAATTGGGGAGAGGCGCTTCAATTTTTACAGGCATAATGAATTATAGCAAGAAACGAGGAGTTTTGGCACGGGGGAACGTGGGTGAAGATATCTGGCTCCCCGACTAGGATTCGAACCTAGAACCTAGCGGTTAACAGCCGCCCGCTCTACCATTGAGCTATCGGGGAAAAAACACGAACCGCTAATAATTATTACTGTTATTAAAGGAGAAGTCAAGCTCGTTGAGACTAACAGGTGACAGCCGTGAATTTGCTCTTTGGTTCGCTCACTTGCTATCATGCTAATAGGGTGTATCCCCAAGAAGCTGAGGCAATAAATCAAAATGATGAACTACGGCCAACGGCGGTCGACCCCGGAATCGATATGGATAATCATCACGATAAACCTCATCGTGTTGATAGCCACATTCTTCGCCCGGCGGTTCATTTTCGGGTATATGGGACTGACCCCGCTGTTGTTCCCGGTGCAGCCGTGGACTATCCTGACCAATATCTTCGTGCACGATGGATTGTGGCACCTGCTGACCAACATGTTCACTCTCTATTTCTTCGGCGCGTTTCTCGCCCGGCTCATCGGCGAGAAAAAGTTCCTGATTGTCTATTTTGCGGGCGGACTGGCGGGCAGCATTTTCTACCTGTGGCTGGGAGCTCCTTACACCGTAGCGGTGGGCGCTTCGGGGGCAATCTTTGCGCTGGGTGGCGCGCTCGCGGTGCTGACTCCGCAACTGAAAGTGCTTATTTTCCCCCTGCCGATACCGATACCGCTCTGGGCTGCCGTCATCGGCGGGTTCTTGCTGGTCTCGTTCTTGCCCAACGTTGCGTGGCAGGCGCACCTCGGGGGTCTGCTCTTCGGGCTGGCTGCCGGCTACTACTTCCGGCGCCGCATGCGCCATTTCGTCATGCTCTAGCCTGACAGCGGCGACGTTACCAAAACCGGCATTAGTTATGCTATAATTTGAGCGTATCCTGGGCCTGTAGCTCAGTTGGGAGAGCGCGCGGTTTGCATCCGCGAGGTAAGGGGTTCGAACCCCCTCAGGTCCACTTCTAGCTTCAAATATTCAACCAAAGTTATTAACAGGTAGTACCACCGACCCATTATCCTCGGGAGAACTCTCAATTACGCATCACAGAGACCTTCGTGCATATTCGATGAGCTTCTTTGCGTATGTAAGATCATTACCGCCTCTGATGATAAATTGTGGATATCTGCCCCATGGTTCCCCGCCGGTACTGGTTTGGTATATGACGCGCTTGTCCGTATCAACCTCTGAATAGTCACCTGTTGAATGTTCAATCCATTCAGTTCGAGCGTTCTTCCAGGACGGCTTGCGCGGCTAAGCTGCTGAAATGAAGACGTACAAATTGCATCCGACTAGGGACGCAGGAACAGCGGCAGATGTAAAGCATCTGATAAGCTATCATTTCAGCTATTCCCATTATTCCTGCATGGTAATAACAAATTCGGCATTGGATATTTACTATTCTAAGGTACACCCCTTCTTGATTATTACGCTGCATAGTGCGAATATATTGTTGCAATAATTGTTTATGCTAAACAGTAAGGTTTAGTAACAAGAATGTACTATTATTTTTACCAGTGGGCAATGGCATTATCCATGCTGGTCTCCATATTCGTAATGTTACTGGCATGGAAGCGCCGCCAGGTCCCCGGGGCGGCAGCGATGGTTGCATTGGCTGGTGCAACGTTTATCTGGATACTGGGTTTCCATATTGAGACGAATACACGAACACTTGAGCAGCAACTGTTTTTCAACAGCATCGGCTACATCGGCGTATGGAGCGTGCCGGTAGCCTGGCTCATTTTCGCTGTACATTACACGACCGGCATCCGACGGGTAACATGGAGACTCAGCCTTCTTATTATTATTCCGCTGATTTCCATTGTGCTGGTTTGGAGTAACAATTGGCATCATCTCATGTGGTCCGGCGAGCACCTGGTTACGTCCGGCCCGTTTATAGTAACAGCCAGGACTTATGAGACTCTTTTCTGGATAGCGTACGCCTATGCGTACATTCTTATATTTGCCGGGGCTGTAATCCTGATGAGGAGACTGTTTGTAGGCGTTCCATTATACATGGGGCAAGCCATTTCATTGATAGTTGCAATCGGGTTGCCGGTGATATGGAATGTGATTTTTATTTTCAACCTGGGGTCGTTGCCGGGCAAAGACTTTACGCCCGTAATGTTGTCGATTTCCGGGGCAGTCGTTATTTTGGGCGTCATGCGTTTTAAATTGCTTGCAGCGGTGCCTTTTGCCCGTAAACTTATAATCGAGCGACTCAGTGAAGGAGTGTTGGCCCTTGATATGCACCACCGTTTACTGGAGGCAAATGCAGCAGCGCTTAGAATATTCGGAGTAAACCAGAACATAATTGGAAAGAGGGCGGACGATTTATCTCCATTGTCTCCTGTTTTAACTCTGTTGTCGCAACCCCCGTCTGATGATGTTGAATTAACCTTCAATCTTTCTGGAGAGAAGCGTTCCTATGAATTGGATACAGCTCCGATGCTTGATAATAATAACCGGCAGTTAGGATGGCTGGTTATTTTGCATGATATCACTGAACGTAAATTAGTACAACAGAATTTACAGGATTTATATGAGCGGGAAAAAGCTCTGCGGCAAGACCTGGAAGATGAAATTAAGAAAAGAACAGATTTTACACGGGCCATTGTCCATGAACTAATGACTCCGTTGACTGCAATAATTGCGTCGAGCGAGTTGTTATTGGATAAATCCGCGGATGGAATTCTGACGGAATTAATCAATAATGTCCAGTGGAGTTCCCTGGTTCTTAAAAATCGCATCAGTGATCTTCTGGATTTGTCAAAGGGAGAAATGGGAATGCTCCATATCAGACCAGATATGATAAATCTGGCAGATTTGCTTGACCAGATTAATAAGAATATGACCCCAGTAATTGCTAAGCGTAAGCAAACCCTACGTATTGAAGTACCGGATTTACTTCCAGAAGTTTATGCTGATGAAGACCGATTATCGCAAATTATTTTTAACCTGATTGATAACGCTTCCAAATATAGCGGGGATGGTGAAAGTATCACCTTAAAAGCATCAATTAACAACGACGCCGTCGTTGTTTCGGTTCAGGATACAGGATTCGGTATAAGTGAAGAGGATCAAAAACTCCTGTTCAGTCCATATGCTCGCCTGGCAGATGATAAAAGAAGGGTAGGCGGGATTGGGCTTGGACTGGCGATAAGTAAAATGCTCATACAGCTCCATGGCGGACAGATATGGGTTGAAAGTGATAAAAGCAAAGGCAGTACTTTTTCGTTTACTTTACCCATAAAGCATGATTCTTAGGTATTATTCCGGTAAGCATAATATTGTGAATCGATGCGAGTTATCGAAGTGCTGTCTTAGCAGAGTATTGAGCATTGTGAGCATTGCTCAGTGTTTCAGGTGGAGTATCTACTAACTTTCTCATCGTCAGGATCGTAGTGTCCATTTCTCAGAATCGGAATAAAAGGGTGCGGATACAGATTTGATTTATTTGTATCGCCGACTTTACTCTGTTCTCAGCCGGATTTATTTTACTTATTCTTAAGTATACTTTATAATAGCAGAAAATTGTCTCATGAAGGTCCTTATTCTCAAAGCCTACTTTTCGTATTTTGTGTTTTTAAGAACACCTTGTTTGTTATACGGGGAGTCAAATGAATAAGTTTATTACGGGATTTCTGTGTTCATTATTGCTCATAATACTCATAGTAAACCCCGTCCAGGCAGCTTCCGGCACAGTTCAAAAGGGCGTCACTCTCGTCAACAAATCCACTGATAATACCCATATCTGGATAGGACACACTGCACCACAAGACCAAAAGGCATACATCCGCCCAGGCGATTTAACACTAGCTTATGTAGGTCTCATATACACAGACAAAGATGCTTCTAACAACTACTACTACAATGACTACCTTATGGTGAATGCCATGAAGGTCGGCGATGTGGAGCCATATCCCACCCATATCTCGCAGAAGTTCCAGATTAAAGGCTGGCTGGATAGTATCGCCGTGCATTACACGGGCGGCAGCCTGGAGCTTAAAATTACCTATACAAAAACCGAACCCTCGCCGGCTCCTGCGGCTCAAACGACGGTTTCCCCCGCTGCCACGGCACCGGCTTCGACACAGCCAACTGCGAAACCCGATGCCTATCGCCCGAAATTCTCCGGAATCAACGGGCAGGTAGAGGTTCTCCTGCCCGGAGCCAGGGAATGGGATTTCGCTGACCTGTCTTCGGAACTTCCGCCGGGGACACGAATTAAAACAGGTATTGACAGTACATGCGTCCTTTCATTCGGAGATATGTCCACCTTTGTTCTCAAGCCGGAGTCCGAGGTTATCGTCGCCGAAAAGCCGGATGCCAAAAGCGTCAAGACCTTCAAAGGTAACGTCTGGGCTAATTTGAAAAAAACGGTAACCGATGGCACCATGGATATCGAGATGAACCAGGGTATATGCGGCATTAAAGGCACGACCATCGTAATTGAGGAAACCGCGGACGGTACTTCCGCCGTGAAAGTTATCGAGGGTGCCGTACAGGTCACTGAAAAAACTTATAAGGCTGTCGCCATGCTTTCAGGCGGGCAGACAATTACCGCCAACCGCTACGGCTTCGGAGCAATAGCGCAGTTTGACGTTGCCGCCGAGGCTGCAGCATGGGATGCTGTACGCGCAAAGGCAGAAAGTGCCACTCCTGCCCGAAAAGCCGGTACGTCTGCCGGGGCTTTTGCTTCCTTCCCGATTTTACCGGTAGCCATAGGTGGCGGGGCAATTGTGCTTATACTGGTTATTGTTGCTTTCACTCGCTCGGGTAGGAAAAAATAAAAGAACGAACCCTTAGCGTTTGGAGCAGGCATCAACTTTCAAACTGAACTCAAGTGGAAATGTCTACCTATTTTAACCCCATCTCCACCAAACTCCATCTCATATTTGCCTCAAGCTATCTTATTGCGCTAAAATCAATCCGGCATGAAAATCATCGGCGCGGTGGGACAGAACGGCTCCGGCAAAGACGAGGTGCTCAAGTACCTCCGGGACAAATACGGCGTGCCGTTTCTCGCCACCGGTGATATGGTGCGCGCGATTGCCGCCCGCGAGGGCAAAGAACTGAGCCGGGAAAACCTGCGGGAAGTCTCGGAAAGCTATTTCGCCAAACACGGCAAGGGCTGTTTTGTAAAGCTCGTGGCGGAAGAAATCAAAAAGAACGGCTGGCAGGTCGCCGGCATTAGCGGCATCCGCGCGGTGGAAGACATCAACGCCCTGAAAGAAATCTTCGGCAAAGATTTTATACTGGTGAATGTCTACGTCACCGACCCGCACCAGCGTTATCTCCGGATGCGCAGCCGCGGCGAAGCCCGCGACCCGCTCGATTATGCGCAATTCCAGAAGCAGGAAGCCGCCGAAGAGAAGCTCTTTCACCTCAGCGACGCCGCGAAGCTCGCCGATTATTCCCTGCCCAACGATGGCACGCTGGACGACCTGCACAAGGGCATCGATAAAGTATTGGTAAAGCGCCTCAATCTGCAGCCAAAATAAAGAGGAGAGCCGGAAACCCGACCCTCCCCTTTTCTACTTGAATATTGCTGCACAGCTTATGGCATCTTCCCCACGAAGTACGGGCGCATCATCTCGTTGTCCTCATGCTCCAGAATATGGCAATGCCAGACATATAGCCCCGGAATATCGAAGCGGGCGATGATGCGGGTCATCCCTTCCGGAAAGACCGTCACTGTATCTTTCCAGCCGGTCTCCCACGGTTCGGGGGGTACGGCAGGACCGGTGGCAAAGGTCATCGGATCGGGCGGCGCGCCCGCTTTTCCTCCGGCGATATAAGCCTCCTGCGCAGCGGCATAAGCCATTGCATCGATAGGCGTGCGGTCAACCACCTGGAACTGCACCTGGTGCGGATGGATGGGATGCGCGTCTTCAGTCAGGTTGATGATACGCCAGATTTCGGTGCTGCTGAGCGCCGGGTTTTCGGTGATGGCATCGCCCCAGTGCAGCGCGCCGTCCTTTGCGGTGCCCAGCAGCGCCATGACCGGGAAGTCCCCGAGGCTCGATACCATCTCGTTCAAAGTCAGGTCGCGCTGTGGTAAATCGGTGGTCAGCCGCGCGATGGCGGGCAGGCTCGCCGGGATTTGCCCGCGGTTGCCCCGGTTGGTCAGCGGCACTACCTTGAACTTCATGACTTGCCCGGTGGTGGCGGGATTGGCGGGGATGAAATCGACTCCCGGTTCACCGCCGCCGAACGGTTCATCCGGACCCAGGTTGAGCAAGGTGATTTCCTCGCCGGGCGCAAAGCTGCTGAAATCAACGATGATATCGGCGCGCTCCGCCTTCGCCATGAGCAGCCGGTCGAGGGCAACCGGTTTGTCCGGCAGCAGTCCGCCATCGCTGCCAATCTGATTGATTTTCAGTCCGGCTTTATCGAATGTCAGTATCATGAAGCGGGAGTTGCTCCCGTTGAGCACGCGGAAGCGGTACAGCCGTGGTTCGACTTCCAGGTAGGGCCAGGTCTTGCCGTTGACCACCATGGCATTGCCGAAGAACTCGGGGTTCCAGATGGGCGGCACATCGCTATCAGGGATATAGGGACCGGTGAAACCATCAAAAAACTCGCGGCTGGCGGGGTAGAACAGCGAGCCGTCGGTATTGAAGGTGCGGTCCTGTATCACGAGGGGAATTTCATAATACTTCGTGCCGGGTTTATCGCCCTGTTTCGGCGCGGGTCCGGGCAGATTCAGGCGCTTCTCGATATCATCGCGGATGAGGTAGAATCCTGCCAGTCCCGCGTAGACATTAGTACGGGTCATCCCCAGGCTGTGGTCATGATACCAGAGAGTCGTGGCGGGCTGGCTGTTATCGTACTCGAAGAGGGCGGAGCCTTTCGGCGCGGGCAGCACCGAACCATATTTGGAGCCTTGTGTGGCGAACCCGGCGGGAATGTTTTTCGCGTTGGGCAGATACCACGCTTCGGGATAGCCATCGCTGACCGGCTGCACATGCGAGCCATGCAAATGGGTGACGATGGGGACCGGCCCGGTGTAAGGAGCAGGATTCATGCCCATACTATCGGCGGGTCCCGGCGGATTTGCCCAGTGCAGAGTCTGGTCGACCGGGAACAGGTGAGGCAGGTAATTGCCTTTCTTATCGACGAGGCCGTTAATCCAGTAGACCCTCACATTCTTATATGATTCCGCCTCGATGGTGTAAGCCGGCCAGCTATAGGTCGAGCCTCTCTTGCCGGGGTCGGGACCGTTTGCCGAGCCATAGCCCCACACGGTCGTCGCGGGATATCCTTTCGGCAGTACCTGCTGCGGAAACTGTTTTACGGCAATGCGGTAGGTCACAGCCTTGTCATCCCTGCCGGCGGAAGGCATTGCGGGAGGAATAAACAATGGCTCGACAAATTTAGGAATTGTCAGCGGGTCAAGCATGACCGGTGCTGCTCCTGCCTGCATGCCGATACCTTTCAGGTTGACGGTGCATGACGGTAACAACATCACCATTATTGCGAGCAAGGAAACTGTATACACAACGAATTTGTTGTTCATGACAGACCTCTCATTTGTCGTAACCTCGGGCTATTTCAGATACTTCGCCAGGAAATCCACGGTGATTTTCCAGGCATCCTCGGCGGCAGCGGCGTTATAGTTCGCACCGGTATCGTTAAAGAAGGCATGGCGCGCGCCGGGATATATTTTATATTCGAAGGACTTGTTGTGCTTCTTCATCGCATCCGCCAGCGCGGGAACATTCACCGTAATACGGGGGTCTTCTTCTCCGTAAAGACCCAGCACCGGGCACTCGATATTCGCAATGTCGTCGAGGTTGGCGGGATTGGGTCCATAGTAGACGATTGCGGCACGGAGCCCCCTCAGTTGCGTGGCTGCCCGCAGGGAATTGCCGCCGCCCCAGCAATAGCCGATGACTCCGATATGGTCAGCTTTGATGTACGGACGGTTGGCAAGATAATCGAAAGCCGCCTGCAAATCCTGGATGACGCCTTCCGGGGCAAGCCCGCCGATAGCGGCGACACTGGCGTTATCCGTGGGATAAGCCTCTTTGCCCCCGACGCGGGAAAGCAGGTCGACTGCCAGGGTGACGTAGCCCTGCGCCGAATAACGCCGCGCGACATCGCGGATATGTTCGGTAAGCCCGCGATTTTCATGAATGACAATGAGGGCAGGCCAGGTGCCTTCAGTAGATGGTCTGACTTCGTAAGCCTTGATGGGCACTGCCGCGCCGGGGAAGGTAATGTCGGTCCCCACAGGCTGGTAAGCAGGCGGCACCGGGCTCGGCGCGGGGGTGGGGGTCGGGGTCGCCGTCGGCGAGGGTGTCGGTGTTGGAGTCGGTTTAGGCGTGGGTGTCGGTGTTGGAGTCGGCGACACAGTGGGAGTGGGGGTTGGGGTCGGGGTAGGCGTCACCGCAGGAGCGGCGCAGCTGGTCAACGTAACAACCGCGACCAGGATTGCCGCGATTATCATCGGGGCGATATAGAGAAACCGTAAAAACATCTTGCTAATCATAGCTTACCCTCCTGGTTTAGTCCGGGAATATAACTATCTCTTCTTAGTATCCCGACAAACGCAAAGGCTTAGCAATCCGTATACGTACGTAGTGAACCATGGGGGAAAATACGTAAATTGATGATCACAGTGCAAAAGGAATGAATCGGTACAGGCAGGGACTACCGACCTGCTATTGAATCGTCAGCTTGAGCAGGCGGTCGTCGCCGGCAGCGGGCACGCCCCGCCCGTCACGGTTACTGGTCAGGAGATAGACCGTGCCATCGGGTGACTGAGCAACATCCCGCAGTCTGCCGAATGTGCGGGTAAACAGCGGTTCGAAGCTCAACACACCATAGGGATTTGCTTTATCCGGCACAATCCGGTAGAGGCTGACGCCGCGCAGACCGGTGAAAAGCAGTGAACCCTCCCAGGGTCCGCCGCGGATGAAGGTCGCCCCGGCGGGCGCCCATGTCGAATTGCCGCTTTGCAAGACCGGCGTGACCATACCTTCACGGGTAGCGTCACCGGTGATGACCGGCCAGCCGTAGTTCCGCCCCGGTTCGATATAGTTGACCTCATCGTGAGCGGATGAACCGTGTTCGGTTGCGTAGAGCCGGTTCGTCCCCGGCTGCCAAGCCAGTCCCTCCGGGTTGCGGTGTCCGTAGGAATAGACCGGCGAACCGGGGAAAGGATTATCGCCCGGTATCGTCCCGTCAGTATTGAGCCGCAGGATTTTGCCATTTAAGGACTGAGTATCCTGGGCGAGGTCGGGAATGGCGGCATCGCCGGTGGTGACGTACAACTTGCCGTCCGGACCGAATTTCAATCGCCCGGCGTCATGATTGCCGGCACCCCTGATGCCATCGAGCAGAACGCGGTCTACTGTCCCTTTACCGGTCGCCGTGTTTTCGCGCAGCCGCACAAGCCGGTTTTGCAGCTGCCCATCGGCAGCGCGATAGGTGTGGTATACGTAAACAAAATGGTTTTGCGCAAAGGCAGGATCGAGCGCCAGTCCCAGCAAACCGCCTTCCCCGGTCCGCGCTACATCCAGCGTCAGCCAGGGCTCCGGCTGTAACTTATTATCTTTAATGATGCGGATGGCACCCGGCCGCTCGGTAACGAAAATGCGCCCATCGGGTGCGAATTCGATCGCCCATGGCACTTCCAGATTTTCCACAACTGTCGTCACGTTAATAACAGGAGTGCCCTGCGGAGGCGGCAACGGATTAGCCGTGACTGTTGGGGAAGGGACGACAGGCGTTGTCGTTGCCACAGAAGGCACCGCGCAGCCCGCCAGCATCACCACGGCGATAAAAGCCGGAACCAGACCAGTCCGATACAAAGCTGATTTCCTCTGAGGTTTAGATTTCCAAAAGGTCGAGCATCTCCACTTTTCCGGCAGTCCGGTCAATCCATGCTGCCGAACCTTCGGAAAGCGCACCCGGGTTGACCACAAAGCCGTGAGCTTCCTGCTCGAATCCGCGGAACTCCCTCTTGCCTGCTACGATGCAAACATTGGGATGAGACGTTTTGATAAGTTCCCGTACCCGGCTGCTGCCGCCGGTCTTGCCGATATTGCCAGAGGGCGGTTCGGAGAGGAGCAAAACCTTTTCCGGTTTTTCCGCCCGTTGCAGGTTCCTCAGATGGTATTCCGCAGACGCGTGGGAGTATTTAATCAAAGGAGTACCGGTGTCTTCATTTTCCGTAATCATGCCGCCAAGTCCGCTGAATGCGGCATCATCCCTTAAAACGAGAGACGCGTGGACGACGGCGATATTCGGCGAAGCGACTTCGGCGTTGAGCGCGGCGCGCAGGAACACCCACAGCGGGGCATCGCCGGGTCCCGGGATGATGACAGTGGACTGCCCGCTTTTACCCAGCGCGATGAAGAATCTGGTCAGGAAAGCCATTTTGTCTGCGTAATTGGCATCCGCTTTACCAATACCGCCGGCGAAAAGGATGGCATCCGGCTCGCGTTTTTTTGCGGTATCCAGCATTAGCTGCAACGCCGTCTCGCTGCCGTTGGTCCCGGCGCACGCCAAAAACTTTTTCATGGTCCCTCCTGAAATTCAAAAAGTCACGCTCTCAATTACAGTTTAAAAACGTTCGCGGGGAATTACCATAAGTAGAGATACTTAATTTTAGAGGGGAATGCACGTAGTTGTTTGACAGAACTAGCCCAGTTGATTAGAATGATTATGAGCATATGCTCATTTCAGGAGAAAAATGCCCAGACCGTTGAAATGCCGCCGGGTTAACTTCATGCCGGGAGTAACCTATTTCAAACCTGCCGGCGTGCCGCTGCGGATGCTCGATGAGGTGCGGTTATCAGTGGAAGAAGCCGAAGCGGTACGACTCAAGGACCTGGAGAGACTGAAGCAGGAGCAGGGCGCGGAAAAGATGAACATCTCCCGTCCGACCTTCCAGCGAATCCTGGCTTCGGCACGGCAAAAGATAGCCGATGCCCTGCTCAACGGCAAGGCGATTAGAATTGAAGGCGGAGTTTTTGAAATTGCAATAAAGTCACCTGAAGAATTATCAACGGATACAGGAGTAAGAACCATGAAAATCGCACTGGTAACCGAAGACGGCACGACTATCAGCCAGCACTTTGGCAGGGCGCCGTATTACGTCGTCGCCACCATTGAAGACGGCAAAGTAGTAAACAAAGAAAAGCGTGATAAAGCCGGACATCACGCACAGGGGGAACATCATCACGAAGCTCATGGGTGTCATGGCGAGAAGCACGGTTTTGACGCGGGAGCTCAAGCCACACATGCCGGCATGATGGCAAACATCACTGATTGCCAGGTACTTATCGCCGGAGGTATGGGGTGGGGCGCTCATGAAGGACTGAAAAGCCGCAATATCGAGCCTGTCGTTACCGATGTTTCGGACATCGATGAAGCGCTCAAGCTTTATCTGGAAGGCAAGCTGCCAAACCGGATGGAACGGCTTCACTAGAAGACGCCCCGAAAATAATAAACGGGAGGAATTATGCCGACACAAGAACAAATCAGGGCAAGCCTTGAGGCAGTGCCCGTCCCGGGAACCATGCGCAGCCTGGTCAAGATGAACCTGGTTAAACAGATTACGATTACCGATCATAAAGTAGACATTTCTCTTGCCTCCGCTGCCCTGGCAGATAATGCCCAGCAATGGCTCAGAGAGAGAATCCAGGATGCTGTTAAAAAGATTGGCATTGAGACAGTAAGCGTGAACTTTGCTGGCGGTACTCCGAAGGAGATTAACCGGGTTAAAAACGTAATCGCAATTATGAGCGGCAAAGGCGGCGTTGGCAAATCACTCGTCGCCGGTCTAAGCGCCATCGCTTTGAGACGGCATGGTTTCGAAGTCGGCATCCTCGATGCCGATATTACCGGACCCAGCATCCCCAAGATGTTCGGCATCAATACGGGAGTGTCCGGCAGCGATACCGGCATTCTGCCCGTCTCTTCAAAGACGGGCATTGAACTCATGTCCATCAACCTGCTGCTGCCCGGAGAGGAGGAGGCGGTCATCTGGCGCGGACCGCTCATCGGAAGAGCGATAACGCAGTTCTGGGAAGATGTGCTCTGGGGGAACCTGGATTACCTGATAGTTGATTTGCCGCCGGGCACAGCGGATGCTCCCCTGACGGTCCTGCAAACCCTGCCGGTAAAAGGGATAATTATTGTTTTCACTCCCCAGGACCTGACCGCAATGATTGTTAAAAAAGCGGTGAACATGGCGCGGCAGATGGCTAAGCCTATTCTCGGTGTCGTGGAAAATATGAGCTACCTGTATGTGCCTGAGATAGATAAGAAGATTGAAATCTTCGGTAAAAGCCGGGGTGAAGAGATGGCGCATGCCGCCGGTGCTCCGCTGCTGGGGCAACTGCCGATAGACCCGGCTCTCGCCAGGCTCTGCGACGAAGGGAACATCGAAAATTATAGTTCCGAAACCGTCGCCAAGCTCGGCGAGTCTATCTTAAAGTCAGCCAAATTGCTCAGTGCAAAGACGTAACAAAATTAACCGATATATCCGTCTTTAATGAGCAGTTCGGCGACCAGCACGGCGCCTTTGGCAGCGCCCATCTTGGTATTGTGAGAGACCAGCATGTACTTGATGCCGTTCTCCAGAGCGGTGTCTTTGCGGATTCTGCCGACGGTGGTCGCCATGCCGTTCTCGGCGTCACGGTCGAGGCGGGGCTGGGGGCGGAACGGGTCGCTGTTGACCACAATCATGCGCTTCGGAGCGGACGGCAATCCGGCTACTTTCGGGTCGTTATAGTCCTGCATCACGCGGGCAATATCGGCAGGTTCGCAGGATTTTTCGGTGGAAACGAAGACCGCCTCGGTATGCCCTTCCCGCACGTTGACGCGGGTGCAGGTACAGCTCACCAGGAACTTTGCCGGATGGATGCTGCCTCTGGAAAAACCGCCCAGAATCTTCTGGGTCTCTTTCTGCACCTTTTCTTCTTCCCCCACGATGTAGGGAATGACGTTATCCAGGATATCGAGTCCGAGCACACCGGGGCTGCGCCCCGCGCCGGACATCGCCTGCATCGAGGTCATGATTACCGAGCGGATGCCGAAGGCATCGAAAATCGGCTTCAACGTGACCGCCATCCCGATGGTGGTGCAGTTGGGGTCGGGAGTAATGAAGCCCTTCCAGCCGCGCGCTTTCTGCTGCTCTTTCAACAACGCGGCATGCGCCGAATTGACGCCCGGAATCAGTATCGGCACATCTTTCTCATACCGGAAGGCGGAAGCCGTGCTGATGACCGGCGTGGTGGCGGCAAATTTCGGCTCCAGAATCTTCGCCTGGTCGGATTCGATGGCGGAGAAAATGACATCTACTTTGGTGGGGTCCATCTCGATGGCGTTCTGCACCGGGATGCTCAGCATCTGAGCGGGCGCCGGCTCATCGCAAAACCAGCGGAAAGCGCCGGTCTTTTCATCGGTAAGCGCGTCTTTATAGGCACGCCCCGCCGAGCGCTCGGAAGCCGCCAGGGCGGCGACCTTGATCCACGGATGGTTATGTAAAGCGACCAGAAATTGCTGACCCACGATACCGGTAGCGCCGACAACAGCGGCTTTTAACATTTGTAATCTCCTCGAATAAATTCGGGTTTCTAAAATAATATTATACGATAAAGAGTGTTGGGAGTGAAATTTTTGTAAGTGTAAGTTTTAGACTTCGTTGAATTCAGGAAGAGATACAGTATTTCCGGGAGTTCCGCGCGGATAGTCAGCATACGAGCGCGCCTTCGCCTTCGATTTGCAGGATTTCCTGCAATGTCAGCGGCTTTTCTTCCTCTTCGAGGAGAGGTAAAAACGACGACTGTTTCTCGTATTCTAGCATGCCGTGGAACCGGATGTAAGACGCCGCCCTTTTGGTGACGACCCGCATCTTGCGGAGCTGCTGGAGCGAATCGATGCTGTGCTCCCCGCGGACATCGATGATTTTCTTGGCGGACTCGGGACCGATGCCCGGCACGCGCAGCAGGTCGTTATAACTTGCCCGGTTGATATCCACCGGGAAAAGCCAGGGCTGTTTCTGGGCGATGACCAGCTTGGGGTCTTTCCGCAAAGACAGGTTGCCTTCCGCACCAAGCGCCAGTTCGACCTCACCGGGCGCGAATCCATAGACGCGCAGCAGCCAGTCGGACTGGTAGAGGCGATGCTCCCGCAGAGGCGGCGCGGGCGGGACGTTCTCCAACCGCGAGTGGCTTATCGGGTGAAACGCACTGTAATAGACCCGCCGCAGACCAATTTCCTGGTATAATGCGCCGGTCGCCCGCAGGATGTCCCGGTCGGCTTCGCCGGCGGCGCCGACGACAAATTGAGTGGTCTGACCGGAAGGGACCAGCTTGTCATTGGTCGCCATCAACTGTTTTACCCAGCGCATCCGTTCCAGGATGCCTTCATGGAGATTTTTCTTGCGGCTCAGCCGGGCGAGGTGATGGACGGTAGGCGCTTCCATGTTGACCGAAACGCGGTTCGCCAGCTTACAGCCTGCTTCGACACAATCGAACCTCGCCCCGGGGAGAATCTTGAGATGGACATATCCGGGAAATTTGTAGCGGTAACGCAGGATTTCGACGACCTTTATCATCGCTTCCATCGTGCGGGAAGGGTCCTGCCCGATTCCTGAAGTGAGGAATAGTCCGGTGACCAGCCGCCGCTGCTGTAAATCCATGAACATGCGGGCGAGTTCATCCGGCTGGAATCCGCAGCGCGGCACGTCTCTGCCAACCTGGTTGACGCAATAGCCACAGTCGTTGACGCAGCTATTGGTCAGCAGGACTTTGAACAGTGAAACGCAGCCACCGCCGGGCAGCGCGGCACGGTGGATGAAGCGTAGCGAAGAAGGGCTGGGCAGCGGGCGCATTTCCCGACCGCCGCAAACATCAAATTGCGCCGCCGCAGAGAGGGTCTCCAGCCTGTCGTCAAGTTCCATTTTTCTTCCCCGATAAGAACAAATGTACTATATCACCGGGACTACACCATGTCAAGGGTGCTAAAAAGTGGTTTTTTACCGGATGATTTCAGGCTCGTTTTCGCTTGACGAAAGCACGGTAAAAAACGTATCATATTCAATAGTGTGCAGCATCAACCTGACCATTGCCCGAGTGCGCATTTCCAAACCACACCTGCCCGCAATATTCCCTAAAACCAAAATGAATCAGGATACCGAGAAGATAGAAAGTCTCCACCTTCTCAGTTGACTTGTGTCTTTAACAACTGCCCGGCGCGATGACGCCGGCAGATACACAAACAGAGCAGGAGAGTTGTGCAGATGGAAGACCAAAAGTGGTTCAATCAGGAAGCGGGGGAGGTGGTCAAGTCGCTTGGCTCCAGTCCGCATGGATTGAACGCCGAGGATGCCAAAAAACGGCTTGAACAGTACGGCTACAATGAGTTCAAGGAAGAGAAGAAAGCTTCCGCCTGGGCGCTCCTTGCCGAGCAATTCAAGAGTGCCCTGATTATCATCCTGCTGGCGGCGGTCGCCCTTTCCGTAGTTGTCGGCCTGCTGAATTACCAGCCGGGGCACGGACTGCCCGAAGAAATCACTGACGCCATCGTCATCTTCGCCATCGTGATTGCCTGTGTCTTCCTCGGTTTTATTGAAGAGTACCGGTCGGAAAAGGCGATGGCAGCCCTCAAGAAGATGGCAGCCCTCACCGCCACGGTCATCCGGGGCGGTACCGATATCGAAATACCGGCAAGAGAAATCGTACCGGGCGATATCGTAGTGCTGAACACCGGCGACCGGGTGCCCGCCGACGTCCGCTTGATTGAGGTCTACAACATGAGCACCGAAGAAGCTTCCCTCACCGGGGAGTCTACTCCGGTGGAGAAGAACCTTAACGCCGTTCCGGGCGCTGATGTCGCCATCGGCGACCGTAAAAATATGGCTTTCAGCGGCACCAGCGTCGCATACGGCAGAGGCAGAGGCGTGGTAGTCGCCACCGGCATGAAGACCGAGTTCGGCAAGATTGCCGCCATGCTCCAGGAAGTTGAAGAGGAAGAAACACCTCTTCAGAAGAACCTGGATAAAGTAGGCAAGATGCTCGCTTACGCCTCACTGGGGGTAGTTGCGATTGTCGCCGGGCTGGGCATCTTTCGCGGACACGAGATTCTTGAGATGTTCATCTGGGGCGTCAGCCTGGCAGTAGCGGCAGTCCCCGAAGCCCTCCCCGCGGTAGTCGTCATCTCCCTCTCCATCGGCGTACAGAAAATGGTGAAGCGCCATGCCCTGGTACGACGGCTCTCCGCGGTGGAAACCCTCGGCAGTGTTACCGTCATCTGCTCGGATAAGACCGGCACGCTCACCCAGGATGAAATGACCGTCCGCCAGATTTACGCCGGCGGCAAGCTTATTGATGTCACGGGCGTCGGCTACGAGCCGAAAGGCGAGTTCCTCATGGGCGGCAAAGCTTTCGACGCGGCTAATGATCCCTCAGTACAAACTCTGATGAAAATCGGCGCTCTCTGCAATGATACCAGGTTGATTAACACAGAAGGCGTCTGGGACGTCAAGGGCGACCCCACCGAAGGCGCGCTGGTCGTTCTCAGCGCCAAAGCGGGCGTACAGCAGGAAGACGCCAACACCAAATTCCCCCGCGTTGATGAAATACCCTTCTCATCGGAACGGAAGCGCATGACCACCATGCACCGTGTCCCGCAGGGGATTGTCGCCTACTCCAAGGGAGCTCCGGAAATCGTCCTCGAGTCATGTTCCCGCATGCTGATCAACGGCTCTGAGATACCGATTACGGAAAAGGAACGGAATGAGGTATTAGAAACCGCCCGCCAGATGGCAGGGAACGCCCTGCGTGTGCTGGGTCTGGCATACCAGTCCGTCAGCGCGATTCCGTCCTGCAAAGACGATCTTGAAAAAAGCATGGTTTTCGCCGGGCTGGCGGGCATGATTGACCCGCCGCGACCGGAAGTCAAAGATGCCATCAAGCTCTGTAATAAAGCCGGCATAAAATCAGTGATGATTACCGGCGACCATAAAATTACCGCTATGGCAGTCGCCAGGGAATTGGGCATTTTAAAAGACGGGCTGGCGTTGACCGGTGCGGAGCTCGACAAAGTACCTGACGCGGAGTTTGAGAAGAAGGTCGGCGAGATCGATGTTTACGCCCGAGTCTCGCCCGCGCATAAACTGCGTGTCATCGATGCCTTCGGTAAGAAGGGCGATATCGTCGCCATGACCGGCGACGGCGTGAATGATGCCCCGGCTCTCAAGAAAGCCGATATCGGCGTAGCGATGGGCATCACCGGCACCGACGTCAGCAAGGAAGCGGCGGCGATGGTGCTCACCGATGATAACTTCGCTTCAATTGTTGCCGCCGTCGAAGAAGGGCGCGGCATCTTCCAGAACATCAAGAAGTACCTGATGTTCCTGCTCTCGGCGAACGTCGGCGAAGTGCTCATCATGTTCGTTGCCGGGCTTTTTGCCATGCCCCTGCCGCTGGTCGCCATTCACCTGCTCTGGGTGAACCTGACTACCGATGGATTACCCGCCCTGGCGCTGGCAGTCGACCCCGCTGACCCGGATATCATGGACCAGCCGCCGCGTGACCCCAAATCGAGCATTTTCTCGAGGAATGTGCTGACCGTCATTATCGCCATCGGCGTTGTCATGTTCGCCACCATGCTTCCTATGTTCATCTGGAAACTGACCGAGTTCGGCGGCTCCTGGCGCGACCCGAACAATCCGCTGATCCCCGAAGCCCAGACGATGGTGCTGTGCACACTGGTGCTGTTCGAACTGTTCGTCACCTTTGCCTGTCGCTCGGATATCCACAGCGTCTTCAAGCTTGGATTCTTCAAGAACAGGTGGCTGGTTCTGGCGAACCTCTCTTCCCTTGCCTTGCTGATGGTGGTACTCTACGTGCCCTTCTTCCAGGGACCCTTCCGCGTGGTGCCGATGGCAGCGGAAGACTGGTTGTTTATTGCACCCATTTCCCTCTCCGGTTTTATTACCGTGGAAATCATAAAATGGATTTTCCGGATCAATCGTAAAAAGCAAAAAGCGAAGACCGCTTAGGAGAAAAAAGATGGATGTGGCTTTTGGTGTAACCATGATGGTGATGGGAATGGGAGTCACTCTGATTACTCTCTACCTGCTGGGAGTGGTCATCACCCTGATGACGCGGCTCTTCCCCCACAAAGCGGAAGAGGAGACCAAGGAATAATTATGACAGGTTCTGCATGTAGCAAAGGAGTCTTCTAATGGATGTATTTGTTGCAGCTCTCTCCAGCTTGACGCAGGGCTTCGCGAACCTGACCTGGCAGGCAGTTGTCATGCTCCTGCTCGGCGGTCTGCTCCTTTACCTTGCGGTCGCCCGCGGCATCGAGCCTCTGCTCCTGATACCCATCGGTTTCGGCGTCATCCTGGGCAACCTGCCGCTCGCCGGGCTTTCCGCACAGGACGAGCACGGCGTAATGAAACTGCTTTATGATGCCGGCATCCTGACCGAGCTTTTCCCGGTCCTGCTCTTCATCGGACTGGGTGCGATGATCGATTTCGGGCCGATGCTGGCAAACCCGAAGGTGCTTATCTTCGGCGCCGCGGGGCAGTTCGGCATCTTCCTTACCCTTTTTCTCGCCCTCGCCCTGGGCTTTGTCAAGCAGGAAGCCGTCTCAATCGCGGTTATCGGCGCCTGCGACGGACCCACTGCCATCTATGTCACGTCCAAGTTCGCCAAGGATTTGCTGCCGGCGGTTTCTATCGCGGCTTACTCATATATGTCACTTGTGCCGGTACTGCAACCGCCAATTATGCGCTTTTTGACCACCAAGAAAGAGCGCGCCACAGTGATGCCGGCTGCTGAAAAGGCAGTCTCCAAGAGAGTCAAAATCCTGTTCCCGGTCGTGGCGGGAGTCCTCACCATCCTCATCGCCCCCATGGGCGCGCCGCTGATGGGCATGCTGATGCTGGGCAATTTCCTCAAGGAATCCGGTGTGGTCGATAGACTGACCAAGGTCTCTGAAAGCACACTGGCGAACCTGGTCACCCTTTTCCTGGGGCTGTGCATCGGCTCTTCGATGCTGGGCGGGAACTTCCTGCAATGGCGCACCATCCTCATCCTGCTCCTCGGATTGGTCGCTATTTCCCTGGACACCGTAACCGGCGTCCTGCTGGGCAAGCTCATGTATGTTATCACCAAGGGTAAAATTAATCCCCTGCTTGGAGCGGCGGGCACCTCGGCATTCCCGATGTCTGCCCGCGTGGTACAAAAAGTGGGTCAGAAAGCCAATCCCCGCAACTTCCTGCTGTTCCACGCCATCGGTGCCAATACCGGCGGTCAGATAGGCTCGGTCATGGCGGCTGCCGTGATGCTGGCAATCATGTCCGGCATGGGCATCGGGCCATTGCCGTAAGGCTAATTCGCAACAAGATATTTTGAGGGGGCATTCAGCCCCCTCTCTTTTTTGGGGGAGTTGCATCGAATGTCATTCTGAGGAGTGGAACGACGAAGAATCCGTGCCTGTCACGCATAATACGGATTCTTCGCTTGCGCTCAGAATGACAGCAATAAGATACTATTAATACAAAATCTTTTTCAGCCTGGTTTTATGACCATGTTTGACACCCTCTGATTTTATATCTATAATGTATCGTTAGTACTAATACAAATAATATGATTGACATCGCATTCCGCCCTGATGAAGCCCTGTTCAGCCAGATAGCCGACCATTTCCGCCGGCAAGTGGCGCTGGGGAAACTGCATCCCGGCGACCGGCTGCCCGCCATCCGCGAGCTTGCCCGGCAGTTCGGCTTCAATCCGGGGACAATCGCCCGCGCCTATTATGAGCTGGAAAGGGAAGGCGTCATCAGCACGCGCCGGGGCGGCGGCAGCTTCGTCGCCGCCGGAGCCAACGAGAAGCGCCTGGCGGAACAGCAGCAGAAACAGCTGGGCACACTGGTCGAACGCACCATCCTTGAAGCGCTGGGGCAGGGCTTCCCGGTTGAAGACATCGAATCGGCGTTCGTGCTGCGTCTGGCGGACTGGCGGGAGCGCCGCAGCCAATCGAGCCGCAAAGAACCCGCGGGGATTACCCGCCGTGTTAACACCATCCATTTCTTCGGCAGCCATGACCTGGCTATCGAACTGCTGGCAAGTCACCTGAAGACCACCCATCCCGAACTCAGTTTCACTACCTCTTTTGTCGGCAGTCTCGCCGGACTGATGGCGCTGGCGTTGCGGCAAGCGGATATCGCGGGCGCCCACCTGATGGATACGGGCAGCGGCGAATTCAACATTCCCTTCGTGAGACGGCTCCTGCCCAACGAGAATGTCGTCCTGATGAACCTGATGCAGCGGGTGCAAGGTTTGCTTGTCGCCAAAGGCAATCCGAAAGGTATTCATAGTCCGGCAGACCTGAGACGCCGCGGCGTCACCCTGGTCAACCGGCAAAACGGCTCCGGGACACGGGTCTGGCTGGACGCGAAACTTGTGGAATTGGGCATACCCGCAACGGCAATCAAAGGCTACGAACATGAAGAAACCACCCATGTCGCAGTGGCAACCGCGATTGCACAGGGGCAGGCTGATATAGGGCTCGGCACGGAATCAGCGGCACACGCCATCGGAGTAGACTTCATTCCGCTATTCCAGGAACGCTACGACCTGATTGCCCTCGAAGATACCTTTGCCCATCCGAAAATAAAACATCTTCGCGATACAATTATGAAATCGAGTTACCGGAAAATGCTGCTCGCCATGCCCGGCTACGACCTGTCTGATACCGGTAAAATCACTACCGTCAAACCGAATAAAATATAGTAAGGAAAGGATATCATGTTCAATTTCACTAACCGGAAATCCCTCACTACCTCAATCTGCGCCATCTCTCTGGTCGTCCTCGTCATCATGAGCCTGCTGCTGGGCGGCTGCACCAGCTCAAGTACTCCCACCACTCCTGTGCCCACAACACCGGCAACTACCATCGCACCCACGATGACCACACCCGCGCCGGTAACCACTTCGACGCCTACTCCCAAACCGACCGCGACGACACCCACGGCAACTCCCACTCCAACCGCCGCCGTCCCCAAGCCGGCTAATCCTGAAATTATCCTCGCCACCACGACCAGCACGGCGGATACCGGGCTGCTGGACGCCCTGCTGCCGATGTTCGAAAAGAAGACCGGTTATAAAGTGAAGCCCATCGCCGTGGGTTCCGGGCAGGCGATGACCATGGGCGAACGCGGCGAAGCCGATGTCCTGCTGGTACACTCGCCGGACGCCGAGGTTCTATTCATCCAGAACGGGCACGGCATCAATCGCCAGCTGGTCATGCACAACGACTTTATTATCATCGGACCTTCGACCGACCCCGCTGTTATCAAAGGCGCCAGGTCTGCTGTAGAAGCGCTGACCTATATCGCCGGCGCCAGAGCCACTTTTATCAGCCGCGGCGATAAATCCGGCACCGATGCCCTCGAGAAAAAACTATGGAAGATTGGCGTCATCGAGCCCAAGGGGCAGCCCTGGTACCAGGAAACCGGTCAGGGTATGGGCGCCACGCTGAATATCGCCTCCGAGAAAAGGGCTTATACTATCTCTGACCGGGGCACTTATCTCAAGTCCCGGAAGAACCTCGCGCTCGATATCCTGGTGGAAGGTGATAAAGTCCTGCTGAACGTCTATCATGTTATCCAGGTCAATCCGCAGAAGTCGGACAAGATAAATGCCGCCGGAGCGGAAGCTTTTGCCAAATTTATCCTCGACCCGGAAATCCAGCAGTTCATCGGCAAGTTCGGCGTCGATTTATACGGCTTGCCGCTGTTCTACCCCGATGCGGGCAAGCCGGAGATATAACTGAATTTGTCATTCTGAGGGAGCGGAGCGACTGAAGAAAGTCTCTTCGCTCCTTTTAGATGATAATGGTATACTTTCAAAAAGAATTGCGCCCACGCATCCTCCCTCGCCAAACACAAGCGGGAGATAATTTTTATATAATATGGACCTAATTCTAGAAGGTATCGTCCAGGCATTCCAGGCACTCATCCACGGCGACCCGGCAGTTGTGCAGGTCGCCGCGCTGTCTCTGGTCGTTTCCCTTACGGCTACCGTCATCAGCCTCTTTCTCGGTGTGACGCTGGGGACGGTCATCGGACTGACGCGTTTCTTCGGGCGGCGTTTCCTGGTCAGCCTTATTAACACCGGCATGGGCGCTCCGCCGGCGGTCGTCGGGCTTATCGTGATGATTATGCTGTGGCGCAACGGGCCGCTCGGCGTGATGCACCTGCTCTACACACCATACGCCATAGTGA